>DDMF01000155.1:15827-18539 GCA_002340515.1 Rhodobacteraceae bacterium UBA2553 | reverse complement strand
GATCGGCTGCGGGCCATCAACGCGCGCGTGTCCGAATGTGTCGCCAAGAAAGACGCTGTTGGGTATATCCGCACAAATCTTGAATTCCACCGCACACTCTATTTGCGCGCCCATGCCCCCGCGATGCTGGCCATGGCAGAAACCGTCTGGCTTCAGCTTGGCCCAACCATGCGCGTGCTATATGCAACTCGTCACCGGTCTGACCTGCAACGCCATCACCGCATGATCCTTGTGGCCCTCGCCGCAGGGGATGAACCCGCCCTTAGGTTGGCGGTGCGCACAGATGTGACGCAGGGGTTAAAGATGTTGGTGGCGGATTAGGCGTATATCTTCCTCTTTCTAAAAATATCCTGAGGTGAATGTCCTCAACGAAGGTGAGGACAGAGGGGCAAAGCCTCCTCTTTCAAACAAAAAAGCGCGCCCACATTGGACACGCTTTTCTTTTGTATGCTCTCGCATCTTACGAATGGATTGGACCATCACCGCAAGCCAAAGCCGCCTCACGTACCGCTTCCGAGAACGTTGGGTGGGCGTGACAGGTGCGGGCCAGATCTTCGGCGGATCCGCCAAATTCCATGAGCACACAGGCTTCGTGGATCAATTCGCCCGCCGCGGGGCCCATGATGTGAACACCCAACACACGGTCGGTGGTCTTATCGGCAAGGATTTTCACAAATCCCTCGCCTTGGAACACGGCCTTCGCCCGGCCATTGCCCATAAAGCTGAACTTTCCGACTTTATACTCAACGCCTTCGTCTTTCAGTTGCTCTTCGGTTTTGCCCACGGCCGCCACTTCTGGTGAGGTATAGACCACGCCCGGAATGACGTCGTAATTCACATGGCCCGCTTGGCCTGCGATGGCTTCTGCCGCCGCCATGCCTTCGTCTTCGGCCTTATGCGCAAGCATTGGCCCTTCGGTCACATCACCAATCGCCCAGATGCCGGGGATGTTGGTTTTCCAGTGATCGGTCGCGATCTGACCGCGCTGGGTCATCTCGATGCCCATCGCGTCCAGTCCAAGTCCTTCGGTGTAAGGGCGGCGGCCCGTGGCGACCAATACGGTATCCGCCTCAAGCATGTCCTCTTTGTCGTTTTTGCGCAGCTTATAATGCACCTTGGCTTTGGTTTTGGTGGCTTCAACCTTTTGCACAGCCGCACCCATCACGAACTTCAATCCTTGCTTTTTCAAGCTGCGCGCGAAGGTTTTCGACAGTTCAGCGTCCATGCCCGGGGTAACCAGATCAAGGAACTCAACCACGGTGACCTCGGACCCAAGGCGGGCATAAACCGAGCCCATTTCAAGGCCAATAACACCCGCACCGATCACCACCAATTTCTTGGGGATCTTCGGCAAAGACAGCGCCCCGGTGGAGGTCACGACAACCTTTTCGTCGACCTCAACACCCGGAAGGCTTGATGGCTCAGACCCGGACGCAATCACAATGTTCTTCGCGGTGTGAACTTCGTCATCAACCTTGACCTGCCCCGCCGCAGGGATCGAACCCCAGCCACGCAACCAGTCCACCTTGTTCTTTTTAAAGAGAAACTCGATGCCCTTGGTGTTGCCATCAATGACATCGTCTTTATAGGCCAGCATCGCGTTCCAATCGACCGAGGGGGATTTCCCCTTCAGGCCCATCTTGGCAAAGTTATGTTCGGCTTCGTGCAGTGAATGCGAGGCATGCAGCAGCGCTTTTGACGGGATACAGCCCACGTTCAGGCAAGTGCCGCCCAAGGTCTCACGCCCTTCAACACAGGCGGTTTTCAGGCCCAGCTGGGCACACCGAATGGCGCATACATAGCCGCCTGGGCCACCACCAATCACGATTACATCATAGTCTGCCATTTTGGCCTCCTTCGGCGTCGGGCCGCCCCTTGGGTCAGCCGGACGCGCACATAAATATTCAATATCACCTTAGCGATTGCCCAAAGTGATACGGCCCCACCCGGTGGGCGGGGCCGTTAAATCCGTTACAGATCCATCAAAAGGCGACGCGGATCTTCCAGAGCTTCTTTCACGCGCACAAGGAAGGTCACGGCACCCTTGCCGTCGACAATCCGGTGGTCGTAGGACAGCGCCAGATACATCATCGGGCGGATGACCACTTCACCATTGATCGCCATTGGGCGGTCTTGGATTTTATGCATGCCAAGGATGCCCGATTGTGGTGGGTTCAGGATCGGCGAGGACATCAGCGAGCCATAGACACCACCGTTTGAAATGGTGAAGGTGCCGCCCTGCATTTCGTCCATGGTCAGCTTGCCGTCACGGGCTTTACGGCCCTTTTCAGCGATTGCCTTTTCGATCTGTGCAAAGGACATTGCATCAGCATCGTTGATCACAGGCACCACAAGACCGGTCGGCGTGCCCGCCGCCACACCCATATTCACAAAGTTCTTGTAAACAATGTCTGTACCGTCGATTTCGGCGTTCACTTCCGGCACTTCTTTCAGCGCATGACAGCAAGCTTTGGTGAAAAACGACATGAACCCAAGGCGGGTGCCGTGCTTTTTCTCAAACTCAGCTTTGTATTCATTACGAAGCGCCATCACCTCGGTCATGTCCACCTCGTTATAGGTGGTAAGCATGGCGGCGGTGTTTTGGCTGTCTTTCAGACGCTTGGCGATGGTCTGGCGCAGACGGGTCATTTTCACCCGCTCTTCACGCGCAGAATTGTCTTGTGCCACCGGGGCCGAGACAGGCGCAGCAGG
>DDMF01000155.1:15622-15804 GCA_002340515.1 Rhodobacteraceae bacterium UBA2553 | reverse complement strand
GCAGGGGCTGCCGCTGGTTTCGGCACCGCTTTGGCTGCTTGCACATCATGTTTCATCACGCGTCCATCCCGACCTGTTCCGGTTACATCAGCCGAGGTCATACCGGCCTCTGCCATCATTTTCTTCGCCGAAGGGGCATCCTCGACGTCTTTGCCAGACGTCGCTGGGGCCGCCACAGCCGC
>DDMF01000155.1:428-15531 GCA_002340515.1 Rhodobacteraceae bacterium UBA2553 | reverse complement strand
CCGGCGCCACCGATCACCGCCAACTTGGCCGTGGCATCAACGGTGGTGCCTTCGGCTGCGATGATTTCAGTCAACACACCCGCCGCAGGGGCAGGCACTTCGACCGACACTTTATCAGTTTCCAGCTCGCACAGCATCTCATCTGCGGCAACCGCGTCACCCACTTGCTTGAACCAAGTGGCAACGGTGGCCTCAGACACGCTTTCGCCAAGGCTTGGCACCATGACATCCACGCTGTCACCAGATGCAGCTGGGGCAGCCGCCGCAGGGGCAACCGGGGCCGAAGCAGGCGCCGCAGCACCCGCGCCTTCAGAGATGTTCGCCAGCAAAGCGTCGACGCCAACCGTCACACCTTCCGCAGCGACAATCTCGCCCAGAACACCGGCCGCGGGTGCTGGCACTTCAACCGTCACCTTGTCCGTTTCCAATTCGCAGAGCATTTCGTCTGCTTGCACCGCGTCACCGGGTTTCTTGAACCAGGTTGCAACGGTGGCCTCGGTGACACTTTCGCCCAGGGTGGGCACCCGTACTTCGATGCTCATGGGTTATTTCCCTTCCATGTTCAGCGCGTCGTCTACCAACGCGGCCTGTTGTGCTTTGTGTTGTGACGCCAGACCCGTCGCGGGCGAGGCGGATGCCGGACGACCAGCGTAAACGGGACGCAGGTGTTTTGCGCCAATCCGGGTCAACACCCATTCGATATTTGGTTCAACAAAGGTCCAGGCACCCTGGTTCTTTGGTTCTTCCTGACACCACACCATTTCCGCCCCCTTGAACCGTTCCAGTTCCTTCACCAGCGACATGGCCGGGAAGGGATAGAACTGTTCCATACGGAGCAGGTAAATATCGGTGATGCCGCGTTTGTCACGTTCTTCAAGCAGGTCGTAATAGACTTTGCCCGAACACATGACCACGCGTTTGATTTTACCATCTGCCACCAGTTTGGTGTCGGAATTGCCCTTTTGAGCATCATCCCACAGCACGCGGTGGAAGCTTGATCCTTCGGTGAAGTCCTCAGCATTTGAGATACACATTTTGTGACGCAAAAGCGATTTTGGTGTCACGAGGATCAATGGTTTGCGATATCCACGGTGCATCTGGCGACGCAGGATGTGGAAATAGTTGGCAGGTGTTGAACAATTGGCCACGATCCAGTTGTCACCGCCACACATCTGCAAGAACCGCTCCAGACGGGCGGAGCTGTGCTCCGGTCCCTGCCCTTCATAACCATGCGGCAACAGCACGGTCAGACCAGACATCCGCAGCCATTTGCTTTCGCCGGACGAGATGAACTGATCAAACATGATCTGCGCACCATTGGCAAAATCGCCAAATTGCGCTTCCCACATCACCAGCGAATTGGGTTCCGCCAAGGTGTAGCCATATTCAAACCCAAGCACCGCATATTCCGACAGCATACTGTCGATCACTTCGTAATGCGCTTGGCCTTCGCGAATGTTGTTCAGCGGGTAATAGCGATCTTCGTTGTCCTGATTGATCAGGCCGGAATGACGCTGTGAAAACGTCCCTCGCGTACAATCCTGACCCGACAGACGCACCGGGAACCCTTCTGTCAAGAGCGACCCAAACGCCAATGCCTCAGCCGTGGCCCAGTCAAACCCAGACCCGGTTTCAAACATATTGGCCTTGGCTTCCAACAGGCGCCCAACCGTTTTATGCAGCGGGAACCCCTCTGGCGCTGCCGACAAGGCGCGCCCCACTTCGGCAAAGGTTTCTGACGGGATTGCGGTTTGGCCACGCTGATATTCTTCGCTTTGCTTATCCAGATGGGACCACCGTCCATCCAGCCAATCGGCTTTGTTCGGCTTGAATTCCTTGCCCGCTTCAAACTCTTCATTCATGCGCGCCTGGAACGACGCTTTCATGTCTTCGATTTCACCCGACGGGATCAGCCCCTCGGCCACCAGACGATCCGTATAAAGTTGAAGCGTGGTCTTTTGCTTTTTGATCTTTTTGTACATGACCGGATTGGTGAACATGGGCTCGTCGCCCTCGTTGTGACCAAAGCGGCGGTAGCAGAATATATCAAGCACAACATCCCGGTGGAATTTCTGACGGAATTCAGTGGCCACTTTGGCTGCATGAACCACAGCCTCAGGATCATCGCCATTCACGTGGAAAATTGGCGCCTCCACCATCAGAGCAATATCCGTTGGGTAAGGACTGGAGCGCGAGAAATGCGGGGCGGTGGTGAACCCGATCTGGTTGTTCACGACAATATGCATCGTGCCGCCGGTCTTGTGGCCCACCAGACCCGACAGGCCAAAGCATTCCGCTACAACTCCCTGCCCGGCAAAAGCCGCATCCCCGTGCAGAAGGACGGGGAGAACCTGGGTCCGGCTTTTATCATTCAGCTGTGCCTGTTTGGCGCGCGCCTTGCCCAGAACCACCGGATTAACCGCCTCAAGATGCGAGGGGTTGGCGGTTAGTGACAAGTGAACGGTATTCCCGTCAAATTCACGATCCGAGCTTGCACCCAGATGATATTTCACATCACCCGACCCATCCACGCTTTCGGGTTTATAGCTGCCACCCTGAAATTCGTTGAAGATCGCTTTGTAAGGCTTTTGCATCACATTGGCCAAGACCGACAACCGGCCCCGGTGTGGCATGCCGATGATCACGTCTTTTACGCCCAGCGCCCCACCACGTTTGATGATTTGCTCCATCGCCGGGATCAGGCTTTCGCCGCCATCCAGACCAAAACGCTTGGTGCCCATGTATTTGACATGAAGGAATTTCTCGAACCCTTCAGCCTCGACCAGCTTGTTCAGGATCGCCCGACGCCCTTCACGGGTGAACGTGATTTCCTTGTCGAACCCTTCGATCCGCTCTTTCAGCCAAGCGGCCTCTTCCGGGTTGGAAATATGCATGTATTGCAGCGCAAACGTGCCGCAATAGGTCCGCTTTACAATCTCAACGATCTGACGCATCGAGGCGATTTCAAGCCCCAGCACATTGTCGATGAAAATCGGCCGGTCCATGTCCGCTTCTGTAAACCCATAAGACGCTGGGTTCAGCTCGGGATGTTTGGTCGCTTCACGCATGCCCAGCGGGTCAAGGTCTGCGGCCAAATGGCCCCGGATCCGGTAGGCGCGGATGATCATCAGCGCGCGGATACTATCCAGAACGGCCTGCTTGATCGCCTGATCAGACACCTCAACACCTTTGGCGACGGCCTTCTCGGCAATCTTTTGGCCCGCGGCTTTACCCTCTTTGGTCGTGTCCTCATCAGGCCACATACCATCCAGAGAATGCACCAAGTCACCGGTTGGGGTCGGTGGCCAATCATTGCGCGCCCAACTGGGGCCTGCAGCCTCGGCAATAGCGTCACTACCATCATCGCCCATTTCGGCAAAAAACGCAGCCCAGGCTGCGTCGACCGCCGAAGGGTCTTTGGCATATTGTGCATAAAGCTGTTCGAGATACTCGGCGTTATGACCTTGCATAAAGCTTGATGCGTGGAAGGTGTCGTTGGGGCTTTGATCCGTCATGTGTCGGTCTCAACTGAAATTGGAATGCGCGCGCCCAGACCATACCGGGCGCGCGCGATTTGAAATGTTTATTTGGCAATCGCTGCAAGAACAGCTTCACCCAAAGTCGCGGGGCTGTCTGCCACAACGATACCGGCCGACTTCATGGCTTCGATCTTGTCCTCAGCACCGCCTTTGCCGCCAGCAACAATCGCGCCGGCGTGGCCCATGCGACGACCGGGAGGGGCCGTGCGACCAGCGATGAAACCAGCAACTGGTTTCCAGCGGCCTTTTTTCTTCTGCTCGGCCAGGAACTCAGCAGCTTCTTCTTCGGCGGAGCCCCCGATTTCACCGATCATGATGATCGAATGAGTTTCATCATCGTCAAGGAACATGTCCAAAACGTCGATATGCTCGGTGCCTTTGATCGGGTCGCCGCCGATGCCAACAGCGGTTGACTGGCCAAGGCCAATGTCAGACGTCTGTTTCACGGCTTCATAGGTCAATGTGCCCGAACGCGACACAACACCGACTGAACCACGTTTGTGGATATGGCCGGGCATAATGCCGATTTTGCACGCATCAGGCGTGATCACGCCGGGGCAGTTTGGCCCGATCAGGCGCGATTTCGATCCATCCAGCGCGCGTTGCACGGACATCATGTCCAGCACGGGGATGCCTTCGGTGATGCAGACAATCAGCTCCATCTCGGCATCAATCGCTTCGAGGATCGAATCCGCAGCGAAGGGCGGCGGTACATAGATGACCGAGGCGTTTGCTTCGGTCTTGGCTTTCGCCTCATGCACCGAGTTAAAGACCGGAAGGCCAAGATGATCCATGCCACCTTTGCCCGGCGTCACACCGCCGACCATTTTGGTGCCATAAGCAATGGCCTGTTCCGAGTGGAAAGTGCCCTGAGAGCCGGTAAAGCCCTGACAGATCACCTTGGTATTTTCGTCGATAAGGACTGCCATGTGGTAGTCTCCTTGTTAGTATTGACCAGCAATCACCGCTTGGTAATATTTGCGGCCGTTTTCCTTCCCTAACTCGAGCAGCCAAAAGCTTTGCCCGTGAGGTAAGTCAACTTGTGAATTTCTGCGGTTATCAGAGATGAAGATTTCGGGTTTTCGCGTTGTCATGTCCGCCACGACACTGCCAAAAAAGAAAGCTAGAACTTGCGCTTTCTCTCTTGAGGCAAACACCATGGAACATCCGCGTGTCACTCCACCATCAAGCTTCCCGATCTTAAACGAGAGATCGAAACGTCTGTCATAGTAGATATCCGACTTGCGGTCGTGCTTAGCGAACCCGGCTTTAGAGATATTCTTTCTACCGCGCTCAAAAGATGGACGTGTCGCAACGCAAACATTCTTGAACAATGTAGCGGCAAAAGCGGTATCTACATAAGCGGCACCCGGCCCAACAGTATTGGATTTGGTGGTTTTATCCATCTGGTCCGGCTTGACACAGCCGACCAATGCGGAAGCCAATGCAAACACAAATACTGTAGACCCGAAGCGCATCCGTTAACCCTTCACCGCTTTCACGATTTTCTCAGCACCGTCTGACAGGTTGTCAGCGGCGATCACGTTCAGGCCAGAGGTGTTGATGATCTCTTTGCCCTGCTCCACGTTGGTGCCTTCTAGGCGCACAACAAGCGGCACTTGCAGACCCACTTCTTTCACGGCTGCAACCACACCCTCGGCAATCACATCACAGCGCATGATGCCGCCGAAGATGTTGACCAGAATGCCCTTCACTTTGGGATCCGAGGTGATGATTTTGAACGCTTCGGTGACCTTTTCTTTGGTCGCGCCGCCACCTACGTCGAGGAAGTTGGCAGGCTCAGCACCATACAGCTTAATGATGTCCATCGTGGCCATCGCCAGACCAGCACCGTTCACCATACAACCGATTTCACCATCAAGGGTGATGTAGTTCAGGTCGTACTTAGAGGCTTCCAGCTCTTTCGCGTCTTCTTCGGTCACGTCGCGCAATTCGGCGATGTCCCCGTGACGATACAGCGCGTTGCCATCAAAGCTGACCTTGGCATCCAGCACTTTGATGTCGCCGCTGTCAGATACGATCAGCGGGTTGATCTCCAGCATCTCCATGTCTTTCTCAATGAAAGCTTTATAGAGCTGGCCCATCAGTTTAACGCATTGTTTGACCTGCGCGCCTTCGAGGCCCAGCGAGAACGCAATACGGCGACCGTGAAAGCCTTGATACCCCGTGGCAGGATCAACCGAGAAGCTCAGGATTTTTTCAGGGGTCGCTTCAGCCACCTCTTCAATGTCCATGCCGCCTTCTGTTGAGCATACAAACGAGATGCGCGATGTTTGGCGATCCACTAGCAGAGCGAGGTAAAGTTCGCGATCGATGCCGGAACCGGCCTCAATATAGATGCGGTTGACTTGTTTGCCGACGGGGCCGGTTTGGTGCGTGACCAGCGTGCGGCCTAGCATCTTTTTGGCTTCTTCCGCGGCTTCTTCAACCGATTTGGTCAGGCGAACACCGCCCTTTTCGCCAGCGTCAGCTTCCTTAAAGGAACCTTTGCCGCGGCCACCAGCGTGAATTTGTGCTTTTACCACCCAAAGGGGGCCATCGAGTTCACCTGCGGCGGTTTTTGCATCTTCTGCTTTCAGCACAACACGACCGTCAGAAACGGGTGCGCCGTAAGATTTCAGAAGGGCCTTCGCCTGGTATTCATGAATGTTCATGAAATCATCCTATCCAGTTGGTCCATTTACTCTGGGTCAGAATGCACAACAGAACATGTAAAGAAACGGTTTTCGGTTCAATTATTCGTTTTTCAGGTGTTTTTGTCACTTTTGTGATCACACCCTTAAAATGTGTGATCACAAAATATGGCTGTAGGCGCGAAAGACGTATTTTAGGTGTGAATCGCCGCATTCACCGAACGGACGATCAGATTCAACGCTTAACGCTTATCCCCAAAATGCATTTCCATAAACGCATCATCATATTTGCGCAGCGCGCCACAGGCTTTTGGCGTGCTGTCAAAATCGTAATCCTTCAAATGTGTCGTGCGTTCAGGCGTTTTCAGCATGATCCGCTCCACGTCGTCGGCCTCAATGATGGTTTTCCCCGTGATCAGGTTGACCGAGCACGAAAACACCGCCGCAAACATGCGGTCTGCATAGGTATGGTCATAGCCAATGACCTGAAGGTGATCGTTCATTAGCCGAAGGGTGAGGGATGTGTGGCTGTGATAACGTCCGCAGGCAAAACATCCCCAGGTGAGCGTGACATTTCCGTTTGGCAAAAGCGCAAGACTGTCAAAGTCAGACCGGTTGACCGGGACGATAAACGTTTCCCTCTCGCCAAAGTCGTCCGCGCCATAGCCCAGCTCATAAGATAAAATATCAAAGGATCTGTTCAGGGCGTAAACCAACACCCGATCGGGAGTACCGTCCCCATCCAGGTCGATGGACACCTGCTGACGCGGCCGAGGGAAAGTCTCATCTTCAAAAATCGGTTGGGCAAAACTTGCGTCCACAAAAAGGGATTGGGTAAAAACAAATGTGGCCGCAAAAACGGCGGCCACATTGAAGTATTTTGGTCTCAAGGACATTATGCCAACGAGCTGTCGATCGCCTTACAGGCTTCAACCAAACCTTTAACCGCATCAACTGATTTGTCGAACATGGCTTGTTCGTCTTTGTTCAGCTTGATGTCCACAACCTTTTCGATGCCGTTGGCACCAATGATGGTCGGAACGCCAACATACATGCCCTCAAGACCCAGCGCGCCATCAACATAAGCCGCACATGGCAGCAAACGGCGTTGGTCATTAAGGTAAGCTTGCGCCATTTCAATCGCAGACGCGGCCGGGGCGTAGTACGCGGAGCCAGTTTTCAACAGGCCAACAATTTCGGCGCCGCCATCACGGGTACGCTGAATGATTGCGTCCAGTTTCTCTTGCGTGGTCCAACCCATCGCCACAAGATCCGGCAACGGAATACCGCCAACGGTCGAGTAACGGGCCAATGGCACCATAGTGTCGCCATGACCGCCCAACACAAACGCATTCACGTCGCGCATGGACACATCAAATTCGACCGACAGGAAGTGACGGAAGCGCGCTGAATCGAGCACACCTGCCATGCCAACCACCTTCTGGTGCGGCAGACCTGAAAACTCGCGCAGCGCCCAAACCATGGCGTCCAGCGGGTTGGTGATACAGATCACAAACGCGTCTGGCGCATGGGCGGCAATGCCTTCGCCAACGGATTTCATAACTTTCAGGTTGATGCCCAACAGGTCGTCGCGGCTCATGCCGGGTTTACGCGCAACACCGGCGGTCACGATGCAAACGTCCGCACCTGCGATGTCAGCATAATCTGTGGTGCCAGACATTGCGGCGTCGATCCCTTCGACAGGTCCGCTTTCAGCAATATCCAAAGCTTTACCTTGGGGGATGCCATCAGCGATGTCGAACAGAACGATGTCGCCTAATTCTTTCAAAGCTGCGAGGTGTGCCAGAGTGCCACCGATCATCCCCGAACCGATGAGGGCGATTTTGGGTCGTGCCATGAGTTTGATCCTTGATCCGTTAAATCTGGCGCTATCCCTAGGGCGAATGTCGCTTTTGCGCAAGGCTGCCGCGCTGCGGCATAGATCACATCTTGTGTGCTGTCGACGAAGGCGATAGCGCTAAAGCGCCAATAAATGCACAAGAAACGAGTTATTTATGCCCGAAATCCTCGATCTCACTTTCTTTGCCTTCGCAATCCCGGCGGTGATATTTGCGGGCATTTCCAAAGGTGGGTTTGGGTCTGGGGCGGCTTTTGCGGCGACCCCATTGCTTGCGCTGATTCTGGAACCGGGGGCCGCGATTGGGCTGATGTTGCCACTTTTGATGCTTATGGATGTCACCGCGCTGCGCCCCTATTGGGGCAAATGGGATGGTCTTTCGGCCAAAGCCCTGATCCTTGGCGCAGCACCGGGGGTGCTGGTGGGAGCCTTACTTTACCGCATCGCCAATCCAGACCTCTTCCGCTTGCTAATCGGTCTTATCGCAGTGGGGTTTGTGGCATTTCAACTGGCCCGCGCACGCGGCTGGATCACACCAGCGCCGCATCCAATGGGTGCAAAAACGGGGGCTATTTGGGGCGCAATAGGTGGATTTACCAGCTTTATCAGCCACGCAGGCGGACCTCCCGCGGCTGTTTTTCTGCTCTCACGACGTCTCGATAAAACAACATTTCAGGCCACAACTGTCATCGTGTTCTGGGCCATCAATGGTATGAAATTCATCCCCTACTTTGTGTTGGGGATTTTCACAACACAGACGGCACTCGCGGATCTTTACCTCGCGCCCTTTGGCATCATTGGCATCTGGATCGGTGTGAAGTTGCATCATTTGATGCCCGAGCGCGCTTTTTTCGGCCTGACCTATCTGTTTTTAATCGCCACCGGCAGCAAGCTGATTTTCGATGCGTTAACCTGATCCGCCCACAGGCGCGGGCAGATCACTTTTAACCGATGCTAGGCGGGTTCGCCTAACATGGCCGGGGTCATCGCTTCATTCACTTGCTCAAAACTGCGGCCCGCGGCGACCAAACAGCTCACGCCCTGAGGATTGGTTACCACAATGGTCCAGGTGCCACTTTCCGCAGAGGCAAACACCTCAACCACGGTATTGTTTGTGGCCAGCCCAATGGATTGACGTGTTTCGCCATAGGTCTGCGCCAACCGATCCACCACCGCGGGACGCGGGGCACAGTTTTGTTGTTGAGCGTGGGCGTGATGTGTCGACAAGAGCACCGCGCCGGCCATCATCCCAAAAGCAAAGATATGCTGTTTCATGGGTCTTCCCTTTCAATCAAGGCGGGCAAATCATCGGGCCATCCGGTGTTCCGGCGACAATTAGCGCTCCAGTCCGATCAGGTGCCGAGCTGCATCCCGTTTCTTGAACGGCGGCCATCCGCGGGCCCTCCCGTCGCTCGACGTGTCTTTTCAGCCTGCGCTGCAAGGGCGAAAAACTGGTTAACGGAGCGCGCCCAGGGGGCATTGCGTGGTTAACTGGTTAAGCGAAAGATAGGAAAACCTGGAGATTACCAGAAGTTTTCTGCATCGCAGCAAATCACCCCTTGCGAAATGGTGCGCACTTATGATCATTTACGCAATAATATTGCGGAGAGACAGAATCATGCCAGATGCCACAGCCCAAACCCAACGCCCCTACCGGTCCGTCCTTTACATTCCCGGCTCAAAAGAGCGCGCGTTGGAAAAGGCCCGTGGACTTGCCGCCGATGCAATCATCTTTGACCTCGAAGACGCCGTTGCCCCCGATGCAAAAACCGAGGCACGCCAGATCTTGAAAACAGAGCTGGCCAAGGGCGGCTATGGCGCCCGCGCAAAAATCGTCCGGATCAACGGGTTTGACACCCAATGGGGCAAAGACGATGTGGCCGCCTTTGTCGGCGCAGACATTGACGCGATCCTGATGCCAAAAGTCGGGTCGGCAGCACAGCTGGACGAGCTGGCCGCGCTGATCCCGGATGTGGATATTTGGGCAATGATGGAAACGCCACGGGGCATGCTCAACGCCGCCGAAATTGCCGCCCACCCACGCCTGAAAGGCTTTGTGATGGGCACCAATGATCTGGCGAAAGAGCTGAACACCCGCTTTCGCGCCGACCGCTTGCCAATGATGGGCGGGCTGCACATGTGTCTGCTCGCCGCAAAGGCGCACGGTGTGGTGATCATTGATGGCGTTTACAATGCGTTCAAAGACGACGGAGGCCTGCGCGCTGAATGCGACCAAGGACGTGATATGGGCATGGACGGGAAAACGCTGATCCATCCCGCGCAGCTTGACGTGGCCAACACGGCCTTTGCCCCGTCAGCGGAAGAAATTGATCTCGCTCGCCGCCAGATCTCCGCCTTTGAAGAGGCCGAAGCCTCAGGCCAAGGCGTCGCAGTTGTGGATGGTAAAATCGTCGAAAACCTGCATGTTGTGACGGCAAAAGGTATTCTGGCGAAAGCCGAAGCCATCCAAACCCTCGGCGGTTAAGCCGGGGATCTTCGCGCGGATTGGGAAAGGGACGCTTTCTGATCCGCGCAGATCAACGCGGGAGAGCTGATCATGACCATTCTTATTCTGGGCCTCGCCCTTTGGTACGCAGGCCATTTTTGGAAACGCGCCTTGCCGGAAAAACACTCGGCAATGGGTGACAAAGCCAAGGGGGTTTCTGCGCTGATCATCGTCGCGGGTGTTGTTTTGATGGTGGTAGGGTATCGGGCAACGGACAGCTATGATCTGTGGTCCTATCCGAGCTTTCTGAAACATATCAACAACCTCGCCATCCTGATTGCGATCTATTTCATGAGCCCCGGCCCGGCAAAAGGCGCGATCTTTTATAAAATGCGCCACCCGATGCTGACCGGCATGATCATCTGGGCGTTGGCCCATGCGGTTGTGAACCCTGACCCCGCTTCGATGATGCTGTTTGGCGCGCTGACCTTCTGGTCGGTGCTTGAAATGCGCGTGATCAACCGCGCAGAACCCAACTGGACACCCAATCCAAAAGGGGCGATTGCCAAGGATGCGATGTTCCTGTTTGCCTCGGTTATTTTGCTCGGGGTAATTGGGTATGTCCACGGTCTCATCGGCCCAAACCCGTTTGGGGCGTGATGTGAAGCTGTATCGCTTGCTAACCGAAGAAGACACCGCCGCGTTTTGCCACAAAGTGACAGACGCGCTGAACAAAGGCTGGGCGCTTTACGGCGACCCATCCTATGCCCCCGACCCTGCAACCGGCAAAATGCGTTGTGCGCAGGCCGTGACCAAAGAGGCGCCGGGCGATTATCACCCTGACGTAAAATTAGGAGCGCAATAATGCCCGCCCAAACCCCTTCCAAGACCAACACCAAAACCAATTCGGGTCGGTTTTTTGAAGACTATAAACTCGGTGACGTGATCGAACATGCCGTGCCCCGCACAGTGGCGGAAGGGGAGCGCGCGCTTTATCATGCGCTTTATCCCGCCCGCCACGCGCTGTATTCCTCGGATGAGTTTGCCGGGAATTGCGGTCTGGAAGGCTCGCCCATTGATGATCTGATCGCCTTTCACGTGGTCTTTGGCAAAACCGTACCGGATATCTCGCTGAATGCTGTGGCAAACCTTGGTTATGCCGAGGGGCGTTGGTTGAAACCGGTTTATCCGGGCGACACGTTGCGCTCGGTCTCCGAAGTGATTGGACTGAAGCAGAACTCTAACGGGAAATCCGGTGTGGTCTGGGTGCGCACGCGCGGGTTTGACCAAATGGGAGAGACAGTGCTGGAATATGTGCGCTGGGTGATGGTGCGCAAAGGCGATTTGGATGCGCCTGCCCCTGAGACGGTGATCCCAGAACTGAAATCCACCTTGGCCGCCAAAGATTTGGCAATCCCTGAGACGCTGACATTTGCCGATTACGATTTTGCACAAGCCGGAGAGCCGCATCGCTGGGGCGACTATGAGATTGGCGAAAAGATCGACCACGTGGATGGCGTAACCGTTGAAGAAGCCGAACACATGATGGCCACGCGCCTGTGGCAGAACACCGCCAAAGTGCATTTTGACGCCACCTTCCGCCCCGATGGGCAACGCTTGATCTATGGCGGCCATGTAATTTCCATGGCACGAGCGCTGTCTTTCAACGGGCTGGCCAACGCACAGATGATTGTCGGGCTGAACGGCGGAGCGCATGCCAACCCATGTTTCTCTGGCGACACGATCCGCGCTTGGTCCGAGGTGCTGGACAAGGCAGAAACCGACACGCCGGGTGTCGGCGCAATCCGTTTGCGGTTGGTGGCAGTGAAACACGGCGCGCCGGAGTTTGCGCTGAAGGGGGAAGACGGAAAGTACCTGCCCGAGGTAATGCTTGATCTCGATTATTGGACCTTGATGCCAATGTAAGACTTCGCCATAGTTCCAAAAATTTCACATACAAACGAGGACCCAGATGCAGAAATTTGATACCGCCGAACGCAATCGATGGCTCTCCGAGCTGCCAGACAATATGAAAACGCGGTATCAACTTGGTCATTATCCTCAAGAGCGGCTGCATGAAATCATGTGGAAATACCTGGTCCGCAGTGACAATACCAAGCGCAGTTGGGTACGAATCTGGCAACATATGCCCGAAACGATGCTGACCAATGAAACGCTTGATATCCTGGAGTTTTCCACAGCACATGGCGCGATGTTAGAGATTTGGCGCGACAAGGGCCACAACGTGCGCGGCACGGATTTCAACTGGGCCATAGAAGGGTCATCTAAGCAACACAAAGGCATTCATCACAAATGGCAGAAAGATTTTCTCATCAAGTTGACTGCGGAAAAAGCAGGCCGTACGCCGGGCGATGTCATCCCCGGCTGGCCGTATCAACCGATCATTGAAAGTCTTGATCTTGACGTTGATTTGTTTGACGCAGGCCAGTTACCTTATGCCTATGGGGACAACAGCTTTGATGTCGTATGCTGCTATCAAGCGATTGAGGCTTATACACATGCAGACCGCTGGATGGATGTGGTGCGCGAATTTTGCCGCATCGCCCGTAAATCTGTGGTGGTTGGTTTCAACCCCTTATCCCAAACGCGCATGAAAACAGAAGCAGAAGCAGCGCAATCCGCTTGGCATCAGATGCAGACCTTTAACGAATGCGGTTTTGTGACGACATTTTTTGAAATTGGTGAAACGAGACGCGGTATACACCCCATTGCGGTCAAATTTTCAGCCGTAGAATAGCCCCACCCCCCAAAAGAGTGCTCACCAAACCAAGGAAAACAGTCTGGAATTTGAGTTCAGATTTTGTGATCACATAAAGAAATTTTGTGATCACGAGCTCTATTTTTTGTACATGTTAGCGCAAATTACGCATTTTACACGCACTGGGCACGTGACACCTTGGCGTAAAAAGGGCTATTCCTGTCGCTAAAGCGTTTCGCGCAAAACCTGCACGACACCGTTTGGTGGGGAATGCTCTGAACGTATTAGTGTTGAGCGTGTTTCGAAATCAAGTTGTGCCGCAACTTCATCTCGAAACGTCTTACAGTCGAAACAGACAAAGGAGGCCGCCATGGCCGATGTGAACAGAGGCAACCGCCCTCTTTCCCCCCACTTGCAGATTTACCGTCCGCAGCTGACCTCCATCACCTCCATTTTTGCACGGATCACTGGCGTTGCGCTGCTGGGTGCTGCGATTTTGGTGGCGTGGTGGTTTTTTGCAGCCGCTCTGGGCGAAGGATACTACAATTTCGTGAACGGGCTGATGACGTCGTTTATCGGCGATGTCGTGATGTTCATGGCGCTTTGGGCGCTGTGCTATCACGCGCTGTCCGGCCTGCGTCACCTGATCTGGGACATTGGCATTGGCCTCGATGTTGAGACCGCTGAAAAGATGGGTCTTGGCGTGATCGGCGGTTCCGTCGTTCTCGCGATCCTCGTCGCAATTATCGTTTAAGGAGCGGGACATGAGCTATCTGACCGACCGCAAGCGCGCCGTGGGCAAAGGGTCCGCCCAATCCGGCACCGAACATTTCTGGGGTCAGGCGATTTCCGCCGTGGGCCTGTTGATCCTGATGCCGATGTTTGCCCTGACCTTTGGCCACGCTTTGGGCATGTCTTATGACGAGGCGATCGCCTATTACCAACATCCCTTCCCCGCCATCGTTGCCGCGATGACGGTTGTGACCACTATGGTTCACTTCCGCCACGGCATCCAGGTGGTGATCGAAGATTATTCACGCGGCGTGACCAAGAAAGTCCTGGTGATTTTCTGCACCGCCATTTCCTACACCGTTCTCGCCGTGGCCCTGTATGGCCTCGCGCGTATCGCATTTTAAGATCGGAGCCTCCAAATGGCAGCTTACGAATACGAAACGCATGAATATGACGTGGTTGTGGTCGGCGCCGGTGGCGCAGGTCTGCGCGCCACGCTTGGCATGGCCGAACAAGGTCTGCGCACAGCCTGTGTGACCAAAGTGTTCCCCACCCGTAGCCACACTGTTGCGGCGCAAGGCGGCATCGCCGCGTCCCTGTCCAACATGGGCCCGGACAATTGGCAGTGGCATATGTTCGATACCGTAAAAGGGTCTGACTGGCTCGGTGACACCGACGCGATGGAATATCTTGCCCGTGAGGCGCCCAAGGCGGTTTATGAGCTGGAGCATTACGGCGTGCCGTTTTCACGCACCGAAGAGGGCAAGATTTACCAGCGCCCTTTCGGCGGTCATACCACCGAATTTGGCGATGGCCCCCCCGTGCAACGGACCTGTGCGGCCGCGGACCGGACCGGTCACGCGATCCTGCACACGCTTTACGGCCAGTCTCTGAAAAACAACGCGGAATTCTATGTTGAATATTTCGCCATCGACCTGATCATGTCAGAAGACGGTGAATGTCAGGGCGTTGTCTGCTGGAAACTTGATGACGGCACCTTGCATGTGTTCAACGCCAAGATGGTCGTACTGGCCACCGGCGGCTACGGACGTGCGTTTTTCTCGGCGACCTCCGCCCACACCTGCACCGGCGACGGTGGTGGTATGGTGGCGCGTGCGGGCCTTGCGCTTCAGGATATGGAGTTTGTTCAGTTTC
>DDMF01000155.1:237-420 GCA_002340515.1 Rhodobacteraceae bacterium UBA2553 | reverse complement strand
CCCCACCGGCATCTACGGCTCTGGCTGTTTGATCACCGAAGGGGCACGCGGCGAAGGCGGCTATCTGGTCAACTCGGAAGGCGAACGGTTTATGGAGCGATATGCGCCCCAGTATAAAGACCTCGCCCCTCGCGATTACGTGTCACGTTCCATGACCATGGAGATCCGCGAAGGGCGCGGTGT
>DDMF01000155.1:0-191 GCA_002340515.1 Rhodobacteraceae bacterium UBA2553 | reverse complement strand
ATCCGCGAAGGGCGCGGTGTGGGCAAAGATGGCGATCACATCTTCTTGCACCTTGACCACCTGCCGCCCGAGGCATTGGCCGAACGCCTTCCTGGTATTTCGGAAAGCGCCAAGATTTTTGCAGGCGTTGACGTGAACAAAGAACCAATCCCGGTTCTGCCCACCGTTCATTACAACATGGGCGGCATTCC
>DDMF01000082.1:4785-22840 GCA_002340515.1 Rhodobacteraceae bacterium UBA2553 | reverse complement strand
AAATCTAGGACCACCTCTCTCAAATCCCCACCAGCCTCGCTGATGCGTACAATATCAACAAGCGCGCTCCTTTGCTCATGGGTATAATTTTGCTCTTCAAACCCATCCCAAACCACAACTTGGCGCACCCGTGGCGCAATCAAACGATCTACCCAATTAAAATAGCTAACAAAAAGATCAGCCATCTGCATCTGTTCCAGCTCATCTCTCGCAGCTGCAGAACAAGGAATGCATTTCAATATTTGTTTACGAAGTGCCTCAACATGCGGCAACTCGCGGGCCAACCGATCTATTTCATGCTCAAAGTTTTCTTCAAAATTCAAAATCACTCCTCAAGCAGATGCTCATACCGCTGATCCGTCAGCGTCTTCATGAAGGCGACCAATGCATCCACGCGTTTGTCGTCCAGCGCGGGACCATGGGTCAGCTCGGTCACCGCGAGGTTTTGCGGGATTTCGGGCATCATCCAGGGCTTGCCTGTTTCGGGATTGATCTGACGTTCTTTCGCAAGCGAGTTATATTTGTTGTAAAACAGGACAACCGTACGCAGATCCGCAAAAACACCGTTGTGCATATAGGGCCCTGTCACCGCCACATTGCGCAATGTGGGTACTTTGTACCGCCCTCCTGCGGCGGCGCTGGTCACAGCGGGGTTCGCCAGCAACCCCAAATCCGGGCCGTCTACCCCATTTGCCGCGCGCACAACTTTGTTCGCAGGCACACCGATATTGTGATATTCATAGTTTGCAAATGTCTCATCTTGCGCCAGCGGTGAGACGCGCAATTGGTGGCACAGATTGCAGTTTGTGAATTGCTCAGAAAAGAACAGTACACGCCCCAGCTCTTCTTCTTTGGTCAGGGTCACTTCGCCTTTCAAAAACCGGTCATATTTGCTGTCAAACGGCGCGAAAAACTTGGTTTTCTCAAAGGCAGCGATGGATTGGGTCATGGCGCCGTAGGCGGCCTCGGTGTCGTTCAGGATCCCCTCACCAAACAGCGCCTGAAAGCTGGATACATAGTCAGAGTTCTCGGATAGGCGCGCGACCACGGATGCTTTGTCGGGCATGCCCATCTCAATGGGGTTGAGCGGCGGGCCACCCGCTTGACCAGCTAAATCCGCCTCGCGGCCATCCCAGAACATGCCGCCAACCCACATCTTTTCATCCACTTGCGAAAAGTCGGGAGTGAACATCGCGTAGGCGGCCGTTGGCGCCGTGCGGTCCCCCAAGCTTTCCCCATCGTCGCCCAAAGACACCGCCTTGCCCACCTCGGTTTCACGAGGGTCCACAAAGCCATAAGCCGGATCGTGGCAAGTCGCGCAGCTTTGGGTGCGGTTCTTGGACAGGTTCACATCGAAAAACAGCGCCTCGCCCAAGCTTTCGAGCGTATCTTGCGCCGAAACAGGGGTTGCCAGCCCGAGTGCAAGTAAAATAGCCAAACCACGCATCACGCTCTCCTTTACCGTTCAGACGTGCTTACATCTGATTCGTGTAAAAGAAAATTGATCCCGATCAAAATTGTCAGATTACTTGGGGATTTGTTTGGCCGCGACCTGACCCTTTTCCGTCAACCCGTACACCCCACGCTCAACCCGTTCAAACCAACCATAGTGATTGTCCGCCATCATCCGCGTGGCGCGCAAAACCTCGGTGGCTTTGACCAGATCCGCCCCTTTCATCGGACCATGTCTGGCCAGATGTGCCGCCAGCTTCTCTGCCTCTTGCTGATAGGCCGTGACGATTTTACCGCGCGTACCCCCCGTGTTGGGATCCCCTTCGCGCTTGGCAAACTCGCCCAACAGGCGCGCCGACTTTACCTTGGACTTGCGCGGCTGAAACGGGGCCGGATCGCAATGCACCTGTACAGCCCCTTCTTTCACCTTCACAGACAGCACGCCCAAGCCAAGTCGGCGACACAGGCCAATATTGCCCTTAAACGTCCGCCACCCCGCCTTACCCGCCCAGCGCGGCACCGCGACATAAACGTGATCTGTGATGGCTTGTCGGGCCACGGCCTGTTGCAAGAGGGTCAGGGAAAACCCGGTTTTCAACTCAACCACCACAGGCACGCCACCGTCGCGGAGTGCCATCACATCAGCCGCACCAACCTCAGCCTTCACCTCATACCCCAGCGCTTCAAGCCAGGATTTCACCGGATCATACAAATCTGTTTCAGCAATTTTGCCCACGGGGCCCCCGGCTCATACTAGAAAACTAGTTTTCTGGTTTTCTGGTTTTCTGGTTTTCTGGTTTTCTGGTTTTCTGGTTTTCTGGTTTTCTGGTTTTCTGGTTTTCTGGTTTTCTAGAAAATGAAACACCACACCTCGCGTCAATCAAATAATAGATCGCACCCCATCCATCAAATGTCAGCGCGAACACAGGTGACAAGACCACAGCCCCCCCCTATAAGGCCACAAAACTCCTTATTGCAAAGACGGAATGCCCCCATGACCACACTTGTATTCGGCCACAAATCCCCCGACACCGACAGCACCGGTTCGCCCATCATTTGGGCCTGGTATCTGAACGAAGTAAAAGGCGTCGACGCAAAGCCCGTTCTTTTGGGCACCCCCAACACCGAAGCCCAGTTTATGGTGAAACGCTGGGGCTTTGAGATGCCCGAAATCATCGAAGACGTGGCCGACGGACAAGCTTGTGTGGTTGTCGACACCAACAACCCGGCCGAACTGCCCGCCAACATCAATGGCGCGGATGTGCAAGCGATCATCGACCACCACAAGCTGGTTGGCGGGCTTGAGACCAAAGGCCCGATCGACATCACCATCCGCCCCTTGGCTTGCACCGCGACCATCATGATCGACCTGATGGGTGATGATGCGGCAAAAATGCCCGACAACATCAAGGCCGCCGCGCTGACCTGTATCCTGTCAGACACGCTGGAATTCCGTTCACCCACCACCACCGATCACGACCGTGCCGTGACCGAAAAACTGGCCGCTGATCTGGGCATCAACATCTCAGAATATGCTTCCGAAATGTTTGAGGCGAAATCGGATGTGTCTGCGTTCTCCGCCGCTGAACTGTGCCGCCTCGACAGCAAAGTGTTCGAAGTCTCCGGCACCAAATTCCGCGTGGGCGTGTTGGAAACCACCGCGCCGAAAATGATTTTGGACCGCAAAGACGAGCTGATGGCTTCGTTTGAAGATGTCGCCAAAGAAGACGAGCTGGACCAGGTGCTGCTGTTTGTCGTCGACATCCTGAACGAAGAAGCCACCCTGTTTATCCCCAACGATCTGGTCAAAACCGTGGCCGAGAAAAGCTTTGGCGCCACTGTCACCGGCGACACCGTGGTTCTGCCCGGCATCATGAGCCGCAAAAAGCAGATCATCCCCAATTTGGCTGTGTAAGCCAAATTTTATGTATGAAACGTGAAGGCCCGCTCAATCGTGCGGGCCTTTGCTTTGAGCAAACGGACCAAGCGAAATGGTTCCGGTACTGCGCAACAAACCCACCGCCAAACCAACCGTCGCGTCTCCGCCCCTGTGAGACAAAGCGTGACCTTCACGGCGTCCGGCGTGGAGATCACTGCAGCGGAGTTTGCCTTGCGGTCAAATAATCTCGTCCTCATCAAAGAGAGGATCATCCGTCAGTTGGTCGTTCAAATCTTCAACGGCCCCTTCGGCAACGGCCATGGATTTCACACGAGCAAGATGAAACACCGCATCGCCTTCGTT
The DNA here is from genome assembly GCA_002340515.1 of Rhodobacteraceae bacterium UBA2553. Lineage (GTDB taxonomy): Bacteria > Pseudomonadota > Alphaproteobacteria > Rhodobacterales > Rhodobacteraceae > Aliiroseovarius. The sequence goes on along the minus strand of DDMF01000082.1, from coordinate 19,146 downwards.
GACGACCGGCAAGACCGCCCGACCAACAACAATTCCGTTGAAGGGTGCAATAATCTCTTCTTCTGCCTCGCCGAACGGATCGGCGACAACGGCCATCACGTCCCCTTCCGCAACCACATCACCGTCAGCACGGAAGGTCCGCAACAAACCACCGGCGGGCGCGCGCAGCCATTTGCTGGATGTGCAATACTGCGGCAGAGCTTTCGGTTTGGCGATCCCTTTGGCCGGAAGTTGCCCAACATGATGCAGCACGCGCAGGATACCCGCGACCCCGGCACGTACGGACATTTCATCAAAACGCAGACCTTCGCCCGCTTCAAAAAGCAGGATGTCCTTGCCGATATCCTTGGCGGCACCGCGCAATGACCCTTCGCGTAGCGGGGATTGCAGGATCACCGGCGCACCGAACACTTCGGCCAGCGTAGCCGTATATGCATTGTCGGGCGAAATGCGCACCTGTGGCAAATTGGTCCGGTGGATTGCGGCAGAGTGTAGATCAATGCCTAGATCACACCGGGCTACGACCTCGGTCAGAAAAAGATGCGCAAGTCGCGATGCAAGAGAGCCACCCGGTGTGCCCGGAAACATCCGGTTCAAATCACGCCGGTCTGGCAGATAACGCGAGTGGTTGATGAATCCGAAAGCGTTCACAATCGGGATCACGATAAGAGTGCCGCGCAGCGATTTGAGGTTTGGCGCACGGAGGAGACGCCGCACAATTTCAACACCGATCACCTCATCCCCATGGATGCCCGCACTGACGAACACCGTCGGGCCATCGGCCTTTCCGTGAACAACATGCACAGACATGGACACAGGCGTATGATCCGACAGAACGCTGACCGGAAGGTCAACGGTCAGTCGAGTGCCGGCGGGGATAGAATGCCCCCCAATCTCAAACGCTGCGCGACGGACCATCAGCCTTTGCCCTTGGTCTTCGTGTTCCCTTTGACAGCACTCTTTTCGAGATACTCAATGATCTTGCCAGCAACGTCCAAACCGGTTGCTTTCTCGACACCTTCCAGACCCGGCGACGAGTTCACTTCCATGACCACAGGGCCGTGATTGGCGCGCAGCATGTCCACACCACAAACATTCAGCCCCATAGATTTTGCCGCCCGGACGGCGGTTGATCTTTCTTCAGGTGACAGCTTGATCACTTGCGCCGACCCACCACGATGCAGGTTAGAGCGGAAGTCCCCCTCAGCGCCGGTGCGTTTCATCGCGGCGATAACCTTACCCCCAACAACAATGGCACGAATATCCGTGCCACCGGATTCTTTGATAAACTCCTGCAACAGGATGTTGGTCCCCGTCGCCCGGAAGGCCTCGACCACAGATGTCGCAGAGCGATCTGTATCAGCCAAAACCACGCCCAAACCCTGGGTGCCTTCCAGCAATTTGATAACAATCGGCGCACCGCCAGCCAGTTTCAGAACTTCATCCGTTTGCTTAGGGTCATGGGCAAATGTTGTCACCGGCAGGCCAATCCCATCACGCGCAAGCAGTTGCATCGAGCGCAGCTTGTCACGGCTCCGGCCGATGGCGACACTTTCGTTCAGGGGATACACACCCATCATTTCAAACTGGCGCAGAACAGCGAGGCCATAGAAGGTGACCGATGCACCGATCCGCGGGATCACCGCATCATACCCGGTAAGTTTCTCACCGTTGTAATACATCTCAGGCCGGCGCGAGGCGATGTTCATATAGCACCGCAATGTGTTGATGATATCAAGCTCATGTCCACGCTCTTCAGCAGCCTCCTTCAGGCGCTTGTGAGAGTAAAGGTTGGCGTTCCGTGCCATCATTGCGATCTTCATGTGAAAATCCTTTCTGCCTCAAAGGCATGTCTAACCTTACGTGCCGGTCAAATTTGTGCGGCGTGTGTGTACCGCAATATTGTGATGCTTCAGAGCCGTACGGCCGACAATCATCGGAAACCGCATATTGGTCCGATCCGTCAGAGACACGGAAATCGGCCAAGATCGGTCTGTCAACTTCAAGTGGGTCCGAATGACAATCCGTTCTTCGGGAATACCGCTGGTATTTTTGATCTCGCGCCGATCATGGATGGCGCATTCGACCCAACGCCAAGGCGCACGCTCATCAAGCTGAACCTGAAAACGCACCCAGCTTTCACCCTCACGTTCAAACGGCTCGATGCCAATAGCATGAAGGGCCGAGGTCCGTGCGCCCGTGTCGATCTTCGCCTTGATCTGGGCCAGCCCAAGGTCGGGCAGGTCCAGATGCTCCATCCAGCCAATGACCAGCAATTCGCGTTTTTGTGTCTTCATTTTCAAACCAGCCATGGCATCATCAATGTTGCAAGGCTGAGAACGAAAAAGAAGCCAGCCATATCCGTCACAGTTGTCAAAAGCGGTCCACTTGCCACAGCGGGATCCTGCCCGATCCTTTTCAACAACAGCGGAACAACGCCACCAATGGACACCGCCAGCATGGTGTTGAGGGCAAGTGCCGCACCGATCACAAGACCCAAGGCGGGGTTGCCTTTCCACACCCAGGCCACGATGCCGATCAACACCCCAAGCGCGATCCCGTTGACAACACCCACGCTGATTTCCTTAAGCCAGACCTTGAAGGCGTCCTTGGGCCGGACAAGGCCAAGGCTCAATTCACGCATGGTGACACCGACAGCCTGGTTGCCGGAGCAGCCGGACATATCCGAAACCATCGGCAAAAACACGGCAATTGCAATCACCGCAAGAAGGGTTTCCTCATAGGCGGAAATGACAGAGGCCGCGATCATGTTCAGAACGATATTGGCAGAAAGCCATGCCAGCCGTCGCCGAGATCGCAACCATGTCGGCATCGAACGCAATTCGTCGCCAACAACACCTTGCAGTTTCAGGTTCTCGCTTTCGGCGCGTTCCAACAAAGCTTGCGAAACCGCTTCACGACTGACAACGCCAAGCATCCTGCCATCGGCATCCACAACCGGCACGCCAAGAAAGCCAAACTTGTCAAAGATGTCCTCAAGATCGGATAGGGCCGTGTCCGCCTGAACCACCATCGGCTCAACCATAATGGTCGTCAGAAAGGCCGACCGCTTCGTCGACAACAAGCCACGCAGGGAAACCACGCCAACCAGTTTGCCCGTTTGATCAATAATATATGGATGCTGACCGCGATACCGATCGACGTCATCATCATCTTTTGCAAGCACTTTGATAACATCACTGACGGTCATGGTGTCGGCACATTCGAACACCTCTGACATCATCAGACCACCGGCGGTATCATCCTCATACTCCGACAGACGGCGCACATCAGCTGCATCCTCGGCATCCATCTGCCCAAGGATTGCTTCTGCTTCTTCGGACTCCATGTCGCCAATCAGGTCGGCCTGGATATCCGAATCCAGCTCGTCCATGATTTCGACGGCACGATCCGTCTCAAGGTCTTCCATGAGGTTGGCGCCAATCTCATGAGGCGCTTCCTCTATCAAATCCGCCGCAACTTCAGGTGAGATCAGCGTCAGAACGGTCCGGCGATCATCTGGCGATAGCTCCAACAACTCGCGGAGCGCTTCGGACAAAGAAAGCCGCTGGAACAACGCGTCCAGACGCGCCGCGTCACCCGCGGCAACTGCTGCTTGCAATTCCTCTGACAAATCAATGTTTAGCTCAATTGCCGCGACGTGCTGGTTCATATCATTTTCTCCATGCATGCCGTTTAAAATGGCAAATAATTATTGTCTATAGGTAAGAATTAATAACACATAAGGAGGTCGGATGACCCACTTCGACATAGCGGCGCGCCACTTGGCAAATCTCTATAACAAGAGTTTCGGAGGCAAGGAAAGTGGCCGGTTCCGTATCGCCTCGAAACAAGTCAAAGAGCTCTTGGGAAAGAAGCGTTTATACGCCGATGATATTGAACAGCTTTCCCGAGCCGTCCTGGAACAAGGCTATATTGTGGTCGACATGGACAGTTTCTTTGTTCTGCTCAGCGCAAAAACATTTGTGAACTATAGGCGGCTCAGTGGCGAGGCTTTGGCAACCGAAATGGCAGCACAGAACCAAAAGCCATAGGCACCCAATTCTTGAAATCCGCCACCAAAGCGGGCAATTGAACGCCTGCTGATAAGGCTCACTTGGTCCCAAGGCGCCACCGCGCGCATACTCCCCCTAGCCAGCGCCCAACCCCTCTGCCATATCTCCCCCAACCAAGGAGACGCCCATGACCCGCATCATCACCGCCCTATCTGAGATTTCCGCCAATTACGACGCGCTTTTCGTCGATCTTTGGGGCTGCGTTCATAACGGCATCACCGCGTTTGATGAGGCTGTGGCGGCACTCCGGGATTACCGTGCAAACGGCGGCTTTGTGGTGCTGGTGACCAACTCACCCAAACCGCGCGCAGGAGTGATGGCGCAATTGCCAGACTTCGGCGTGCCCTCTGATTGCTACGACACCATCGCCACCTCAGGCGACAGCGCGCGCGCGGCGATGTACACGGGTGCTGTGGGCAATAAGGTCTTTTTCATGGGTGAATGGGAACGTGATGCAGGGTTCTTTGAACCAATGGAGGTCATCGACACTCCCGCGCCGATCACCCGTGTCCCTGTGTCTGAGGCAGAAGGCATCGTCTGCTGTGGGCCGTTTGATCCCATGGCGGATCCTGACACGTGGCGCGCTGACCTGATGATGGCAAAACAGCTGGGCCAAAAACTCCTCTGCGCCAATCCGGACATCGTTGTCGACCGGGGTGAGGAACGCGAATGGTGCGCGGGCGCCATCGCCAAAATGTATACGGAAATGGGCGGCGAGAGCCTGTATTTCGGCAAGCCACATCCACCGATCTATGACCTCGCCCGACGTCGTATGTTGGCCGAGGGGCGCGATGTGCGCGACACGCGTATTCTGGCGATCGGTGATGGCATCCACACCGATATTCGCGGGGCGCAAGGTGAAGACATCGATTCTCTTTTCATCACTGGCGGATTGGCGCGGGAAGACACAGGAACCACCAATCAACCCGATCCAAAGGCGCTAAGTGCTTTTGTCGAAAAGGAAATAACCACGCCGACCTTTGCGATTGGATACCTGCGCTGAGCATAAAAGAACGCTTGCTTTCTGCGTCTGCAAAGTAATATTGTTACCGAAATGCGCAATCAAGTATCCTTTTGTTGCTCGCTCAATCCATCCGGAGGCCCCCATGTCCGAGACCATCACCCGCGGCACCATCCACGCTGACGAGCTAGAAGTTGGCATGTGTCGCACCCTGACCAAAGAGGTCACGGACCGCGATATTGAGCTGTTTGCCGAAGTATCCACCGACCGCAACCCGGTACATCTGGACGATGAATATGCCAACGCAACCATGTTCAAAGGCCGCATTGCCCACGGCATGTTGACCGCTGGCTTGATCTCCGCCGTCATTGGCGAACAATTGCCCGGCCACGGCACCATTTACATGGGTCAAAACCTCGCGTTCAAAGCCCCCGTGCGCCCCGGTGACGTGGTCACAGCAGAGGTCACAGTGATGGAGGTGGACCCAGTAAAAGGCCGCGCCACGCTCAAGACCGAATGCCTTGTGGATGGCAAAGCGGTGCTGACCGGCGAAGCCAAGGTTCTGGCGCCCCGTCGCAAGAGTTGACCGCCCAAATCCGGCTGATCACACGCGCGGGCTTGCACCCTTCAGCCTAGGGCGGTAAGGCAGCGATATGCGCATTATTCGAGACTATCAGTTCATAGAAAAATCAGATCGCGGCGCCTCCGTTGCGATTGGCAATTTCGATGGGGTCCACCTAGGCCACCAATATGTGATCGACCTTGCCCGCAAAGAGGCAGACGCCCTTGGCGCGCCTTTGGGCATCATGACGTTTGAACCGCATCCGCGCGAATATTTCGCCCCGAAATCCCCCCCCTTTCGCCTGATGGGCGCTGATGCCCGTGCGCATCGGTTGGAAAAGCTTGGGGTTGAGCGGCTTTATGAGCTGAGCTTCAACGACACGCTGTCGGCGCTGACCCCGCGCGAGTTTGCACAGGATGTGATTGTCGATGGGCTTGGCTTGAAACACGTCGTTGTCGGCGCGGATTTCTGCTTTGGCCAAGGACGTGCCGGGAACGCCGATGACCTGACCGCTTTGGGCGCTGAGCTTGGCTTTGGCGTGACCATCGCGCCGCTGATGTCTGATGACGTGGGCGAAGTCAGCTCCACCGCGATCCGTCAGGCTTTGGGCGAGGGCCGCCCGCAAGACGCCGCGCGCATGTTGGGCCATTTGCACCGCATCGAAGGCGAAGTGATCCGTGGTGATCAGCGTGGCCGTGATCTGGGATACCCCACCGCAAATATGTCGATCGCCGGGCTGCACCCGCCCAAATTTGGCGTCTATGTGGTTGAGGTTGAAATCCTGACCGGTCCGCACAAAGGCACCTATGGCGGGGCGGCCTCGATGGGCACTCGCCCGATGTTTGGCGAGAATATGCCCAACCTTGAAAGCTTCATCTTTGATTTCAAAGGTGACATTTACGGCGAATATCTGTCCGTCGCCCTCATTGACTATCTGCGCCCGGAAGAGGTGTTTGACAGCCTTGAGGCGCTGATCACCCAAATGAACGCCGATTGTGACAAAGCACGCGAGATCCTCGCGGCGCGTTGAACTGAGGTCCGACCATGATCAGACATGTGGTGTTTTTCACAGCCCGCGACGCCAAAGACCGCGACACGATCTATGACGGGTTGGCCATTCTCGAACAAAACCCACACGCGCGTTTTTTGGAAGTTGGCCGCAATCTGGCCACCGACCCCATTCCCGGTGCGGTGCCTGATTTTGTGGTTTATGGCGAGTTTGAGGATGAAGCCGCGCTTGACGCTTTCAAAGCCCACCCGATTTACCAAAAATCCATCGACATTGTGCGCCCATTACGTGATTTGCGCATGTCAGCCGATTTCCTTTCCGGGAAAGATGGCTAAGGTGGCGCGATGACTGAACCTTTGCGCAAAAACTTCTGGACCCGTCCCCTGACCGATCTGAATGCCTCTGAATGGGAGGCACTCTGTGATGGTTGTGGCAAATGCTGTCTGAACAAAATCGAAGATGAGGACAGCGGCGAGGTGATTTTCACCCGCGTCGCCTGCCGCCTTTTGGACAATGAAAGTTGCCAATGTGCGCAATATGATATCCGCCTGCAATTTGTGCCGGAATGCATTGTGCTGAGCCGGAAGAACATCAACGATATCGCCTATTTTATGCCCGCCAGCTGCGCCTATCGCCTGCGTCACGAAGACAAACCCTTGGCCGATTGGCATCCGTTGATTGCTGGCGGCCCTGACCGCATGCACGCCGAAGGGCGTTCTGTCAAAGGCTGGACAATTCCTGAGTTTGAAGTCCACGAAGACGACTGGGAAGATCATTTAATCGAGGAACCACACTGATGTTTTTTGCCTCTGACAACACCGGCCCGGTGCATCCGAAAATCCTCGAATCCATTGTGAATGCCAGCGATGGCTATGCCATGCCTTACGGCGCTGATGATCTGAATGCACAGGTCACCGCCCAAATCCGCGAACTGTTTGAAGCACCTGATGCCGCCGTTTATCTGGTCGCCACTGGCACCGCCGCAAACGTGCTGTCCTTGGCCACACTCACCCAACCGTTTGAAACCATCTTCTGCGCGCCAGAGGCCCATATCCACGAAGATGAATGCAATGGGCCAGAGTTTTACACCGGTGGCGCCAAGCTGACTTTGGTGCCCTCTGTGAACGCCAAAATGACCCCCGACACCCTGCGCGCCTCCATCGCTGGCGAAGAAACCCGCGGCGTTCATGGCCCTGCACGCGGGCCCGTCTCTATCACCAATGTCACCGAACGCGGCACAGTCTATTCGGTGGCTGAGATTGCAGCGCTCACCAAAATCGCCAAAGACTTCGGCCTTGCCACCCACCTTGACGGCGCGCGCTTTGCCAATGCTGTTGTTGCGCAGAACTGCACACCTGCTGAAATGACATGGAAAGCCGGCATTGATGTGGTCAGCTTTGGCGGCACCAAAAATGGCTGTATGGGTGTTGAAGCGGTGATCTTTTTTGATCCCAAACACGCCCGTGAATTTGAACTGCGCCGCAAACGTGGCGCACATCTCTTTTCCAAACACCGCTTCCTCTCGGCTCAAATGCTGGCCTATCTCGAAAACGGCCTCTGGCTGGATCTGGCCCGTCAAGCAAACGGCGCCAACGCCCGCGTTGCCCGCGGGTTGAAACAGCTGCCCGACGCGAGTTATCAATTTGAACCAGAGGCGAACATCAGCTTTGCCGGCTGGTCACGCGCAGGCCACCAACGTCTGCATGATGCGGGGGCATCCTATTACGTGTGGAATGACGATCTGGTCGGCGATGATCCCGACGAAATCCTCACCGCGCGCATGGTGGCCGATTGGTCGATGAGCGATGAAAACGTTGACCGGTTCCTAGACCTGATCCGCGCCTAGCTTTTCCCTTTTCCAAAAATATCCTCGCCGAAGGCAAGAAATTCGCGCGTCAACGCGGCGGCAAGCGAGGGGCAGCCGTCAGAAAATCATGAAGGGCACGCGCAACCTGGACGGGATGCGTGATCGGCGCCATATGCCCCGCCCCTTGAGTCACCACCCGCCGCACATCGGGAATGCGCGCTTCAAATACGTCGTGAATGGCGGCAATGATCGCGGGCGAATTTCCCCCTTCGATCAACAGGCACGGCATATCCAACGCCTCAAGCGCACCGGGCGCAACCTGTCCGTGCACATCCCCGTGGGTTACGTTTTTCGCCACGGGAATCAAATCAATCCGCGCGGCCATATCTTTACGGACCCGCTCGGGCAGCGCCTCCCACGCGGTGCCATTACCCCATAAATCGTTGAACAATCGGGCGGCCTCACCTTTGTCCCCTGCCCGCATTGCATCAGCGAACGGCCCTTCCATATAGGCGGTGTTTTCCGCGAACAGCGGATGGGTTTGGGCGGCAGCAAACAACACGGGCTCAATTAAGGTCAAGCTCCGCACCCGATCCGGGGCCACTTGTGCCAGGCGCAGCGCAATGGTCGCGCCAAAACTGTGCCCCACCAGATCCACCGGGCCATCCGCCTCAGCGTTCAACAATGCCAACGCCCAAGATAAGGCGAGATCCTGATAGTCCAGCTTCGGGTCGGCAATATCATATGCGGCAGATTTTCCATGGCCCGGAAGATCCATCATCAACATCGACAGATCCCCCTCAAGCGCTTTTGCCACACCACGCCACGCGCCCAGATGTGCCAGTGAGCAGTGCAGAAAAAGCGCCTCAGGCGCAGCGTTTTTGGCGGCCCCCATGCGGGTCCAGTGAATGTCGGTCATTTCCGGTTGGGGGCGGGCTGAAAGGGTGCGTGTCATCCCCCGGTTATCATCGCCCTCCAAGATGCGCGTCAAGCTGGTGCAGACGATCTTGCCCCCAGAACCTTGCGTCATCTTCGGTGATATAAAACGGCGAGCCAAAGACACCTGCGCGTACCGCCGCTTCGGTGTTGGAGGCATAGCGATCAGCTCCTGCGAGCATTCCGCTCATCGTCAAACCACGACTGAACCCATATGCCTCAAGCAGATCACCAATCACCTCATCCTGTGCGATGTCTTTTTCCTCAGCCCAACACGCACGCGTGATCCCGTGCACAAGCCCGCCCAAATCGCCACCACCCGCGTTTTGCGCGGCAATAATCGCATAGGACGCTGGCGCTGGATTGGTGGGCCAGAAGGCGGGGGTGGGGTTCAGGTCAATCTTCAGTTCTTTGGACCAACGAAGCAGTTCCTGCATCCGGTATTCCATCCGGCTGGGATGACGTTCGGCCGGTTTCACCCCGCCCATCCGATCAAAGATCGCCATAATATCCATCGGCTTATAGGTCACATCTGCGCCGTGCTTTGCGGCGATCTTTTCCAGCCGCATCCCGGCCAAATAGGCCCAAGGCGACAACACTGTGAAATAATAGTCTACATGTCCCAAAATTCATCCTCCTACGGTCACCTTGACCCTATTAAGGAATCTAACCGGGTGGTAAGGGGTGTCAACGTCACGATTCTGTCATACCGAACACCCTGGGGACTGCTTCATGCCACCGCTCACCGAACCAAAACTGATTTCTGGAAACGCCAACCCACAGCTTGCGGGGGCGGTTGCGAAACGCATGTCGCTGCACCGTGGCGAACGTGTTGGACTGGTCGACGCCCGCGTCGAACGCTTTAACGACGGCGAGATCTTCGTCGAAGTTTATGAAAACGTCCGTGGCGAGGATATGTTTATTATCCAGCCGACCTCCAACCCCGCCAATGACAACCTGATGGAGCTGCTGATCATCTCAGACACGCTGCGCCGGTCGTCTGCCGCGCGTATCACCGCCGTGATCCCCTATTTCGGCTATGCCCGTCAGGACCGCCGCACCAAGGCCCGCACACCGATTTCGGCCAAGCTGGTCGCCAATATGATTGCCCAATCCGGCATCGAGCGTGTACTGACCATGGACCTGCATGCCACTCAGATCCAAGGGTTTTTCGACATTCCAGTGGACAACCTTTATGCCAGCCCCGTGTTTGCGCTGGACGTGAAACACCACTTCAAAGATTGCCTTGATGAAGTGATGGTGATCTCGCCCGACGTGGGCGGTGTGGCACGCGCGCGCGAACTGGCCAAACGCATCAACGCCCCCCTCGCGATCGTCGATAAACGCCGCGAAAAAGCCGGCGAAATCGCGGAAATGACTGTGATTGGTGATGTGACCGGCAAACGCTGTATCATCGTGGATGACATCTGCGACACCGCCGGCACCCTGTGCAAAGCCGCCGAAGTTCTGATGGAAAAAGGCGCACAAGAGGTGCACGCCTATATCACCCACGGCGTCATGTCCGGCCCAGCGGTGGAACGCGTGACCAATTCAGTCATGAAGTCGCTTGTGCTGACAGATTCCATCGCACCAACCGAGGCTGTGAAAAACGCACCCAACATCCGCATTGTGCCCACCGCACCAATGTTTGCCCAAGCGATCCAAAACATCGCGGGCGGCATGTCCGTGTCGTCCTTGTTTGACCACGGCACGCTTGAGCCGCTTTATGAAGGCATGTATTCTTAATATTTTCAACAGCTTACCAGAAATACAAAAGGGCCCTACGGGGCCCTTTTTGCTGTGCAGGATTGGGCTGTTTCTTCAGTCGACATCCCAATTGTCCGGGTCACTCATATCACCCATCGCCAGCCAATCGGCGCGGATGCGCGCCACGCGCGTATCACCCCAAGTGCGAAAGACAATCTCGAAACCGTCGTGCGAAATATGTTCAGCAGTGATGTCAGCGCGCTGGTTGGTGTCACCGGAGATATCCCACATCGACATGCTCACCTGCACCACGGGCAGTTCATCAAACCGGCTATCAAAACTCACAGCCGCGCGGAATTCACGCGGGCCGTTGCCGGTCCACATTTCGCCATCATGCTCGAAATCCGAGAACAAAACACGGCTGCCTTGTTCAATCCCAAGCCGGTTGCGTTGAAAAATCCTCATGGTTGCATCCATCTTGCCTGTTTCGCCAGTAGGCCAAATAAAAACGGCTTTTTCAAGACGTTCCGCGATTTCTTAACCTTAGAAAGAACGGGAATGCCAGCGCCAGAAGCATACCAGAAAACAGAAACGGGGCGCCGGGCAGATAGTAGGTGCCAGTGTCATCGGCAAAGGTTTGGAACAGTCCGGTCATCACCACCGGGGCCACAACCGCCGAGATCGACCCTAATGAGGCGATCACCCCCTGCAACAGCCCCTGCCGATCGTCCGACACCAGATTGGCCATGATCGCGGTCATCGTGGGCGGGGCCATATCCGATAAGGCGGCGATGAACAGAAAGCCGAACATCACGTAGACCGAAGCCGTCAGCCCAAAAGTCACAAAGGCGATAAGGGCGCAAACAACTGAAAACATAAGTGTTTTATACTCACCCAAGCGCGGGATCAAGACACGCATCACGCCGCCTTGCGTGATCGCAATCGCAACGCCATAAGCCGAAAGTGTCATTCCAATCAGCGCCGCATTCCAGCCAAACACCTCTTTGGTCCAGAACGCCCAAAGGGTTGGATAGACCATATTTGCGAACTCGAAAATAAACAAAAGCACCAGCGGCAAGCCCAAGCCTGGCAGGCGAAACGCATCCAGAATTGAGCTGAAGGGATTTATGTCCCGGCGGGTGATCCGCCGCCGCTTTTCCGGGCTAAGGCTTTCTGGCAAAACGAATATTCCGAAAAGGACATTCAGCCCGGCGAGCCCTGCAGCCAGCCAAAACGGGGCGGTGATATGCCATGTGGCGACCAGCCCGCCGATGCCCGGACCCACCACAAAGCCGATGCCAAAGGCCGCACCAATCAGGCCAAAGTTCGCCGCACGCTCTTCTGGTTTTGAAATATCCGAGAGATACGCCGTGGCGGTGATATAGGTGCCCCCGGCAATCCCGGCCAGCGCACGGCCCACAAGCAGCATCCAAAACCCCGTTGAAAGCGCCATGATCACATAGTCCACGGTCAGCGCCACAAGGGCCAGCAACAAAACAGGCCTGCGCCCGTAAGCATCTGAAACTCCACCAATAAATGGCGCAAACAGGAATTGCATCGCCGCATAAGACGCCATCAAAATGCCGCCCCAAATGGCCCCATCCGCCGTGCTGGCGGCCCCCACACGTGCCATCAAATCTGGCATGATGGGAAAGACAATCCCGATGCCAATCGCATCCAAAAAGAGTGTCGCAAGAATAAACCAAAGGGCGGAACGGCTGTGCATAATAACCTCAATTAGCGCGCTTCCAATTCACCTTGTATCGCTGGTTCGCTGCCTTTCGCGTCGCGCAAACGCAAAAAGCGCTGACAGATGCTTTGGTGAAAACTGGAAACGCTTTAGATACGGCCATCAGTGCCGAAATCGACGCGTGGGGGCAATCAAAAAGTCGCATCAAACCTTAACCAAGCGCACGCCAAAACTGTAAACTCTTTAAAGATTTGAAAGGCGAAACTTTAAACTGTTTAAAGGGGGCAAAAGGGGAAACTTTAAAGTTTTCAGTGGGGGTTTGGCAAAACTGTAAACTGTTTAAAGCGCTTCCAGTTCTCATCAAAACGTCTGTCAGCGCTTTTTGCGTTTGAGCGAGCGAAAGGCAGCGAACAGGCGATACAACGTGAACTGGAAACGCTCTAAAGGCGGGACAACGGTCATTTTGGCGCGCTTGGCGCAGGGTGACCTTTGCCGCGCGTCCCCCTTATGCGCCACCCCTCACACGCCGCCCCTCAAACGCCGGGCACCTGCTTTTCGAACCGGCGGAACAGCAAATTGATTACCCCTGCGATCAACATGTAAAACACCGCCAGCAAAAGCAGCGGTTCATACACGATAAAGGTGTCAGAGCGCACGCGGGAGGACACCGAATAGATCTCGACCACGGTGATGGTGGCAACCAATGGCGTGGCCTTCAGCTGAAGGATCGTCTCTCCGCCAAGGGTCGGCAACACGCTGCGAATGGCTTGCGGCAGCCAGATCCGGCGAAAGGAGGTAAAGCGCGGCATGCCAAAGGCATTGGCGGCCTCAAGCTGGCCTTTATTGACGCTGGCAAACGCACCGCGCATCACCTCGCCCTCATATCCCGCATAAGACAGGGTCAGCGCCAGCACCGCATAGGGCCACGCCTGGCGCAGATAGGGCCACAGCTCGCTGCTGCGGATCCAGGGGATTTGTGGAAACAGCGACCCAAGCCCGTAATATAGCAACCATATCTGAAGCAACAAAGGTGTGCCGCGGATCACCGTGCAAAACATTTTGGCGGGCATGGACAGATACCAAGGCCCAATCGCCTGTGCGAGGCCAAGCGGGACGGCCAGCAAAAACCCAAGCACGCAGGTCACGATCAAGATCCAAACGGTGCGCCACAAGCCTTCGATCGCAAGGGGGGCATAGTCCGGGATCCAGTCCCAGCGTAAGGACACCGCACAGCAAATCACCAAGGCGGCAAACAGCACCATCAGCACAATTCGGTGCGGTTGCAAAAGGGCGCGCAAATTCATCATCTGCCCGTCCCTTTCAGCGAGGGCTGCCCACGGCGCGCCCATTTTTCAATACGCGCGAAGATCACCCCCGAGAACAGGGTGACGATCAGGTAAAGCGCCCCTGCCGCCAGAAAAAAGGTGAAATAGGCCCGTGTGCTGGAGGCGGCTTGCCGGGTTTCCAAGGTCAATTCGCTAAAGCCGACGATGGCCAAAAGGGCCGTGTCTTTGGTGGCGATCAGCCACAGGTTGGCAAGCCCCGGTGTGGCGTATGACATCATCGCGGGGATGGTGACGCGCCGCATCAGCATAATCGGCGGCATTCCGAAC
>DDMF01000082.1:632-4763 GCA_002340515.1 Rhodobacteraceae bacterium UBA2553 | reverse complement strand
CGCGGGCCGCCTCGATCTGGCCCGTGGGTACGGCTTGGATCGCGCCGCGCAGCACCTCGGTTGCATAGGCGCCTTGCACAATGCCCAACACCCAGATGCCCGCCACAACACCGCTGATTTCCACCCTTCCATAACCCAAAGCCTGTGACACCTGATTGATCAGATCGGTGCCGACGTAATAAAGGATCAGGATTAGAACCAGTTCAGGTACGGCCCTGATCACAGTGGTATAAATGGCGAGGAGATCGCGAAGGATCACCCCGCCATAAAGTTTCCCTGACGCCCCGAAAAGTCCGATGATCAGCCCAAAGCCAAACGCTCCGAACGCGATTTGCAGCGAATTGGCAAGGCCGCGCAGAAGGTTCCCACCCCATCCCGGCGGGTTGAGCGACAACAGTTCCGCGCTTTTGGCCAAGCCAAGCGTTTCAAGGATCAGGTCCAAAGCGAGGCCTTATTCGCTGTAGATGCTGGTGGTGAAATACCGCGCGGTGATCGCGGCGTGGGTGCCGTCCGCAAGGATCGCGGCAATGCCCGCATTCAGGCTTTCGCGCAGCGCATCATCGCCTTTGCGGATCCCGGCCCCAACGCCCTTGCCCAGAATGGTGACGTCATTCGCAACCGGCCCTTTAATCTCGCAACAGGCCCCGGCATCTGAGCCGACGAAATCGGCCATGGCGATGCTGTCGGCCTGCGTGGCGTCAATCCGGCCCGCAAACAGGTCTTGGTTCGCTTCGTCCTGTGTTTGGTAAACGCGAATTTCGGCAGCGTCGCCAAAATATGCATTGGCATAGGCCTGGTGAATGGTTGACGCCTGGATGCCGATGATCTTGCCCGCCAATGAGGCGGGGGTCGGTTCGATATTCATGGATTTATCCGCCACAATCACGGCTGGGGTGTTGTAATATGCGTCGCTGAAATCAATGGTTTTCAGGCGTTCTTCGGTGATCGACATTGATGCCATGATGGCGTCAATCTGCTGGCCTGTCAGCGACGGGATGATGCCGTCCCATGCCACTGGCGTGATCACACAATCAAGCTTGGCCGCCGCACAGACCGCGTCGATCACTTCAACTTCCCAACCGACCCATGTGCCGGACGCATCCAATGAGGCAAAAGGTGGATAGGGTTCCGCGGCGATGCCGATTTTCACTTGTTCAGCGGAGGCCGCACCAGCCATCACAAGTGTTGTCAGGCCAGCGGCCAATACTGTCTTGATCTTCATGTGTTATCTCCCATGTTGGTTTCGATTTTATAGTGAGCCGACTGTTTGCAAAAACTGCTTCAGTCGTGCGGATTTTGGATTGCCGAACAGCTCGGCCGGGGGGCCTTGCTCTTCAATACGCCCTTCAAAAAGATAGACGACGTGGGTGGCCACCTCGCGGGCGAATTTCATCTCATGCGTGACCAGCAACATTGTGCGCCCTTCGGCGGCCAAATCCCGGATAACCGTCAGAACTTCGCCGACCAGTTCCGGGTCCAGCGCGCTGGTGGGTTCGTCAAACAGCATGACGCTGGGGTCCACGGCAAGGGCGCGGGCGATGGCCGCACGCTGTTGCTGACCGCCGGACAAAAACGAAGGGAAAGTGTCCGCCTTATCGCCAAGCCCAACCCGGTTCAAAAGAACCTTGGCCCGTTCAATCGCCTCGGCCCGCGGGACGTTCAGCACATAAACCGGCACCTCAATCACATTTTCCAGCAGGCTGCGGTGTGTCCAAAGGTTAAAGGCCTGAAACACCATGCCAAGCCGGGTACGGATCCGTTCGATTTGTTTGCGATGCACGGGCCTGCCGTCCTCGCGCATCTCGATCTCTTCGCCATTGACCACAATCTGGCCAGAGCTGGGGGTCTCGAGAAAATTGATGCACCTTAGGAACGTGGATTTACCCGATCCGCTGCCGCCGATGATCGCCACAACATCCCCTTTGTGGGCCGTTAACGAAACGCCCTTCAGCACCTCTAGCGCGCCAAAGGACTTGTGCAAATCGGTCACGCGAATGGCTTCGCTTTGCGTGTCTTGCGACTGATTATCGCTGGCTGTCACATCTGACCTGGCCATCTACTTCCCCCATTTTCTGGGTTGTAGTAAGGCGCGACTTCCGTAATTATGCAAGTGTATAATTAATTCCCTGAGGCACATAGTGACCAAAACCACTCCGAAATTCCGGCGCGAGCCCGCAAAACAACGCAAAGAAGCGTTGATCCTGGCCGCACTTGATTTGATCTCTGAGCGAGGTGTTCGCGGCGCCACAGTGCGCGCAATTGCAGAGCGTGCGGATGTGACCCAAGGACTGATTCGGCATCATTTTTCGTCAAAAGAAGAATTAGTTTCAGAAGCTTACGTGTTTCACATGAGCCATATGACAAACCTAACCGCGTCTTTGAACGTCCCTGAAGACGCCCCTGCCAAGGTGCGGCTTGCGGCATTTGTGGCGGCAGGTTTGACGCCCCCGGTTGTTGACCCAAGCTCGGTCATGCTGTGGGCCAGCTTTCTAAACAAGGTCCGCGAAGATGCGCAAATGCGCGACATTCACGAACAAACATACCATGACTTTCGCGATCGGCTCGAAGCCCTGATTGCCGACGCATTGGGCGAGGCAGAACAGCCCACAACACCGCAAAGACTGCGTCATCTCGCCATTGCCTGCAACGCCGTCATTGATGGGCTGTGGATGGAGGGCGGCGCCCTTCCGGGGGCATTTGAACCGGGCGAACTGCCTGAAATCGGCTTGCGCTCGGTCGGCGCAATCATCGGATTAGAACTGAAAAACACAGGATGTCAGTCATGAGAAACACCAAAATCACGGCCCGCCTGTCAGGTTTGGGCGGCGCTAAATGGGAAGTCAATCTGAAGGCAAAAGATCTGATCGCCCAAGGCAGGGATGTCATCGACGTGACCATAGGTGAGCCGGATGTGCCGACCCCAACCCCGTTGATTGACGCCGCAGAAACCGCAATGCGCATGGGGCGCACAACCTATTCCAACGGGCGCGGCGAAGCGGGGCTTCGCGCGGCATTGGCCGAGCGTTACAGCCAAAGATCCGGCCGCCCCATCGACGCCGATCAGGTGATGTGCTTTCCCGGCACGCAGACATCGCTTTTTGCGGTGCTCATGGGCGTTGCCGAGGCCGGTTGCGAGGTGCTGGTCGGGGATCCGATGTATGCCACATACGAAGGTGTGATCCGTGCCAGCGGCGCCGATATGGTGCCGGTGCCCTTGCGCCCGGAAAATGGCTTTCGCATCAGTGCCGATGATATCGCCGCGCGGATAACACCCAAAACCACCGCTCTTCTTTTGACCACACCGCATAATCCCACCGGGTCCATCCTGACCAAGGCGGACATCGACGCAATCGGCGCGTTGGCGATAAAACATGACCTGTGGATCATTTCGGATGAGGTTTACGAAGAGTTGATTTTTGACGGATCAACATTTGTCTCCCCCTTGTCACGGCCAGAGCTTGCGGACCGGGTGATTGTCGTCTCGTCGATCTCAAAATCACACGCCGCACCGGGGTTTCGCAGCGGCTGGTGCGTGGGGCCAGCCGCGTTCACCGAAGCGCTGTTGCCACTGTCTGAAACCATGTTGTTTGGCAACCAGCCGTTCATCGCGGATATGACCGAAAAGGCCATTCGCGACGGGTCAGAGGTGGCACCGGGCATGCGCAAGCGTTATGCGGCGCGGGCGCAAACCCTTGCCAACCGTCTGGCGGAGAAAAGCAGTCTGAAGGTGCACCAACCGCAGGCCGGAATGTTTGCCATGATCGACGTGTCCTCCACCGGGTTAAGCGGCAACGATTATGCGCATCATCTGCTGGAACACGGCAATGTGGCGGTCATGCCCGGATCCTCGTTCGGGACAACGCTTGACGGATGGGTGCGGATCGCGTTGACGGTTGAGGACGATCTCTTTGACAGCGCCTGTGAGCGGATCATCCAGCACGCGGCCCAATTGCAATTGGAAACCGTATGACCAGCATTGGCGAGGCGCTGGTTGCCCATTTGGCGGCGCGCGGTGTCGACTGTGTCTTTGGCATCCCCGGTGTGCATACGATCGAGCTTTATCGCGGCCTCGCGGCCTCTCCCATTCGTCATGTCACCCCGCGGCACGAACAGGGGGCCGGGTTTATGGCG
>DDMF01000082.1:166-618 GCA_002340515.1 Rhodobacteraceae bacterium UBA2553 | reverse complement strand
TGGCTATGCGCGCATGTCAGGCAAGCCGGGGGTGGCTTTTGTGATCACCGGTCCCGGTCTGACCAATACGCTGACGGCAATGGGGCAAGCCCGCGCCGATAGCGTGCCGATGCTGGTCGTGTCGGGGGTAAACACCATGGGCAGTCTGGGCAAAGGTTTGGGCCATTTGCACGAATTGCCAGATCAGCAAGCTTTGGTGCGAACGGTGGCTTTGGTGTCCGAACGTGTTGCATGTGCTGCTGATTTGGCACCGGCGTTGGAAAAGGCCTTTGCCCCCTTTGGGTCTGGGCGCCCGGGCCCGACCCATATCGAGATCCCCTTGGACATTGCGGGATCTGACGCGATCCAACCTCCCCTCCCCGCGCCGTCCAAGAAAATGAAGCCGGTCGATGCCGCGGTGATCAAACAGGCGGTACAAATGATTTCAAGCGCCCGCGCCCCCGTCATTCTGG
>DDMF01000082.1:0-130 GCA_002340515.1 Rhodobacteraceae bacterium UBA2553 | reverse complement strand
GGCGGCGGGGTGCGCCATGCCGCGCGGCAGCTTCGGGCATTTGCTGAAAAGCTGGGCGCGCCGGTTGTGCAAACCGTCAATGCCCGCGGCGTTTTATTTGATCACCCGCTCGGCGTTCCAGCCAGTCCCA
>DDMF01000140.1:8064-10800 GCA_002340515.1 Rhodobacteraceae bacterium UBA2553 | reverse complement strand
GGCTCACCGGTCAGCAGCGCCGCCAGCCCTTCGCGATAGGTGGGATATTTTAAGGCAATGCCCAGATCGCGTTTGATCCGGGCGTTCGCAACCCGCTTGCTTTCCGTGTAAAAACTGCGTGCCATCGGGGTCATCTCGGCAGTCTCGAAATCCTCTGACGGCGGAATTTCCATCCCCAAAAGCGCGGCCGCATGGGCCAAAACATCCTCGGGCGGGGCCGCTTCATCATCGCAGACATTGTAAATGGCACCGGGGTTCGGGCGCGCGATTGAGGCGGCCAGAACTTGTGCGATATCTTCCACATGGATGCGCGAAAAGACCTGATTTTTCTTGACAATCCGCCGAGCCGTGCCGCGACGCACCTTGGCAAAAGGGCCGCGTCCGGGACCATAAATCCCCGCCAAACGAAAGATATGCAGCGGCAAGCCCGTGTCCTTGGCCAGCGCCTGCCAGGCCGTTTCCGCATCAATGCGCCATTGCCCACGTTTGGTGGCGGGTGTTAGCGGCGTGGCCTCATCCACCCAACCGCCCTGATGGTCGCCATAAACACCGGTGGTGGACAGATACCCAACCCATTTCAGATGCGGGGCTTGTGCGGCAATCAGATCGCGCGCGCCCGCCAAAACCGGATCACCGGCCTCATTCGGTCCTGCGGAAATCAACAGATGACTGGCCTTGGACAGCGCGTCTGTAATGTCCGCGCCGGGCCACATCAACGTGCCATCGCGCCCCTCGCGGGACGTGCCCGTGACCTGCCAACCGTCGGCCATCAACACGCGCGCCAAAGCCTGCGCCGAATAGCCATACCCGAAAATGAAAAGGTTCTTATCCATAACGCGGTTGTAGCGGCGCGCGCGGGGCAGTGAAAGCCCCGTTCCCGAATTTGTCATGGCCTATGTCGTAGGGGGCCTACTTCCCCTTCCACACCGGATCGCGTTTTTCAGCAAAAGCGCGCGCGCCCTCCATTTGGTCTTCGCTGGAATAGAGAATGTCGACACTGCGCAATTTACGCTGGGTGATCCGGCTCATCGCGTCCTGGAATTTGCTGTCCTCAGCGTCGCGCACCACCTCTTTGATCGCCGCATAAACCAAGGGCGGACCAGAGGCGAGCAAGCGGGCAAGTTCCCACGCGCGGTCCATCAGCTGACCTGCGGGCAGGATTTCATTCACCAATCCCCAACGGTTGGCTTCAACCGCATCAAACCAGCGCCCGGTCAGCAAAAGTTCCATCGCGATGTGATAGGGGATGCGTTTGGGCAGCTTCACACTGGCCGCATCCGCAACCGTGCCAGAGCGAATTTCAGGCAGGGCAAAGCTGGCATGTTCCGCCGCCAAAATGATATCGCCAGAGATGGCAAGCTCCAGCCCGCCGCCACAGGCAATGCCGTTCACCGCGACAATCACCGGCTTGTTCATGTCGCGCAGTTCCTGCAATCCGCCAAAGCCGCCGACGCCGTAATCGCCATCCACCGCGTCGCCATCGGCCGCTGCTTTCAGGTCCCAACCGGGGCAGAAAAACTTCTCGCCCGCGCCGGTTAAGATCGCCACGCGCAAGCTGGGATCATCGCGGAATTCCGCAAAAACCTCGCCCATGATGCGCGAGGTGGCAAGGTCGATTGCGTTGGCTTTAGGCCGGTCCAATGTGACCTCAAGCACCATGCCGTCGCGGCGGGTTTTAATGGGGCGTTCGGTTCTGTCACTCATCGGTGTTGCCGCCATTTGGGGCCTCCTTCATCAACGCATCTGCGGCGACCGCGCGGGCCGTCGTACAGATCAGCGGGTTAATTTCAACTTCTTCAACGCGGTGGGAATTGTCCACCACATAGGCTTGCACGGCCATGACCGCGTCCAGAATGGCCTCCAGATTGGCACCGGGTTTTCCGCGATACCCATTGATCAGTTTAGACACTCGCAGTTGGGTTAGAGACTGTTCTATGTCTTCGCGACTGGATGGAACCAGCAGATTTACACTGTCTTGCATAAGTTCGGTCAGGATGCCGCCCGCCGCCAACGTCAGTACAAAGCCATGTGCGGGGTCGCGGGTCACCCCGACCAGAAGTTCAACCACTGCGCCGTCGATCATCTCTTCGGCAAGGTAACTGTCGCATGGCATGTTTTGTGCCGCATTAGACACGTTTTTGACATCCATCAGCCCCAGCGCCACAGCCCCCGCTTCGGTCTTATGGGCGATGCCTTCGCCCTTGAGCACCAGCGGAAAACCGACCGCTTTGGCCAAGGCAACCGGGTCGGTCCCTGATGCTGACTTTGGAACAACCAACCCATAGGACATAAGGCGCGCCTTGGCCTCGGCCTCGCTCAGAACGTCACCCTTGCGATCGGCTCCGGGCGGGAGCAATGCAGCCATTGAGGGCGGCCGNNTCTGGCTGCGGCTTCGACCGCCAGGATCGCTTCTTCCAATCCATGCAGAGGCACAACGCCGGCCTGCATCAATTGCTTGGACACGGCTTCGGGCAACAGCTCGGGCAGAGTGGTGACGATGGCAACCTGCCCGCCGGTTTGCTCCCGCGCGACCATCGCCGCCTCCAGCGCCACATCCCAATCAGATGGGTCGCAAATGTCGCTGCGTGGAATGTCGAGAATGATCATCGTCAGCGCCAGATCAGGGTCCACCATTGCGGACCATGCGCGCGTCATCGCCGGTAAATCGCGCCAGATGTAAGTGTGGTAATCCAGCGGATTGGCAAGCGCCACCATTGGCCCCAAAGCCGCCGCCAG
>DDMF01000140.1:0-8000 GCA_002340515.1 Rhodobacteraceae bacterium UBA2553 | reverse complement strand
CCACGCCCCGCCCATAGGCTGTGTCCGCCGCAAGACTCGCCTCGCCGCCTGAACAGCTGATTGAGGCGATGCGGTTTGAAGACAGCCCACCGGTGACATGCAACAGCTTCAAGCTTTCCAGAAAGGCCGGAAGGCTGGACAATCGCGCGATGCCCAAACGGTCCAATACCGCCTGCGCCCCCGCATCGCTCCCCGCCAAAGATGCCGTGTGTGAAATCGTTGCCGCCTGCGCCTGGGCCGATCGCCCGACCTTCAATGCGACAATCGGCACGCCCTTGTCGCGGGCCTTTTGGGCCAATATTTCCCAAGCGGCCAAATCACCAAAGCCTTCGATATGCACCCCAATCGCCGTCACACGGGGATCGTCCAACAGCGCCGCGGCTATCTCGGCCTGCGAGGTCTGCGCCATATTCCCGCAAGTGACCATATAGGCAATCGGCAGGCCGCGGGTTTGCATGGTTAGATTGATCGCGATGTTTGAGCTTTGCGTCAGGATCGCCACCCCGCTGTCAACGCGCGTCGCGCCATGCTGATCAGGCCACAACAGCGCGCCATCAAGGGCATTGATGAACCCATAGCAATTGGGCCCCAGGATGGGCATTTCCCCGGCGGCCTGAAGCAATTTTGCCTGAAGATCCGCCCCGCTTTCATCCTCGGCCACAGCCTCTGAAAACCCGCTGGCAAAACACACCGCACCACCAGCCCCAAGCGAAGCCAGCACCGAAACGGCCTCAATTGTCGCATGGCGGTTGATGCCGATAAAGCTGGCGTCTGGTGGGGTTGGCAGATCTTCGATTGTGGCGAAAACCCCGTCACCCCCTTTAGGATGCACACGCCAAACCTCGCCTGAAAATCCCATCTTTCGGCATTGATCCACAACAGCCGCGCACCACGCGCCGCCGCCGATGATGGCAATTGTCCGTGGCTGCAATAGTCTGGAAAGATCGCGCATTACGGCATTCCCTTTGAACGAGATTTCTTGCCTTCGGCGAGGATATTTAGGGAAAGAGGAAAAGGGGAGGCCGCGCGGGCCTTCCCCAAGAAAGAGAGCGTTGTCTCTTCCCCTTTCACGGTCATCGGCGTCCCCGCCTGTACCGCAGCGTAAAAATCGCAGGGCATGGTTAACAATTCGTGTCTTCCTCTTTCCAAAAATATCCCCGCCGGAGGCAGAATATCTGGCATGACCGTGCCGCGCACTGCGTGGTCTAGGTCATGCCCCGTCAGAATGCTTGTCGATGTGGCCCAAATCGCGGGTCGGATCGATGTGGTCACGCAGGCGCGCTTTCAACTCCTTGGCCTCCGGAAACCCGCCATCGCGTTTGCGGTCCCAGATCAGCGTGCCGTCCACCGTAACCTCATAAACGCCCCCCATTTCACCGGGGATCAGCGTGACTCCTCCCAAATCGGTTGAGAAGGTTTGCAACAGTTCCTGCGCCATCCAGCCAGCGCGCAAGAGCCAGTTACAGCCGGTGCAATAGGTGATGGTGACGATGGGCTTTGTGGCATTGGTCATGTGATTCTCCGAGGTTAAGCGCCCCTCATGCTCCGAGCGGGCGCAGTAGATCTCGGGAAATAATATGGCGTTGGATCTCGCTTGTCCCGTCCCAGATTCGTTCCACACGCGCATCGCGCCAGAACCGTTCCAGCGGGTAATCATCCATCAACCCCATGCCGCCATGGATCTGGATCGCCTTATCGGTCACACGGGCCAGCATTTCGGAGGCGTACAGTTTCGCCGATGCAATCTCTCGGTTGGCAGGCAGGCCTTTGTCCAGCCGGTTGGCGGCGGCGAGTGTCAAGAAGTCAGCGGCGTCGATCTCGGTGATCATGTCAGCGATCTGAAAACTGACCCCCTGAAATTTACCAATCGGTTGGCCAAATTGCTCGCGCTGTGCGGCGTAATCAAGCGCATAGTCAAACGCCCGGCGCGCGCGGCCCACGCACATGGTGGCGACGGTGATCCGGGTGGCATAAAGCCAGGTGTTCATCACCTCAAACCCGCCATCAACCTCGCCCAAAACCTGCGCATCAGGCAGGCGGCAATCGTCGAATTCCAGTACCATATTCAGATAGCCGCGGTGGCTGACCGATTTGTATCCGTCGCGCACGGTAAACCCCGGATGGCCGCGATCAACCAGAAACGTGGTGATGCGTTTTTTCGGACCGCGCGGGGTTTGATCCTCGCCCGTTGCCACAAACACGATGAAGAAATCGGCGTGCTCCGCGCCGGAGATGAAATGTTTGGTACCGTTCAAAACCCAATCCCCACCGTCGCGCACCGCCGAACATTTCATGCCGCGCACGTCCGACCCCGCGCCCGGTTCAGTCATCGCCAGCGCGTCCATGCGTTCGCCGCGCACAGCAGGCAACAGATACTTTTCGCGCTGTTCCCCTTCACAGGCCATCAGGATGTTTTGCGGGCGACCAAAGAAGTGGTTCAGGGCCATGGATCCACGTCCAAGCTCACGTTCCACCAGCGCAAAATCCATGTGGTTCAAGCCCGCCCCGCCAACCTCTTCGGGGAAGTTGCAGGCGTAAAATCCCAAGTCTAGGGTCTTTTTCTTGATGTCTTGGGCGATTTCAGAAGGCACATGCCCCTCGCGTTCCACCAGCGCCTCATGCGGATAAATCTCGTTCTCCACAAAGCTGCGGACGGTTGAGACGATCATCTCTTGTTCTTCATTCAGGCCGTATTGCATGGCATCCTCATCG
This sequence comes from Rhodobacteraceae bacterium UBA2553, assembly GCA_002340515.1. Classification (GTDB taxonomy): domain Bacteria; phylum Pseudomonadota; class Alphaproteobacteria; order Rhodobacterales; family Rhodobacteraceae; genus Aliiroseovarius. Next base: position 5,288 of record DDMF01000140.1, on the reverse strand, counting down.
GTGACTTTGGTGGGTGGTCAATGGGCGATTGGCCGGTTCTGAGACTTGACGCTAGGGCCATTTCTGCGCAGCAATGTGCCAAAAAGGAAGTAATCATGCCAAAATCGACAGAACATATCGACCTGCTTTTGTTTGATCGCTTCTCTGGCATGTGCCTGGCCAATGCGGTTGAACCGCTTCGTGCAGCCAATGATCTAACCGGAAAAAGGCTCTATTCCTGGCGATTTCTAACTGTTGATGGCGGGCCGGTGCGTTCGTCGTCGGGGATGCATGTCAGTGCAGAGGGCCGACTGGCGGATCATCGCGGTGACATGTTGATTGTGCTGCCGTCTTATGGGTTTTTGGCCCATGCAACCCCCGCGACCCGTCGCGCCCTGCGTGCGGCCGCCATGCGATACGGGGTGATGGCCGGATTTGACACCGGCGCGTGGCTGTTGGCACAGGCCGGCCTGTTGGACGGGCACCAAGCCACCATTCATTGGGAGGAGTTGCCCCACTTCGAAGAGACATTCCCCGAGGTGGATGTCATGCGCCTGCGCCATGTAAGCGACCGAAATCGCATAACATGCACCGGGGCGCTTGCGGCATTCGACTTGACGCTTGACCGGATCGGGGCCAGCCATGGGGCTGCGCTCAGGCTTGAGGTCGCGATGCTGTTCATGGCGCCGGGGGCGGCGCCGTCGGTTTTGCCGCCCATGGCCAGCTCGCGGATGGTGGCGCGCGCCTTATCTGCGATGCGCGCCGCGATCGAAGAGCCGCGCCCGATCCCGGAAATCGCCAAACTTGCGGGCTGTACGGTGAAAGATCTAGAACGTCGCATGCATGCGGAGTTCTCTGAAACCCCCGCTGCCATCTATCGAAGAATGCGGCTGATTTTGGCTCGAAAATGCGTGTTAGAGACTGATCTGCCCATTGCCGAGGTGGCGCTTCGGGCGGGGTATGAGAATGCCTCGGCCATGACGCGAGCGTTTAAGGCCGAGTTTTCGACCACGCCCCGCGCGATGCGGCAGGGTCGTTAAAGCGGTGCGGAGGCGGGGTGGAATAGGGGTTGCGCTAACATCGGATTTGTCGACAATTGGTCCATGGATAACACGACGAAGAACACTCCCGTAAACACATGGCCCGTAACAACATGGTCCGAAGCCGCCCCGCGCCTGATTGCCGTTGCCGCAGGGCGCGAGGCCGCTGATCTGGTGATCCAAAACGCACGCGTCGTGAATGTACACACGCGCGAGGTGCTGGATTGGCAGGTCGCTGTGGCTGAGGGGCGTTTCGCTTATGTTGGGCCAGATGCCAGCCATTGTATTGGCGAAACAACGCAGGTGATTGACGGGGGCGGGCAATACCTGATCCCCGGTCTGTGCGACGGCCATATGCATATCGAAAGCGGCATGTTGACCCCAGCAGAATTTGCCCGCGCGGTCATTCCTCATGGCACCACCACCATGTTCACCGACCCGCATGAGATTGCCAATGTCTTAGGGCTTGAAGGCGTGCGTTTGATGCATGACGAGGCGATGTTGCAGCCCGTCAATATCTATACCCAAATGCCCAGCTGTGCGCCTTCTGCCCCCGGGTTAGAGACCACTGGTTATGAAATCACCCCCGAAGATGTTGCCGAGGCAATGACGTGGCCGGGCATCATTGGGCTGGGCGAGATGATGAATTTCCCCGGTGTGATCCACGGTGATCCCAAGATGCTGGCGGAAATGGCGGCCACGCAGAACGCCGGCAAAACCATCGGCGGGCATTATGCCAGCCCAGACCTAGGCCCGAGTTTTCACGCTTATGTGGCGGGTGGCCCAGCGGATGACCACGAGGGCACCTGCGAGGACGACGCCGTGGCGCGGGTGCGTCAGGGGATGCGCTCGATGATGCGTTTGGGGTCCGCGTGGTTTGATGTTGAAAAGCAGATCACCGCCGTGACAGAACGCGGGCTCGATCCGCGCAATTTCATCATCTGCACCGATGATTGTCATTCCGGCACCTTGGTCGAAGAGGGGCATGTGAACCGCGCGCTGAAATACGCGATCAGCTATGGATGTGATCCTCTGGTGGCTTTGCAAATGGCGACGATCAACACCGCGACCCATTTTGGGTTGGAGCGTGAAATAGGCTCTATTACACCCGGACGGCGCGCGGATATGATCTTGACCGACGATCTGAGCACCCTGCCGATCAACCGCGTGTTTGCCCGCGGGATCAGCGTGGCAGAGGGGGGCAAAATCACCGTCGATTGCCCACATCTCGCGTGGCCCGATCATGCAAAAGCCACCATGCATATGGGGCGCGTGCTTTCGGCCAAGGATTTTGAAGTACATGCTCCTGACGGCAAAAACTCCGTCACCGCCAAGGTCATTGGCATTGTCGAAAACCAAGCGCCAACAAAGGCTCTAACCCGCGACTTAGGCGTGATTAATGGCATTGCAGAACCGGATGAAGCACAAGACGTGGCGCAGGTCGCGCTGGTTGAACGCCACAAAGGCACCGGCACCGTGCAGAACGGGTTTGTGAACGGGTTTGGCTATCAGGGCCGCATGGCGATGGCCTCAACCGTGGCGCATGACAGCCACCACATGATTGTGGTCGGCACCTCGCGCGACGACATGGCACTGGCTGCCAACCGGCTGGGCGAGGTGGGCGGCGGCATGTGCGTTTACCAAGACGGCGTTGAACTGGCGCTGGTTGAATTGCCGGTGGCCGGGCTTATGTCTGATGCCCCCGCCACCGAAGTTGCCGCAAAGGCCCATGGCATTATCAAGGCGATGGAGGCCTGCGGCTGTACGCTCAATAACGCGTCGATCCAGCACAGCTTCCTCGCGCTTGTTGTCATCCCCGCGTTACGAATTTCCGATCTGGGTCTCGTTGATGTGACCAAGTTCGAGCTGACCGATTTGTTTGAGGATTAATCAATGCCCGCCAGTGATATGTCGATCCCCGTGATCACCCCCGAAGCTGTGACCCATGAGGTGTTCACCGATGCGGCCCTTGCCGTCGCCCGCCTGGCCGAACTTTATGACGCGGCCTGTGCGTTCCTTTGTGATCGGTTTGAGGAAAACGCCAATGGCGCCAAACCCGCCTCGCGGTTCCGTGCGTTTTACCCCGAAATCCGCGTGACCACGACCAGCCATGCACAACGCGACACGCGCCTGTCCTTTGGCCATGTGTCAGCGCCCGGCACCTATGCCACCACCATCACCCGCCCGGACCTGTTTGCCAATTATCTGAAACAACAGATCGGACTTTTGCGGGCCAATCACGGTGTGCCGGTGGAAATCGGTGTCTCTGATACGCCCATCCCGGTGCATTTTGCTGTCGCCCGCAACCCGGACATCACCGTGCCACAAGAAGGCGCGATGACCTTTCCGCTGCGCGATGTGTTTGATGTGCCGGATCTGGCGACCACCAATGATCACATTGTGAACGGTGTGGCCGAACGCGACCACACCCAACCCGCCCCTTTGGCGCCCTTCACCGCGCAACGCATTGATTACTCGCTCGCAAGGCTTTCGCATTACACCGCCACCGCGCCCGAGGATTTCCAGAACCATGTTCTGTTCACCAACTATCAGTTCTATGTGGAAGAGTTTGAGGCTTACGCCCGCAAAATGCTTGCCGATCCTGACAGTGGCTATAACGGGTTTGTGGGGCCGGGCTATCACAAGATCACCGGGCCAGAGGATGAGCTTCCGGTGCCGGCGAAACTGCCGCAGATGCCCAGCTATCACCTGACGCGGCCGGACGGGTCGGGCATCACGCTGGTGAATATCGGGGTCGGGCCGTCCAACGCCAAAACCGCGACGGATCACATCGCCGTTCTTCGCCCTCATGCCTGGCTGATGGTCGGGCATTGCGCTGGCTTGCGCAATTCGCAACGCTTGGGGGATTTTGTGCTGGCGCACGCTTACCTGCGCGAAGACAAGGTGCTGGATGATGACCTGCCGATCTGGGTGCCAATCCCGCCTTTGGCCGAAATCCAGATCGCGCTGGAACAGGCGGTGGCCACGGTCACCGAGCTGGAAGGGTATGAGCTGAAACGGATCATGCGCACCGGCACGGTGGCGTCCCTTGATAACCGCAATTGGGAACTGCGTGACCAATCCGGCCCGGTGCAGCGCCTCAGCCAATCGCGCGCCATCGCGCTGGATATGGAAAGCGCAACCATCGCCGCCAACGGATTTCGCTTTCGGGTGCCTTACGGAACGCTTCTGTGTGTGTCCGATAAACCGCTGCATGGCGAGCTGAAATTGCCCGGAATGGCGTCTGATTTTTACAAAGATCAGGTGGGTCGCCACCTGCTGATCGGCATTCATGCGATGGAACTTTTGCGCGAAATGCCGCTTGAACGGATTCACTCGCGAAAGCTCAGAAGTTTCGAGGAAACCGCCTTTTTGTAAATCAACCTTTGGTAAACTGGCAAAAAAACGCTGTTTTCGCCTTTTTTTCCTACAACAAAGCGTTGTGTCGTCCCGCTACATACAGTTAAATGCCGCCAATGAAGCCCTAGGAATGGGTGATTTGAGGAGTGTAATACATGTCGAAACCAATGACAAAGACCCAACTCGTTGCCGCGTTGGCCGAGGAAATGAGTGCAGACAAGAAAACTGCCGGCTCTGCGCTGGATGCGGTTATTGAAATCATCACCAAAGAAGTTTCCGGTGGTGGCGCTGTGACCCTGCCGGGCGTTGGCAAAATTTATTGCCGCGAACGTCCCGCACGCACCGTGCGCAACCCTGCCACCGGTGAGCAAATCCAAAAAGAAGCAGACAAAGTGGTCAAAATGACCATTGCGAAAGCTCTGAAAGACAGCGTGAACGGCTAAGCCTTCATTCTGATCTTTGATAAGATTGCGAAAGGGTCGTCCCAATGGGCGGCCCTTTTTGCATTTGACCTGTGACGGGGCTTTTGGCACAGAAAATATGCCCGGTTGGTTCAGTTAAGATTTATTGTGTTCACGGCTCAGATAAACTGTAAGCGATGCGAGGCCCCCATGGTATCGCGGCTTGTCGTGATATGAGAGTCTGACCTCCAACTGATTTGGAGGTAATGTTATGCTTGATCGTTCCACACTGGCCAATTGGATGGGCAAGGTGTCCTTCCATCTCGCACCCGTCGTGGATCATCTGCTCAACGAGCTGAAGTCATCCAGCAAACTCTTTATGGATGAGACCCGTTGCCCTGTACTCGACCCTGGGCGTGGCAAAACCAAAACAGGCTACCTCTGGGCCATTGCCCGAGATGAGCGCCCCTTTGGTGGCACAGTGAACCGCTGAACCGCCCCCAGTTTG
>DDMF01000112.1:17486-24390 GCA_002340515.1 Rhodobacteraceae bacterium UBA2553 | reverse complement strand
CCAGCGCCATACGGTGGCTGAGCACCGGGCGGGCCAAGGCCCGTACGTCGCCTGCATTTGGCGCAAGACGCCCATCCAGCAAAGCCCGCGCCCGCACCAACAGCATCAAGGCCTGTGCCGCCCGTGGCCCCGGCCCCCAGCTGACCGCCTGTTTTACGGCCGCAGGCGCGGTCGGATCATCGGGGCGGCAGCTGCGCACCAGATCGAGGATCATCTCCATCACCGCCTCGCCGACCGGCATCTGCCGGATCAGTGCCTGCGCATGGATCAACCCCTGTGCATCCATCACCTGTTTCGGCGGGCCGGATTGCGCGCCGGTTGTGGCCAAAAGGATATCACGTTCGGCGTCGCGCGACGGGTAGCCCACGTCGATCTGCAGCAAAAACCGATCCAGCTGTGCTTCGGGCAAGGGATAGGTGCCGTCTTGTTCCAACGGGTTTTGTGTGGCGAGGACATGGAAGGGCGCGGGCAGATCATGGGTTTGTCCGGCGATCGACACTTCGCCCTCTTGCATCGCTTGCAGCAGGGCGGATTGGGTGCGGGGGCTGGCGCGGTTGATCTCATCTGCCAGCAAAAGTTCACAAAAGACCGGGCCGCGGATAAAGCGGAAATGGCGGGTGCCATCTGTGGCCTCTTCCAGCACTTCGGCGCCCAGAATATCGGATGGCATCAGGTCGGGGGTGAATTGAATGCGCCGATCGTTCAGCCCCATCACCGTTCCCATTGCTTCCACCAGACGGGTTTTGCCCAGCCCCGGCAAGCCAACCAAAAGCGCGTGACCACCGGACAGAAGGGCCGCAAGCGCCAGTTCAATCACCTGTTCCTGCCCAATAATCCAGTTGGAAACCTCGTCACGGGCCACCATCAATTTGCCGGACAGGGTTTCCAATTCAAATACGGCGTCAGAGGGGCTCTCGGATGCGGTTTCAAATACGGTGGTCTTCTGCATGGAATTTCCTCCGAATGAATATTAGGTTGTATTTAAGTCTGAATTCACGCGGGGAACAAATGACAAAAGCGCAATCTGACGGGAAATCGCCGAAAACCACGCCACCCTTGCCGAGTCAAACGCCAGAAGGGCTGGCTCAGGCGGCGCGGGCGGCCTCCAAAAAAGGCCCGCCGCCGGTGCATTTGTGGCATCCGGAGTTCTGTGGTGATCTGGATATGCGCATCGCCCGTGACGGGACGTGGTTTTATCTGGGCACACCGATTGGGCGCCATGAGCTGGTCAAACTGTTCTCATCAATCATTCGCAAAGATGGTGAGGAGTATTTCCTTGTGACGCCGGTGGAAAAGGTGGGCATTCAGGTCGATGACGCGCCGTTTGTGGCGCAGGATTTTGAGGTCTCGGGTGCGGGCCGCGATCAGGTGCTGAGTTTCACCACACATGTGGGGGACGTGACGGTGGCGGGGCCGGATGCGCCGATCCGAATTGTGCGCGATGAGGCCACCGGCGAACCCTCGCCTTACGTGCTTGTGCGCGCCAATCTCGAAGCGCTGATTGACCGCAAAAGCTTTTACCGGTTGATTGATCTGGGCTGTCATGAAGAGCATGACGGCGCAATGTGGTTTGGGCTTTGGTCCGGCGGGCAGTTTTTCCCGGTCATCCCCTCAGATGAGCTGGGGATCTAATGCCCCGGTTTGCCGCCAACCTCACGCTTTTGTTCAAGGAATTACCGTTTCTGGAACGGTTTCAAGCCGCGGCGGAGGCGGGATTTCAGGCCGTAGAAGTGTTGTTTCCCTATGATGACGCGGCCAATCTGGTCAACCGCCAGTTGGTGGCCAATGGGCTGCATATGGTGCTGATCAACACACCGCCCCCCAACTATACCGGCGGGACGCGTGGCTTTGCCGCCACCCCCAACGGGCAAGCGCGGTTTCAGCATGATTTCAAACGTACGCTCCGGTATGCCCAAGCGTTTCGCGCCAGTCATATCCATATTATGGCGGGCAAAGCGCAGGGTGTGGTGGCGCATAAAACCTATGTTGAGAACCTGAAATGGGCCGCAAAAACCGCCCGCAGGCAAAGCCTGACCATTGAACCGATCAACACCGGGGATATGCCCGGCTATTTCCTGAATGATTTTGATCAAGCCGCCGAGGTGATTGCCGAGGTGAACGCCCCAAATGTGGGCCTGCAATTTGATGCCTATCACGCCGACCGGATCACTGGCGATGTGCTGTCCTGCTGGGCCAAACACCGCCACCTTGTGCGCCACATTCAGGTCGGTGGTATCCCCGACCGCAAAGAACCCATTCGCGGCGATTTCGACTATCCGGCATGGTTTCGCCAATTGGACGCCGAAGGGTATAATGGTTGGGTCAGTGGCGAGTATCATCCCACGGCCCAAACCGAATCTGGTCTGATCTGGATGCGTGACGGGCTGTAAGATAATCCCCATCCCCTGACAGGTTCCTGACACAATGCTGTCAGGAGGGGGGTGTCATAAGAGCCTCATCAACATTTGATGAAGGATCAAAACCATGAACGCTCATGACGCAAACCCCCTGGTTGTCTGGACCGAAATTCCGGTGCGCAATTTGGAAAAAGCAATCACCTTTTACAATGCGGCCTTTGGCTGGAGCATGGAAGTCTATGAAGACAGCCCGGTTCCAATGGCTGTGCTTGGTGGGCGGATGAACACCGTGTCCGGCAACCTTTATGAGGGCAAACCAGCCGCCCCTGGCACCGGAAATATCATCCATATTGGCCTGACCGTGACGCTGGAAACCGCAATGGATGACTGGGTCAAAGCCGGAGGGAAGCTTATCTCCGATCCGGTAGAAATCCCGGCCGGCCGCTTCACCCTCGCCACCGATCCAGATGGCAACACAATTGGGTTGTTTGAAGCAAAGGCCGCTTAACCCCTCCCCACCGCCAACATCTTTTTGGCGGTGGGGCACTCATATTTTCAAGCTTCCAACACATGAAAGATATGCCCCATGGCACATGTAACCGTGCTTCTCCCCCAAGGGTTCGCCGATTGGGAATATGCCTTATTGGCAGGCACAGGAGGGCCGTTTTTTGGACTCGACATCCGGTTCGTAAGCCCCACACCGGGCGAGGTCACATCACAAGGTGGGCTGACGGCACATGTGCCAGCCGGGCCGGACAGTTTGGCCTCCTCACCAGGCGTCATCGCCGTGATCGGCAGCCCCCTCTGGGCAACAGACGCCGCCCCGGATCTTTCGGATCTGTTGCGCGCGCATTATCACGATGGCGGCGTTGTCGCTGGTATTTGTGGGAGCACATTGGCGCTTGCGCGGGCGGGCTTGCTTGACCATCACCAGCACACCTCCAATGATCTTCAGTTCCTAATTGAGAACGCCAAAACCTATGCCGGACAAACGTCATTCAAACCCAGCAAAAAGGCCGTGGCAGACAAGCGCATCATCACTTCCCCCGGCACGGCCCCCGTCAGTTTCACCGCCGAGATCTTTGCCCTTGCCGGAGTGCGGCCCGCATCGGTGACGCAGTTCAAATCCATGATGGCGGCAGAACATGACTAGCGCCGGGCCTCCTGACATTCTAGCATCTCTGCTATCCGCAATGTCAGGAGCAGACCTGCGTTGATTTGCTAAGGGAGCCCCCATGCGCCGTGCCGATCGTCTTTTCCAAATTGTGCAGCTTTTGCGCGGCGGGCGACTGACCCGTGCCGCCGATCTGGCTGAGGAGCTTGAGGTTTCTGAACGCACAATTTACCGCGACGTGGCCGATTTGATCGGATCGGGTGTGCCGATTGAGGGCGAGGCGGGCGTTGGCTACGTGATGCGCGCGGGCTATGACATGCCGCCCTTGATGTTCACGCGGGACGAGGTGATGGCCGTGATCGCAGGTACGCGCATGATCGAACGCATGGGCGGGGCGAGCATGGCGAAAGCCGCGCGCGAAGCGCTTGTGAAAATCCGTGCCGTGCTGCCCGACGCGCTTGAGGCAGCGGCGGGCCGGGTGGAAATTCATGCGGGACCAAGTTTGATGCCCACGGAACGGGATCGCCATTTCATCGACCAGATCGAGGCCGCCGTCAGCGGGCGATTGCGCCTGTCGATGACCTATGCCGATGAAGGTGGCGCCAAATCCACCCGCACCATCCGCCCGCTTGGGTTATGGCTTTGGAAAAACGGTTGGTGTGTGGTCAGCTGGTGTGAATTACGCGAGGATTTTCGCATGTTCCGCATCGACCGAATTGAAGGCTTCACCACCGTAGAGAAATTCCGCGAGGAGCGCGACAAATCCCTTATCGCGCTTTATGCGCAGCTTGCGGAGCGCGGTATTGATCCAAAACCATAGCCATTAAGATACTGTTTTAATTGAATTTACTATTTACGCAATGCAGACCCGCCTCTAAAAACAACTCTTGTCGGGCAAAGCGCAGATTGCGTCCGTTTTCATAATCCACCCCAAATCCGCCATTGGCCCACCACCAAGTGCCAGTGCCCCAAAGGTCGTGCTGCGCGTCACAGTCATTGCCCAGATAATGTACATCAATGTGGGTTTCGACCCGGCTGTCTGCGCCATTTTCAATGAACCAAGCGGCGGGGTAAAGCGAGGTCAGAACCATACCATGATCATTTGCCGTGGCCACATATTGGTGACCTTGGTGCGACACATAGATCAGCGGTTCTTCGGCCTGTGCCGAAAGGTTTGTCGCCATAAGAACCGTCAAGGACCACAAAAGCTGTCGCATCAATGGGCCTCGGCCCAGTTTTGCCCCTGCCCCGCGTCCACAATCAACGGCACGTCGAGTTTGATGGCGGGGTCTGCCGCCCCTTCCATCACGCTGCGCACCACGCCAATCACGTCATCAATTGCCGCGTCATCCACCTCAAAGATCAATTCATCATGCACCTGCAACAGCATTTTAGTGGGCAGGCCTTTGATGGCGTCGGGCATGCGGATCATCGCGCGGCGGATGATGTCAGCGGCGGTGCCTTGGATTGGGGCGTTGATCGCGGCACGTTTGGCAAAGCCCGCTTGTGGGCCTTTGGCGCCGATCTCTGGCGTGTGGATTTGACGGCCAAAAAGCGTCTCGACCCGTTTATGTTCTTTGGCAAATTCCACGGTGTCGTCCATGTATGTGCGAATGCCGGGGAAGCGTTCGAAATAGCGATCGATGAACCCCTGCGCCTCGGCGCGCGGAATGCGCAGATTGCGAGCAAGGCCAAAGCCTGAGATACCGTAAATCACACCAAAGTTGATCGCTTTCGCCTGACGGCGTACGTCCGGCGTCATCTGATCAAGTGGCACGTCGAACATCTCAGAGGCGGTCATCGCGTGAATGTCATGGCCATCGCGAAACGCCTGTTTCAGCGCGTCGATCCCGGCCATATGGGCGAGGATCCTGAGCTCAATCTGACTATAATCGAGGCTGATCAGGGTGCGCCCTTCGGGGGCGATGAACGCCTCTCGAATGCGGCGGCCTTCTTCAGAGCGCACTGGAATATTTTGCAAATTTGGGTCTTTAGATGCCATACGGCCCGTGTTGGCCCCGGTTTGCAAATAGGATGTATGCACCCGACCCGTTTCCGGGTGGATGTGATCCTGAAGCGCATCGGTGTAGGTCGATTTCAGCTTTTGCAATTGGCGGTAATCCAACACGCGCGCGGCAAAGGGATGTTCTGCGGCGAGGTCTTCCAGCACGTCGGCAGGCGTGGACCATTGGCCCGTTTTGGTGGGTTTTCCGCCGGGCAATTCCATTTCGCCAAACAGAATTTCACCCACTTGAGCGGGACTTTGCACGTTGAATTCCCGTCCGGCAATTTCGTGCAACTCCGCCTCATACCCGGCCATTTTCTGCGCAAAGGCGTTGGACATCCGGCTGAGCACATCGCGGTCCACTTTGATGCCAGTCATTTCCATTTCGGCCAGCACCGGCACCAAGGGGCGTTCAAGCCGTTCATAGACGCGGGTGACGCCGGCGGTGTGCAAACGAGGCTTCAAAACTTGCCAAAGGCGCAGGGTGATGTCAGCGTCTTCGGCGGCGTATTTCACCGCATCTTCAATGGGGACGCGGTCAAAGGTGATCGCGGATTTTCCGCTTCCTAACAAAGACTTGATCGAAATGGGTTTATGATCGAGATAGCGTTCCGACAGGATGTCCATGCCATGATTGTGACGCCCGGCATTCAGCGCATAGGACATCAACATCGTGTCATCAATGGGCGCTACGGCGACACCATGACGCGCAAAGATTTTGGCGTCATATTTCATGTTTTGGCCGATTTTCAGGATCGCGGGATCCTCAAGCACGGGGCGCAGGATCGCCAGCGCTTCGTCCACGCCCATCTGCCCGTCGGCCAGATCATCGCCACCAAAAAGATCGTCGGTGGCGGAGGTTTTGTGAATGAGCGGGATGTAACAGGCCTCGCCCGCCTCGACACATAGCGAGATGCCGACAAGGTCCACGCGCATTTCATCAAGCCCGGTGGTTTCCGTGTCCACGGCGACATAGCCACGGTGGTTGATCTTGGCGACCCAAGCGTGAAGCGCGTCCGCGTCTTTCACCCATTCGTATTTCTCGGGATCAATCGCCGGGGCGTCCGGCACGGCAAGATCCGGGGTGCCTTCGGGTTGTTTGATCTCGGGGGCCTCGACGCCAAGCTTGCTGGCGACACGGTTGGTGAGCGTGCGAAACTCCATTTCCGCCAAGAATCCCAAGAGCGTTTCAGGCTCCGGATCGCGCAATTCAAAACTGGCCAGATCAATGTCGAGATCCATGTGGGTGTCAAGTTTCACCAGCGCGCGGGACATGCGGATTTGGTCGGCATTGTCGATCAGGGTCTGGCGGCGTTTGGGCTGTTTGATTTCGCCTGCGCGCTCCAGAAGGCTGTCGAGGTCGCCATATTCATTGATCAAAAGGGCGGCAGTTTTCAGGCCGATCCCCGGCGCGCCGGGCACGTTATC
>DDMF01000112.1:12782-17454 GCA_002340515.1 Rhodobacteraceae bacterium UBA2553 | reverse complement strand
ACCACGCGGTCAGGCCCCACGCCAAATTTCTCTTCAACCCCTTCGCTGTCGATGCGTTTGTTTTTCATGGGATCAAGCATTTCCACGCCGCCACCCACAAGCTGCATCAGGTCTTTGTCTGAGCTGAGGATGGTAACGCGCCCGCCTGCCTCGTCCGCTTGGCGGGCCAAGGTGGCGATGATGTCGTCGGCCTCAAACCCTTCAACCTCCAGGCAGGCGATGTTAAAGGCGCGGGTGGCGTCGCGGGTCAGGGGGAATTGCGGGCGCAGGTCTTCGGGTGCCGGCGGGCGGTTGGCTTTGTATTCGGGATAGATGTCCGAGCGGAAGGTTTTGCCTTTGTGATCAAAGATCACCGCCACATGGGTGGGGGCATCGGGGCCGGTGTTATCCTCGACAAACTTTTGCAACATGTTGCAAAATCCGGCCACGGCGCCGATGGGAAGCCCGTCGGATTTGCGCGTCAGCGGCGGCAGCGCGTGATAGGCGCGAAAGATAAAAGCAGAGCCGTCCACCAGATGCAAATGGCATCCTTTTCCGAAACCAGTCTCTTTGGCAGCCATGGCGCGTCTCCCTTAAATCTGCGCCCCCAAGTTGGGGACAAAAACGGCCGCAAAGCTGCTGCTTGCGGCCGAATAATCGTAGAAATGCAACCCCTTAGGCCGCTTTGTCTTCGTGATCTTTATGCACAAATTTGCAATCGCAATAGGGGCATTCCACCCAGCCATGCTCATTCGGGATTTGCAGATACACACGTGGGTGGCCAAGGGCGCCGTCGCCCCCGTCACAAGACACTTTATAGCTGTCCACAATCTTGGTTTCTGGTGCGGTCTGGGTCATGGGTCCACCTTATTTCATCCGTTGGGCGCATGATAGCCATCGCGGCGGTGGCGGCAAGAGAGAACGTTGTTTGCCCGGGATTTACATGGGTCAAACCGGTGTCTTTTGCCCCAGTCAGGCGCGGGCAAGCATCCGGCCAAGGGGACGCCCGCCAAGAACATGGGTGTGAAAATGCGGCACCTCTTGCACGCCATCTTCGCCCGAGTTTGCAATGCTGCGATAGCCTGATTGACCATCTCCCGGCGCAACATTTTCCAGTTTGCACACCTCGCCAATGGCGCGGGTATAGCCGATAATTTCAGCATCTGACGCTTCATTCGCGAAATGATCGTGATTCACATAAGGCCCTTTTGGGATCACCAACACATGCACCGGGGCCTGGGGGGTAATATCGCGAAACGCCAAGGCGTGATCGTTTTCAAACACGGTATTATTGGGGATTTCGCCGCGCAGGATTTTGGCGAAGATGTTTTGGTCGTCATAGGTATAGGGCATGGGGGCTCCGAACGGGTCGATCAATCTGCAAAGAGATGTTCTGTTTCGATGATATCTCGGGCGCGATCTTCGGGGATCGATAGGAAACGTGCAAGGGGGCGGGTGTTCACCTCGGTGCTCGCGTTTTCGGTGATCCGGTAATATTCGTCAAACCCTTCGTCTTTGATGGCGTCACTTTCGTTCATCACATCCGCGCGAATGGTCGGCAGCAGACGATCGATGGTTTCTTGGGGTGTGTTTTCACCCGCAAGCCCCACACGCATCGCATGTCCCAACAGATAATCATCGGTGAAATGGCTCTCGACCTCAAGCAAGCGGGTCATCGAGCGGTCTGAGAAGAAGTCACGCATCAGATCCCTGTTATTGGGATCAAGGCAAATGATCAGCCGATCCGTTTCATAGTAATCAAACAACATCCGCATCAACGCCCGGCGATGCCGGGTCCGTTTGCCCAGCCGCGTCTGGATTCCGCCTAGATCAGGCATCGGGCAGCTTTCCTCATCAAACAGGTATTCGATCATCGGAATATTTGTCGCCTGTTTTAACCGGCGCGCCACCCGTTTACCAATGTGCCACTTCTTAGCCACAACAATCAGCAGTTCGCGTCCCCGGCCAAGGGTGCTTTCCTGTTCCCAGAAACGTGACGCAAACCGGTGCCCTACCCGCCCGCGCCCGGTTAGAAATTTGAAAAGCGAGCGCCCTTCGTTCGAGATTTGAAAATTCACCCCCTCTTCCGCGTAAAGGTCGCCAAGGCGGCGTTTCAGCACATGTGCCTCAGGGCTGATCTTGCGCGCAAACAGGAAATCCTGTGACAAAAGAAGGTCATAGTGGTCGTTGTAAAAGGTCACCGGCATGCCGTAGTCGGTAAACATCAAAAAGGTCAGTGTGCGGGATCTGATCTCTTTTTCTGGCACGATATGACGCACGATGGTCTGAAAAAACGTCTCATCCGGGATCCAGGTCGAGCGGAAAAACCGCATGACGTCTTTTCGTTTGCGGGTGAATTCCAGGATCCATTCGATGGTGCGGCGCCGCAGGCACCACCATTGGCTGCCAATCTGCACTTGGATATCGTGGGGGATCTCACGCGTCAGGTTGAGTTTCTTTTGCACGTTAAAGCTTGCATAAAACAATTTAGGCTGCGTGCGTTCGTTGAAAAAATGGCGATAGATCAACCGCTCTTCCTTCATCCCGGTCTTGATCCAGTCACTTTCGAAATAATCAAAGCTTTCAATATAATCCGCATCGTTTTCATCGAGAAATTGATGGGTGTATTCGGCGGATTTGATCGCCATGCAATCGCCTGACACCATGTAAAAATGGGTGGCGCGCGGAAAGGCATCCACCGCGGCCTCAATCGCGTAAAGCGTGGCCTGCACCAATGACCACGCCCCCCAGCCGCATTTGATGCGTTTACGGGCAAAAGTCACATTGGGATTGTCCTTCAGCGCCTCTTGAATGCGCGCAAAATGTTCCGGTTTTGCCCGTGCATCAAAGTGAATCGCCATGCAATCCCCCGCCGCAGTCAGGCGGGTA
Source organism: Rhodobacteraceae bacterium UBA2553 (assembly GCA_002340515.1). Lineage (GTDB taxonomy): Bacteria > Pseudomonadota > Alphaproteobacteria > Rhodobacterales > Rhodobacteraceae > Aliiroseovarius. Next base: position 14,586 of record DDMF01000112.1, on the reverse strand, counting down.
GCTTGATTGATGATCGCGTCCGGGTCCTTGTGACACAGCAAAATAAAGGCAATTTTCGCCATAAATGTAACCAATCCCTCGTATTAGGCGATATTGTTGCCATAGATAACGTGAACAACCATTGAAAAAACAGCATTTCTTTGCTTTTTTCTACGAAGATTAGATAGAGAAGCGTAAAGCTGCCAATTTAATGCGCCAAGGAGGCGAGAGCATATGGGGTTTCCCGGCACCTGGATGACGGAAAGTGAAAGTATGGTGTATCGGGTTGTCCCGAAATGCGCCTGCTCGACCATCGGTCAGATCATGTATTATTCAGACCACGGTGAATTTTTCGACGGGGATATTCACGACAGCAAGGATCGCTTGCACAAATGGTCCCAAGAACATTCGCAACCTTTGATCGAGGCCAATGTCAAAGCGCATCAAAGCTATGCCTTCACCTGCGTACGCAACCCGTACACCCGCATTCTGTCGAGCTTTTTTGACAAGATTTGCGGCATTCAACGCAATGGCAAACGCTATCGCGGCAATCTTGTTCCGCTTTTGATCCAGAAATACGGGATCGAGGTCGGCAGCCCCGAAGATGAATTCGATTTTGATCAGGTCCAAAGCTTTCGTCGGTTCCTGCTGTTTGCCCGTGACACCATTCGCTGGCGCCGCCCGATGGACCCGGACATTCACTGGTCCGCCATGTCCGGCCATGTCTCGACCTTTATCCTGAACGGCGGGCTTTATGATAAAATCGTCTGGACCGAAAAGTTCAACGACGGCATGCAGGATGTGATCGACAGCATCGACACACCGCATAAGGTCGATCTGGGCAGCATCCCACGCTTTAACGAAAGCGAAGGGCACGGGCCAAAACGTGCCCATCCGGTTGAGGATTATTTCGACGATCTGTCGATGCATCTGGTCTATGAAATCTTCAAACGCGACTTCAACCTGTTCAAATATGACTTTGAGAATCCGGGTAATAAGATGCCAATAGGCGAGATTGATCTGGAAGAGGTGCATGCAAAGCTGGGCGAGTGATCTCAGCGCATCCCACAACATGAACACGACATGAAGAAGTGAGACCACCATGAAAGCGCGCGTGAAATGGGCTGAGGCCCGCACTTTTGTCGGCACCTCCGGCACCGGCCATAATATCGTTCTGGGCACCAGCCACGGCGGGGGCGGCACGCCCGGCCCCAGCCCGATGGAGCTGATGCTCTTGGGGGCGGCGGGTTGTTCTGCCTATGACGTGGTGTCGATCCTAGAGAAAAGTCGCCAGAATTTTCAGGACGTTCAGGTCGAAGTAGACGCGGATCGGGCCGACACCGATCCCAAAGTCTTCACCCGCATCCATATGCATTTCATCATCAAAGGGCGCGGCGTTTCTGACGACAAAGTGGAACGCGCCATCTCGCTGTCGGTGGACAAATACTGCTCCGCCTCTGCGATGCTTGCGGCCACCGCGACAGTGACCCATGATTTTGAGGTGATTGAGGCGGAGTGACCGCACCGCTCACAATTCCAAAATGAAACGGGCCGCCCCTCGCAGGACGGCCCGTTTTTTTGTATGTTCGACTGTCAGTTCAGCCCAACAATCCGTTTTGCTGCAAAAGCGCCTTCAGGTCGCGATCTGCGCGTGGGCCGATGTGGCGGATCACTTCGCCCGCCACCAAACAGCCCATTTCGCCGCAGGTTTTCAGATCGGCCCCGGTGGCCATTCCGTACAGAAAGCCCGCCGCAAAACCGTCCCCCGCGCCGGTGGCGTCCACTGGAACAATGCGTTCAACCCCAACGCTCACCCGCGCCTCAC
>DDMF01000112.1:528-12773 GCA_002340515.1 Rhodobacteraceae bacterium UBA2553 | reverse complement strand
CGATGGTTACCCCGTCTCCTGACATGGTGCAGGCAAACAGCGGGCAAATCTCGGCCGTTTTGGCCAGCGCCTCTTCCAGATCATCGGTTTCCCAGAGCGATTTGATCTCGGCGGCGTTGCCGATCACATAATCCAGCTCATCTTCGATCAGCGCCAGGAAATCATCGCGGTGACGCTCCACGCAGAACGGATCAGAGATCGCGATCCCCGCCTGCCCGCCGGCCGCCCGGCACGCGCGCGCCATGGTGGTGAAGGCTTCTTTGCCTTTGTCTTTGTCAAAGAGATAGCCTTCGAGGAAGACGATCTTGGCATTTCCCGCCACGTCCAGATCCACGTCCTCTGGCCCCAGCTCCGCCGAGATGCCCAGATAAGTGTTCATTGAACGCTCACCATCCGGCGAGACGAAAATCATCGAGCGTGACGTCGGCAGCTCGCCGCCCGGCACCGGCGCGTTCACAAACCGCGTGCCGTCCATTTCCATCGCTTCGGCGTAAAACCGACCCAGCGCGTCGTCATGTACCCGGCCCACAAATCCGGTTGAAAGCCCCAGATTACCGATGCCCGCGATGGTGTTGGCGACCGATCCGCCCGCCGCCTGTTTGCGGTCATCCATCGCGCCGTAAAGCACCTCGGCCCGGTCGCGTTCCACCAGTTGCATAATGCCTTTTTCAATGCCCATCAGCTCTAGAAAACTGTCATCCGCCGTGGTCAGCACATCCACAACCGCATTGCCGATCCCGACAACATCATATTTTTTCATAGGTTTTTATCCTCAAACGGGCAGATGTCACGGATCAGACAATTGCCGCAAACAGGTTTGCGCGCCTTGCACACATAGCGTCCGTGCAGGATCAGCCAGTGATGCGCGTGTTGCAGATATTCGGCCGGGATGTGATCCTCGACCGCGCGTTCGACCGCAACGACATCTTTTCCGGGCGCAATGCCGGTGCGATTGCCGATGCGGAAAATATGGGTGTCGACCGCCTGGGTCGGCACGTTCCACCACATGTTCAAAACAACATTGGCGGTCTTGCGGCCCACGCCGGGCAGGCTTTCAAGGGCCGCACGCGAGGATGGCACCTCGCCGCCAAACTCATCCACCAGAATTTGGCTCAGCTTGATGACATTCTTGGCTTTTTGCCGAAACAGCCCAATGGTTTTGATATGCTCGACAAGGCCCTCTTCGCCCAGATTCAGCATCTTTTGCGGGGTGTCGGCGATGGGAAACAGAGCTTTGGTGGCTTTGTTCACACCCACATCGGTGGCTTGTGCGGACAGGGCCACCGCCACCACCAGCGTGTAGACATTGGTGTGATCCAGCTCGCCTTTCGGCTCAGGCTCCGCTTCATGAAACCGGCGAAACACTTCGCGGATGTCATGATAGCTCATTTGTTTTGGCATTTTTCCCATGGCGCATGATATGCCCGCCTGCCCCGCGTCAGACAAGGTGCAAAGTGCCAGCAACCAGAGGCCGGGTCCAATGGGCAACAAAAGGCGCAACAATCGGGTCGCGCGGGCGCATGGATTGCGGCAAACTGATCGCAACAGGAGAGCCAAGATGACCAACGCGGACGAGAGCTATCATTACCAAATCATCGGTCGTGCGATCAAAGAGATTGACGTCGCCGAAGGAAACCTGTCGCTGGACGAACTTGCGGCGCGCATCGGGCTGTCGCCCGCGCATTTCCAGCGGGTGTTCTCAAAATTCGTTGGGGTTTCGCCCAAGCGTTATCAACAATTCCTCACCTTGAGCCACGCCAAAACCCTGCTGCGCGAGCGGTTCTCGACCCTGGCCACCACCCATTCCGTCGGCCTGTCCGGTCAGGGCCGTCTGCATGACCTTTTCCTGCGTTGGGAGGCGATGAGCCCCGGAGAATATGCCAAGCGCGGCGCGGGGCTGACCATCTTTTGGGGCTGGTTTGACAGCCCGTTTGGGCCGTCCTTGGTGATGGGCACCGACAAGGGCATTTGCGGCATTGGGTTTTCCGAAGAAACCGGGCCAGAACTGGCGTTTCAGGATCTGATCTCGCGCTGGCCAAATGCCAATTTCGTTGAGGATCCGATGTTTCTAGAGCCCTGGGTGCTGGCCGCCTATGACATGAAACCGGGCGAGACCGGCAAGACCCCGCTGCATCTGATCGGATCGCCCCTGCAGATCAAGGTCTGGGAAGCCCTTTTGACGATCCCATCGGGCCATGTAACCACCTATGGCGATATTGCGGAAGCGATTGGAAAACCGCGCGCGGTACGGGCGGTGGGCACCGCCGTTGGGCGCAATCCGGTCAGCTGGATGATCCCGTGTCACCGGGCCTTACGCAAATCAGGCGCCTTGGGCGGCTATCACTGGGGGCTTCCGGTGAAACGCGCGCTGCTTGCGTGGGAAACCGCGGATATGGAAAGCACCGAACCGGCAGGGGGCCTGTCTGAAATGGCGTCCAAGGCGGCCTCGGGCTGAGCGTTTGGCAGCAAATACATCAACCGCCCCCTACCCCGACGTCACCTTCCCAATACAGGCAATCTGTCGCGCATTCTCCCCCTTGTTATTCGATAACAAAGGGGCATCATGTTAGAAATGCGCGAGTAAAACGCATAACCCTAACATTTTCAGGAGCGGCAGAAATGTTCCACGCGAAACCCCTTATTCTTCTCAGCACAATTGCGGTGCTGACCACCACGGCCTGTACCTCGCCAACCGGCGAATTGGGCCCACGCACCAAAAATGGGGCCGTCACCGGGGCCGCGATTGGCGGCATCCTTGGCGCCGTCACCGGCAATGGCAACAAATTGGGGCGTGCTGCTGTTGGGGCTGCGATCGGCGCTGGTATCGGCGGCGCGATTGGCAGCGAGCTTGACAAGCAAGCACGCGAGCTGGAGCAATCCATCGGCAACGATCAGGTGCGCATTGTAAACACCGGCGAAGCGCTGGTTGTGACCATGCCACAAGACATCCTGTTTGCCACCGGCAGCTCGGCCGTGAACCCCGGCCTGCGCGGTGATCTCGGTGCGTTGTCGCGCAACCTGCTGAACTATCCCAACTCGGCCGTCGAAGTGATTGGTCACACCGACAACGTGGGCGGGGCCGATTACAACCTGTCGCTGTCGCGCGACCGCGCCAATTCCGTGGCACAGGTTCTGTTTGCAAACGGCGTGCCTAGCTCGCGCGTGGTCACCATTGGCCGCGGCGAAGACAGCCCGGTTGCGTCCAACCTGAACGCCACGGGCCGCCAGCAAAACCGTCGGGTCGAAATTATCATTCGCCCCTACAGCTAACATCAGGTGTTGATGAGCAGGAAAAGGCCGGGTTGCATTTTGCACCCGGCCTTTTTTGTTTGATAAGGCATCCTGACTGATGTTGTGCGGACGCCGCTGCCCGTAAGGGATTGCATTTTGGACCCGTGAAACCGAGATCGGAAACCCCTTCCCTTGATCCGAGCGGCAACACACACGGAGCTTGGCCACCTCATTTTGTTGACGATGAGGCCTCTTACGCTCACGAGGTTAAATCACGTCAACTCAGGGGGGGCGCAGACGCAAAGCTTCGTCCGTTTCATGCGACCGTCCCATCCTCCAGCAATTCCCACCCTCAGGGCTTGAGCTTATCGCCCCCCTGTGGTCATATCTTTTGACCAGTTGAAAAGGGGGCCAGATGCCGTTTCAGAAAATCAATGCCGGAAAGCTGTCGAAAACTGTGGTGGAACAGATCGAGCTGTTGATTTTGCGCGGCGTGTTGCGCCCGGGTGAGCGGTTGCCGTCAGAACGCGATTTGTCGGACCGGATGGGCGTGTCGCGCCCGTCCCTGCGCGAGGCGGTGTCGGAGCTTCAGGAAAGCGGGCTTTTGGAAACCAAAGCCGGGTCTGGGATTTTTGTCTCGGACCGGCTCGACAGTTCGTTTTCCCCCGCGCTCACCGGATTGCTTTCGCGCCATGACGAAGCGGTTTATGATTACATTGATTTTCGCCGTGATCTTGAAGGCTTGGCGGTGGAACGGGCCGCACGTCTGGCATCGGACACCGATCTGAAAGTCATCGACAGTATCTTTAAGAAAATGGAAGCCGCCCCCGCCGGTAAAGGCGCCGATCTGGACGCGGATTTCCATTCGGCCATTGTTGAGGCCAGCCACAACGTGATGATCGTGCATGTGATGCGCGCGATGTATGATTTGCTCAAGCGCGGTGTGTTTTACAATCGCCAGATCATTGTCCAGATGTATAACACCCGCCTTGATCTGCTGAACCAACACCGCGAGATCAACGATGCCCTGCAAGAGCGTAATCCCGTACGCGCCCGTGCCGCCATTGAGGCACATATGGATTTTGTAGCCCAGGCCTACGCCGATCTTCGCCGGGCCGAACGCAACGAAGAGATTGCCCAACAGCGCCTGTTGCATGAAGAAGAGCGCCACTGATGTTTATCGCTCACCTGCCCGGTGCCTATCTTGCGTTTAAAGCGTTCGCACCCAAGTCCCTTCCCACGACCGCCTTTATTGCGGGCATGATCGGCAGCGTCGCCCCCGATCTAGATATGTTTTGGTTCTATCTTGTGGACAACAAACAGCACCATCACCACGACTTTCTTACCCATCGTCCAATGCTGTGGCTGGCACTTTTCCTTGTTTTCTGGGCCATTGTGAAGCTGTATAAGCCCCAGCGCTGGACCCTGATCGGGATGAGTTTTTCCACCGGCGGGCTCATCCATATGGCGCTTGATAGCATCGCGGGGAAAATCTCGTGGCTTTGGCCTATTTCGGACATATCTGCGCCCTTGGTCGTGGTACAAGCCACCCATAGCCACTGGGTCGCTTCCTTCTTATCGCATTGGACGTTCAAGGTGGAAATCGTCATTACCATCTTGGCTTTACTCGTTCTTATTAAATCCCGAAGAGCCTGAGCCACAAAAGAAAACCCCGGCCATGGGGTGATCCAAGGCCGGGGTTCAATCTGTTAATCGCAAGGTGCGAAAAAGACGTCTTAGTGAAGTTTGGCTTCGACATCTTTGATGGCGGCGTCGATCAGCGTATTGCCATCGGCGGCTGTCATCTGCTTGGCGATCACGTCACGGGCAGCGCCCACAGCCACGGTCACTGCGCTGTCGCGCACTTCCTTAATGGCAGCGGTTTGAGCTGAGACAATCTGATCTTCGGCGGCGGCCAGACGGCGCGCAATCGAGGCTTTCAGATCTTCTTTGGCCAGCTCAGCAGCGTTGGCAGCTTCTTCTTTGGCGTGCGCAACGATGCGCTTTGCCTGATCCGCTACTTCTTTCTGCTTACGCTCGTAAGTCGCCAGAATTTCTTTGGCCTCTTCGGCCAACATCCGGGCGTCTTCGATTTCGGACTTGATGCCCTCGGCACGCTCGTCGAGCTTGCCACCCAGCAATTTGTGGACGCCCATATAGCCAAGGAAGGTTACAAACAGCAGGAAGGCCAGCCAAACAACCAGGTTGGTGTTTGACAGATCCAACCCACCACCAGCCGCAAAAGCCGGTTGTGCAACGATCAGAGCGAGGGGGGCGAGAACGCGTTTCATCATGTTCTTACCCTTTCATCCGTGCGGTTACAGCCGCAGTAACGGTTTTGGCGTCAGCCTTGTGGCCCATGGCGGCAAGGATTTCCTTGACGGCATCTTTGGCCACAGCTTTCACACTGTCCACGGCGCCCGCGCGGATTTCAGCAATTGCGGCTTCGCTTTCGGCGGCCTTTGCGGAAATCTCTGCATCGGCTTTGGCAGCGGCGGCATCCACCTCGGCCTGAATTTCAGCACGCGCTTCGGCCACAATTTTATTGGCCTCAAGGCGGGCGTCTGCCAGCGCTTGATTATATGTTGCTTCGGCCTCAACGGCTTTCTGCTTCATGTCCTCAGCGGTGGACAAATAGTTGGTGATCCGGGTTTGACGCGCCTGAAGGATTGCCTCGATACGCGGCAATGCAATCTTGGACAGCACGAAAAAGATCACGACCAGCGTCACCACAAGCCAGAAGATCTGGTTCCCGAAGGTCGAGAAATCCAGCTGCGGCATGCCGGCGGCGTCAGCGGCACCATGTGCGGCATCAGCTGCCCCGTGTGCGGCGTCTGTGGTTGTTGTTGTACTAGACATGTCTCATCTCCTGGAACCGAATAAGATGGGGTGGATCAACAAAGATCCACCCCTTCGTAAGGATGGTTCAGGTTTTAGACAGCAAACATCAACAGCAGAGCAACGAGGAACGAGAAGATCCCCAAAGCTTCTGCAAACGCGATGCCGATGAACAGGGTCGCTGTTTGTGCGGCGGCTGCCGATGGGTTGCGCAATGCGCCGGCGAGGAAGTTCCCTGCCACGTGGCCAACACCGATTGCTGCGGCGCCGGAGCCGATTGCGGCCAGGCCTGCGCCGATGAATTTACCGAGAGCTGCTGCTGCTACGAGTTCCATGATGTTTCTCCTTACGATGGAATTCTTGAATAAGATAGTTTATCGGGCTGCACCCTTAAGACGTTGGTGTCTTAGTGCGACGGATGCAGAGCGTCTTTCAGGTACACACATGTCAGAATGGTGAACACATATGCTTGGATAAAGGCCACCAGCACTTCCAGTGCATAGACAGCCGAGATGGCGAGGATCGGGAAGAACCCGAACATGCCCAGTGCTGCGGCAAAACCAGCGAACACTTTGATCACCGCGTGGCCAGCCATCACGTTACCAGCCAAACGAATGGAGTGGCTGACGGGGCGTACGAAGTAAGAGATCAGTTCGATCAGGGCCAAAACGGGGCGCAGCGCCAAAGGTGCGGATGAGACCCAGAAGAGACCAAGGAAACCGGCACCGTTTTTCACAAAACCCAGCACGGTTACGAACACAAAGACGATCATCGCAAGAACGGCCGTCACGGCGATATGCGAGGTCGGTGTAAAGCTTGTCGGGATCAGACCCAAGAAGTTGGCGAAGACGATGAACATGAACAAGGTCATGATGCCGGGGAAGTATTTCACGGCATCTTTACCAGCCACATCCTCAACCATCTTGTAAACAAAACCATAGGCCATTTCGGCCACGGATTGTGTGCGCGTGGGAACTTCTTTTCCGCCCGCGGTGCCAACCACCATCAAAAGAACGATGCCAACAATCGCCAGAACCATCCATAGTGTTTCGTTGGTTGGGGTAAAGGCGCCCAGGTGATCGCCGCCGAACAATGGGGCGATTTTGAACTGATCCATTGGGTGAATGGCCAGACCTGCATGCTCGGGTGCGAAGATCAGACCCGATACCATCACAATCGCCAAGACGACGAAGAATGCGATTTTGGCGATGCCGCCCGAACCCTGTTTTGCGCTTTGATCAGCCACGTGTGTTACCCTTTTCCTCTTTCGAAGGCGTCTTGGGGGTTGGATCTGTGTCCTCGCCCACCGCCTCCGGTGTCTTTTGCATCTGGGCCGCTGTGCCAAGCATGACTTTCACGCCCGCGGCAAACCCCAACATTATGAACAGCACCATGAAAATAGGCTTTGTGCCAAAGACAGCATCTAACCCAAATCCGATACCGAAACCGATCCCAAGACCGGCTACCAATTCGATGACCATCTGCCAAGCAAACGAAGCTTGATTATAGGCCGCGTCATTCACCGGTGCCTCATCCTCGATCCCCTTGGCCTTTTTCAGGCGTGTCTCAAGCGCTTTTAAGCGCTCGGGATCGGGCTCGTCAGACATGGATCACCCCTATGTGAACAGTTGCGCCTTTGCTAAGGGGCAAGGGGTCATGAGTCAACGCTGTTTAGCGCCAACAGCACCCCACCTAACACGTTGTTTTAAAACAACTTACAAAAGAAAATGAATCCTGAACTCCGCGAAACCACGCGCAAACGCCCATTTTGCGGGATTTCAGCATGTTCAACCATTTGGTTGACGATTGCGCAGGACGCCCATACCCATAAACCATGACAAACGCCGCGCCCCACTCGCTCGATCTTGCTTTTGCCGCCCTCGCCGACCCCACCCGTCGCGCGATCCTGACGATGCTGCTTGAGGATGACATGGCGGTCACAGATGTGGCAGAGCCGTTTGAAATGTCGCTGGCCGCAATCTCAAAACACCTGACCATCCTCACCCGCGCCGGACTGGTGTCGCAGGAAAAGCGCGGACGGGTGAAATGGTGCAAACTGGAACCCGGTGCGTTAAAAGATGCCTCGGTCTGGATGCAGGGATTTGGCCAGTTTGAACCGGTGAACCTTGATGATTTTGAAAAATTCCTCGAAGTGCAGCTCTCTGACAACTGATCTTTTTCTTGTCATAAATATCTCGGGGGAGCCGCAGGCGGGGGCAGCGCCCCTATTCTTGCTTCAGCAACAGCCACAACGCCAGAACCGTGAACCCCACGCCAACCAAAATAATCGGGCTCGGCCCGCCGTGCCCCAAAGCCAGCTCCCATAAAATCACCCAGCTCGGCGTGAGATAACCGTAGGCCATCACCTTGGCGCCGGGCAGACGACTGGACGCGTATTGCAGACAGTAAAACGAGATTGCCGTAGAAAACACCACCAAATAGCCAAGCACGCTCCAGACCCGTGTCGGGATCATCGCCCAATCCATGGACCAAAGCGCGCTGGCGGACAGGGCAAGCAACAAGAGGCCGCCGCCCATGAGCACGCCAAAGGTAAAGACCAATCCGTTTTCGCCCCGGTTCAAGCGCTGTAACAAGGGAATGTAAGCCGCATGGGCCAGCACGCCGATTGTATACATCGCCTCGCCATAGCCCAGATCCAGCGCCAACAAGGCCGCAAGATTGCCACGAAACACCACCCAAAGCGCGCCAATTGCGCCGACAAACAGCGCCAAACGCATCCGTCTTGACGTGCGTTCGCGCAAGATGAACCAGCCAACCACCGCCGTGGCCGCAGGCACCAGCGTGAATAAAGCCGCCGTGTTGACCGGAGGCGCGGTTTTCAGCGCCTCAAACATCAACACAAAATAGACAGCAAAGATCCCACCAATAAGGAGATACCGCCAGGAGGCATCAAAGTCCGACCGGCGAAACCCCGGCCCCGCCAAAACCAAGCCACCGATCACCGCCGCCCCAAGTAAAAACCTGAGCGCCATCAATGGCACCGGTGCCATATCGCCCGCCACCAAACCGCCCAGCGCGTGGGAGCCAGCGACCAGAGCCGAGAAGACAAGCGTCACCAAATGGCCCGACATCACATCGCGCGTCATCGCGGGGGCCATCGTCATGGTAAACGCACCCCGTTTTCACAAGAACACCACCCTTGGGCCGCCGCTTTAAAGGCCGCAAGCGCCGCCTGAACCTTGGCGGATCGGTGCAGATCCACATGGGTCACAAGCCATGTCTTGGCCTCCCATTCTGGCTGTCGCTCCATCACTTCTGTCAATTCTTGGGCGTCACAGACGGGCAAAAAGCCAAGCCCGACGCCGCCCCGCACCGCCGCCGCCATGGATCGGTCATCTGAAGCGCGAAACCAAATGGCGGTTTGCGGCACATGAGCCTCCAACCACTGCATAAACGGCGCGCGGGACCGGATATCCGCAAAGCCAACAAACCGATGCTGATCCAATGTCTCTGGAGTTGGCGTGCCAAATTGGGCAATGTAATCCGCAGAGGCATAAAGCCCCATATCCAGACTGACATAGGGTTGCGCCACATTATCAGGCTCTTCTGGGGCTGCGCCTGCACGCAGGGCCACATGCGCCTCGCCGTATTCCAAGCGAAACACGCGGGCATCGGTTAGAAAACGCACGCGCACATCTGGGTGGTCCCGTTGGAACTGCGCCAAAATCGGCGTGACGCGTTCGGCAAGTGTGGGCAGCGCCGTGACCACCAATTCGCCGGTCACATTTTCCCCCAGCCCTTTCAGGCGCCCGCCAAGTTGCGAAAACNNATCGGTGGTTTGCGCCACCCGCGCCAAATCGGCCCCGGCCTCGGTGGGGGTATATCCGCGCGCATGACGTTGGAAAAGCTTCACGCCCAAGCGCGCCTCAAGCGCGTCAATATGGCGGATCACCGTGGCATGATGCACGCCCAGCGCGTCGGCCGCCCCGCTGACGGTCCCTTCGCGCACCACATAATAGGCCGTGCGGATTTCGTCCCAATGTTCCATGTGAGGCATCCTTCGCAGCAGAATCCAAACCACTGTGCATTTTCGCACATTTGATGTTGGTTATCTCAGATTGAGTTCATTTTTGCAAATCCTCATGTTGCTCTCAACACCAGTTTCCTCGAAAGGGTTCAAAAATGACCAATATTCTTCGCCCCAACATCCTCCGTATCGACAGCTCCGCCCGCCATGATGAGTCCGTTTCGCGCAGCCTCGCAGACCGTTACTTGGCGCGTCTGACGGGTGACGTTACCACACGCGATCTCGCTGACGGCCTGCCACATTTGGATGGCATCTGGGCCGGGGCCACCTTCACCCCGCCAGAAGCGCGTTCAACCGAGCAAAACGCCGCCCTCGCCCTGTCGGATGCGCTGTTGGCAGAAGTGAACGCCGCCGACACCATCGTGATTTCGGCACCCATATATAATTTCACCATCCCCTCAACCCTGAAAGCATGGCTCGACCACCTCGCCCGTGTAGGCGTCAGCTTTCACTACACCGAAGAAGGCCCCGTGGGTTTGCTGAAAGGCAAGCGCGTTGTGGTGCTTTTGGCCTCTGGCGGTGTGCCGGTGGGATCGCCAATGGATTTCGCAACCCCGTACCTCAAGCATATGTTCGGCTTTATGGGCATCACAGATGTTGAGGTGATTGGGGCGGCGGGTGCTGACGGTCTGTCTGGTGCTGAGGCCAGCGTGGATGCGCTTGCGGCCTGATATCACAAATCAGAATGACATTGCCCGGTGCGCAGGTACCGGGCAGCTTTGTCAGCGGATCAAAATGGCGCGAAAGTCATTCACATTGGTGCCGGTCGGGCCGGGCTCAAACAAATCCCCCGCCAACTCAAACGCGGTGTAGGCATCATTGCCGGACAAAAGCGCCATGGGATCACCGCCCGCAAGGCGAATGCGCGCCGCGGTGGCACCATCTGCAAAGGCACCGGCATTGTCCTCGGATCCGTCAATCCCATCGGTGTCCGCCGCCAGCGCTGTGATCCCTTGGGTGCCGTCGATATCCAGCGCAAAAGACAGCAGAAACTCCGTATTGCGCCCCCCGCGCCCTTTGGCGCGTAAGGTCACCGTAGTTTCCCCCCCTGACAAGATCACCACAGGTTTCGAGAAAGGGCGATCTTTGGAAACCACTTCGCGGGCAATTGCCCCGTGCATCCGGCCAATGTCGCGCGCTTCACCTTCGATGGCATCTGACAGGATCACCGCCGGCAGACCCAACATTTTCGCCCGCGTGGCCGCCGCCTCAAGCGACAAAGCGGCAGAGGCGATCACATGCACCTCGTTTCCTGCAAACACCGGATCCTCAGGGTCAGGGGCCGCGTGGGTTCGAATATATTTCATCAGATTGTCAGGAAGGGAAATGCGGTAGGCGTCAATTGCCGCCAACGCATCCGCTTGCGTGGTGGTGTCCGGCACCGTGGGGCCAGAGGCAACCTGCGCCGGGTCATCGCCGGGCACGTCAGAGACCACGAGGCTGATGACTTTGGCCGGATGACAGGCCGCCGCCAACCGCCCCCCTTTGATGCCAGACACATGTTTGCGGATCGCGTTCATCGCAGAAATCGGCGCGCCTGACGCCAGCAATGCTTGGTTCAACGCCTGTTCATCCTCTAGCGTCAGCCCCTCTGGCGGGCTAGGCAACAACGCCGACCCACCGCCGCAGATCAGCGCCACGACAAGATCGTCTTGGGTCAGATTTTGCACCAATCCAAAAAGCGCCGTGCTGGCGGCGAGGCCTGCGGCATCGGGCACGGGATGCGCGGCCTCAAACACGCGGATCTTATCGCAAATCGCGCCATACCCGTAACGGGTGACAACAATGCCTTCGACGGGGCCATTGCCTTGATCGGTCCACAATTCTTCAAACGCCGCCGCCATTTGCGCCGCCCCTTTGCCCGCCCCAATCACAATGGTGCGCCCCTTGGGGGGCTTGGGCAAATACCGCGCCAAAGCCCGCTTTGGATCCGCCGCCGCAATAGCAGCGTCAAACAATTCGGTGAGCAAAGAGGTGTCAGATGTATCGGTCATCCGCGCAGCATAGCGGGCCACATCAAACTGACAATGGGCACAAAGAAAATTGAGCTGTGTGGGAAACCAAAACTGGTGCGGTCGGTGGGACTCGAACCCACACGAGTGTTACCTCACAGCGACCTCAACGCTGC
>DDMF01000112.1:294-491 GCA_002340515.1 Rhodobacteraceae bacterium UBA2553 | reverse complement strand
CCAATTCCGCCACGACCGCAAGTCTAGCTTTGGTGAGGGGCTACATAGCGAAGCCCCCCGGTGTTGTGAAGCGCAAAATGCACGTGCATCACGATTTATTTCTGCTTTTTGACATTCCCTGCGTTCGCTGCCAAATGAGGGGGTATGAAAGCACCTGAACAAATGCCGCCCGTGACTTGGGAAACCGCCGACACGCT
>DDMF01000112.1:0-207 GCA_002340515.1 Rhodobacteraceae bacterium UBA2553 | reverse complement strand
TGTCGATTACGAGGCCGCCGTGGCCCGGATGGAGGCGCACGCCGACGCAATGGCGCGCGGCGAAGCGGGCGAGATGATCTGGCTGCTGGAGCACCCCCCTTTATATACGGCAGGCACATCCGCCGACGCCAAGGATCTGGTCGCGCCAGATCGCTTTCCGGTTTACCCGTCGAAACGCGGCGGGCAATACACCTATCACGGGCCGGG
>DDMF01000153.1:41250-41949 GCA_002340515.1 Rhodobacteraceae bacterium UBA2553 | reverse complement strand
CGGCATCGGCATCGGCATCGAGGGCGTATTCATCACGGTTAGATGCGTCGCTTTGTGTGTCTTCTGTCAGATCGGCCGCTGCTATTTCGTTAGAAACAGGCCCCGCTGGTACAGGATCTTCGGATGACACCGTGTCAGCAAAGGCGAATAAATCCATCGGTGCTGTCCCGTCGGTCGCGGTGTCATGTTCCGCTGTGACCAACACATCATCCGGGGTGACTGCGGGCAGCTCTTCAGTCGCGGGCAAATCATCTGTGCCGGGAAGGGGAGCTTCGCCCAAAGTGCGATGTGCAGCCAAAGTCTCAGCGATGGTGGGGCCATCATGGGGAATAGGCTCTAGCGGATCAACCGGGGCAGCCGTTTCGGCGAGTTTGTCGGCGCCGTCAGCGGGTACATCGGAAGTGAACGTGGTGTCGTTTGGCGTATCTGACACGCCAGCACCCGATGGGACGTCCGTTTCTGCGTCGACCTCATATGGGGTATCCTCCAGCGGCGTCGTCTGCGTGGGGGGCACGACATCCATTTGTTCTGTATTCGCCTCAGGCTCCGCAGATGCGGATTGAGCGGCTTCAGGGGGAGCAGACACAGGGGCTGGCATTTCGTCTTGCGTGTGTTCTGTTGTCAGGGACTTTGGCGGGGCAGTGGGTGCGACACTGTCGGAAGGCGCCTCCATGATCTCTGGCGCGTCGTCGCGCAGAT
>DDMF01000153.1:29032-41244 GCA_002340515.1 Rhodobacteraceae bacterium UBA2553 | reverse complement strand
TGGCCAGTGACACGATGTTTGAGGTTCCCTCATCGCGCAACTCATCCGAATCGATGGCCGGTGACATCGCGGCGACATGTTTCACGCCTTTTTCACGCAGCAGTTTTTGAACGCCACGAATGGTCACCCCATCTTCGTGCAGCAATTTGCGGATGCCGCCCAAAAGTTCCATATCCGCAGGGCGATAGTAACGTCGCCCACCGGCGCGTTTTACGGGTTTCACTTGTGTGAAACGGCTTTCCCAAAAGCGCAGGACGTGCGTTGGCACGCCAAGCCACTCGGCCACCTCGCTGATGGTGCGAAAGGCGTCAGGCGACTTTTTGTCCATGGTGATTACCCGGATTTACTGTGGTGACAATTACGATGCAAACCCTAGATAAGGGATTGATAAATTAGCTTTTATTTCCGCCGGTGACGCGATCTTTCATAAGATGCGATGGGCGGAATGTCAGCACGCGACGTGGCAGGATTGGAACTTCTTCGCCCGTTTTTGGATTGCGACCTACGCGCGCTGCTTTATCGCGCACAGAGAAGGTGCCAAAAGATGAGATCTTGACGCTTTCGCCATCAACCAATGCATCGGACATATGGCCCAGAACACTTTCGACCAGTTGTGCGCTTTCGTTACGTGACAGGCCCACTTCACGAAATATAGCTTCGCTTAGATCCATACGCGTCAAAGTCTTTTCACTCATTGATCATCCCCTGATGTGTTGCTGAGGTCGAGAATGAGTACTTTGCTTTGGCCTGTCAATAAGGATGACCAAAATCAAAGGCTTGTGGCGGAGTTTTCACTTCGGAGAGCGGGCCTGATGTATGCGGTTACCAGCGAAGGACCACGGCACCCCACGCCAAACCGCCGCCAATGGCCTCTGTCACAAGCAAATCGCCGGTTTTGATTTTTCCCTGTTTGCGACCTTCATAAAGGGCCAGGGGAATGGAGGCAGCAGAGGTGTTACCATGTTCTTGCACAGTCACGATTACTCGGTCCATCGGCACGCCCAGCTTCTTGGCGGTGCCCTGAATAATACGGATATTGGCCTGGTGTGGAACAATCCAATCCACGTCATCATCGCTGAGCCCGACTTTGGTCAATGCGGTTTCCGCGGTTTCTGCCAATTTGCCCACGGCTTGGCGGAACAATTGGTTGCCCTGCATGCGCAGAAAACCGGATTGCTGGTTGGTGGACACGCCACCATCCACATAAAGCATCTCGCGCATACGACCATCTGAATTCAGGTCAGCCGAGAGGATGCCCCGGTCTTCGGTGGTTCCGGTCCCTTCGGCGGCTTCAAGAATAAAAGCGCCCGCTCCATCACCAAACAGCACACAGGTTGACCGGTCGGTCATATCAAGGATGCGAGAAAACGTTTCCGCGCCGATGACCAACACACGTTTGGCCTGGCCTGAAAGAATAAGCGCATTGGCATTGGTCAGGGCAAACACAAATCCAGCGCAGACCGCCTGTACATCAAAGGCAAAACCACGGGTCATCCCCAGTTCGCTTTGCACCATTGTTGCCACGGACGGAAAGGTCAGGTCAGGGGTCGAGGTCGCAAGGACGATGGCGTCGATGTCATCCGCGTCCAGCCCTGCATCGACAAGCGCTTCGCGGGCGGCGGCAGCTGCCATTTGCGATGTCGTCTCGCCATCGGCTGCAAACCGGCGCCGTTCAATACCAGAACGCGCGCGAATCCATTCATCCGACGTGTCGACGATGCTTTCAAAATAGGAGTTTTCCACAACGCGTTCGGGCAGGTAATGCCCGACGCCTTTTACCACGGCGCGAATTGTCATTCTTGCTGCTCACCCTTCGTTGATGCGCTATCTTGACGTGGGGTCTCGGTGGATGCAACCCGTGCAGCCAGTTTCTCGTTGAAACCCGATTGTGCGAGGGTAAAGGCCAGCTTTACCGCCGCTGAAATGGCTGTGGCATCTGCCGATCCATGGCTTTTCACCACTGTCCCGTTCAGCCCCAAGAAAAGCCCGCCATTGGACCTGCGGGGGTCCATGCGTTTTTTGAGCCGGCCCAACGATGTCATCGACACCAAGGCGGCCAGTTTCGAAAACAAAGTTTCGGTAAACGATTCACGAATGAAACCCGCCATCAAGCCCGCGGTCCCCTCGGCGGTTTTTAGCGCAACATTGCCGGTGAACCCATCGGTGACAATCACATCCACCCGATCAGACGGAATATCAACCCCTTCGACAAAGCCGACAAAATCGATATTGGCGGTATCTGCGGCATTGCTGATCAGCTCATGGGCGGATTTCAGAACCGGGTGGCCCTTGTGTTCCTCTGTGCCGACATTCAATAGCCCGATGCGGGGGCGGGCAATGCCCAATCCGTTGCGCGCATAAGAGGCGCCCATCATCGCATATTGCAGAAGGTCGGTGTCATCAGCACGAATATCGGCGCCCACATCCAGCATGATGTTAAATCCGCCGGGATTGCGCGAGGGCCAAAGGCAGGCGATCGCCGGGCGATTCACCCCTGGCAATTTGCGCAGCCGCACCATTGACAGAAGCATCAGCGCGCCGGTGTTGCCACAGCTCACGGCCACATCTGCTTCGCCTGCTTTCACCGCATCAATGGACGACCACATAGAGGTCTGTTGCCCATTACGCATGACGTAAGAGGGTTTTGCATCCATTGTCACCACTTCATCCGTGTGGCGAATCTCTACACATCCCGCCAATTCTGGGGTGTTATCGAGTAGTTTTTCCAAAGTGGGTTTGTCGCCGTGCAGCAAAAATCCAATATCTGGGTTCTTGTCTGCTGACAAAGCAAGGCCGGCAACTACGGCTGCCGGCCCCTGAACGCCGCCCATGGCGTCGATCGAAATAATTGTGCGTTTCGGGGCGTTCGTTGTCATTTTTAGTCCCTTGGCCTGAGGGCCCTGCCTGTGGGCACCCCTGCTTTTGGCACTTTTACTGACATGACCGCCCGAAGAGGGCAAGAGCCTTACGCTGCGTCTTCGTCGTCGAAGTCAGCTTCACCTGTCATTGCAACAACTTCACGGTCGTCATAGTGACCGCAAGATGGGCAAACATGGTGGGGGCGCTTCAGCTCGCCACAGTTTGTGCATTCGTTCGGGTTTGCAGCAACCAGAGCGTCATGTGCGCGGCGATTGTTGCGGCGCGATTTGGATACTTTGTTCTGTTGGACAGCCATCGTCTCAACCTTTGGTATTAGGGGCGCGGGGCCGTTGAATTCTGGGGCTCATGCCCGGTGATCTTGTTCAGTCGTCTGTTATCAGCGTCTGAGTCTGGCGCGTCATACGCGGTTTCGCGTGCGCTGTCCAACCCATCTTGCGGAGAAGCCGGGAAAATACTGCTTTTCGGCATTTACGCAAGGGGGAATACGGGCGTTTCCGGCCGAAAAGCATCGAAATTGATAAATACGCAGGCCAATTGGGCTGCATCTTCTTTTAGCATGTTTACTTGTCAGTGTCGGTTGGGTCCGACTCGCCTGCCAGTTTGTCCCGCAGGCTCGCCAGACCAGCAAACGGGCGGGCGTCTTCGTCGGTCATTGGGGTGATGCCCTTCTCGGCAAAATTCTGCTCAGCCAGATCCGCCCCTTCGGCGCGGGGGTAGAGAGGCAAAGCCAATGCCAAGGTCTCGATCAACACTTCGCCCAGATCAATGACCTCGCCCAACGGGTCTTGGGTCACGTCTTCGGGCATTTCCACTTCTTCCTCGTCCACGGTTTTGCGCGCAGCGGCAAGCCATTGTCGTGTGACGTCTTCTTCGATCCTTGTGGTGACAGGGGCCAATGTGACAACACATTCCTGGGTGACGGTTGCGCCCAGATGGGCCGATAATTGCCAGTCGCGTTTGCCGATGGGCTTAAGCTCGCCTTTGAACCGAACCTTGCGCAATCCTGATACATCAATGTCGCGGGCAATTGCGGCACAGCTGGCCTCCTCCAACACCAACTCGAAGCGGGTCGGTTCATGGGTGGCCAAGTCGGCCGGACGCAGCGGGTGCGAAAAGGGAAGGGGCGTGTCAGTTTGGGTCATGATGTATCGTTTCTTGAACGTTGGGCAATCCTGAGGTAAGCCGATACGCGAGACAGGCAGTAAAATGCAAGATGCCAAACGTGGGGGGGCTTATGTCGAGAGTGATGCGTGTTGGGCTGGCGGTGATGCTGGCGGGCCTTATTGCGGCCTGTTCGGCGACTTATCGCAACCATGGATATATGCCCACAGACACCGATGTCGAAGTGCTTCAAATTGGCGTCGATACGCGTGAAACCGTGGCGCAAGCCATTGGGCAACCTGGGACCGCGGGCCTGCTGACAAGCAGCGGTTGGTACTATGTACAAAGCCGTTTCAAGCATTTTACCTATAATGCGCCGGAAGAAATTGATCGGCAAGTTCTTGCGGTCAGCTTTAGCGATGCAGGTACAGTGACAAACATCGAACGGTTTGGTTTGGAAGATGGTCGCGTGGTCGTTTTGTCGCGTCGGGTGACGGCAACCAACATCAAGGGTGTAAGCTTCCTGCGTCAGCTGTTTGGGTCGTTTGGCCGGATCAACCTGGAAGATTCGCTTAAGTAGAGGATTCAGCACATTGAGCGATAATATTTGAGAAGGGCGACCACTTGGCCGCCCTTTTTTGATTATTATTTTTCCTTACTTGCGGGCTCAAAGGTCAAACACACCCCATTGATGCAATAGCGAAGCCCGCCCGGGCCGGGTCCATCTGGGAAGACATGGCCCAAATGGGCGTCGCATTCCGTGCAGACCACTTCGGTGCGGGTCATCCCAAAGCTGGTATCACTATGTTCGCCAATTGGCGCGTCCTTGGATGGGGTGAAAAATGAAGGCCAGCCACAGTGGCTTTCGAATTTCCCCTCTTTGTCAAAGAGTTGTGCGCCACAGCAAACACATCGAAAAACACCGTCACCCTCGGGGAAACCGGGGTGTGAAAAGGCGCGCTCGGTGGCGGCTTTCCGGGTGACCTGAAATGTCAGATCGTCGCCCAATTCTTTGCGCCATTCCTCGTCGGTCTTGGTCACATTGGCCATTTATGCCTCCTTTTGATCTTTCCCCGTGAAAATAAACAATATTGCCGTCAAAATCATGTCACAACTTATGTGCATTAACTTGCGTGCCATCGGGGGCAGAGCATAGGTAAGCGGGCGTGCCCCCTGCGCCAAGGCCGGAGAGAGCCAATGCCGAGAAAGTGTAGCCGTCGTTATCAGGCCAGATTTGCCGACACCAAGGCCGATATTGCGTCTGCGCAAGCCCTGCGGCACCGCTGTTTTCGTGGCAGCGAAGGGGTGGATACGGATCGCTTTGATGCGATGTGCCAGCATGTGTTGATCGAAGATATGCGCGAAAATGGCCGCCTGGTGGGCTGCTTTCGCCTGATGCAGCTGACGGATGGTTCGCAGATCGACCAAAGCTATGCGGCACAATATTACGAGTTGTCGGCATTAAGATCCTATGCGGCTCCGATGGTGGAGCTGGGGCGGTTTTGCATTGCACCCGAGGTCGACGATGGCGCGGATGTGTTGCGTGTCGCCTGGGCCATGATGACCCGGTTTGTCGATGACAGTAAAACGGGAATGCTTTTTGGGTGTTCGTCGTTTCAGGGCACAAACGAGTCAGCGTATAGTGATACATTCGCCATGTTACGCGACAGGCATATCGCGCCAAAACGCTGGTTGCCACGGATCAAAGCGCCAAAGGTGTTTCGGTATGGGGATGGAACATGTCCGTCGTCGGATCGCAAACGGGGCTTGCGGATGATGCCACCGCTGTTGCGGACCTATATAACCATGGGCGGCTGGGTGTCGGATCATGCTGTGGTCGACCATGATTTGGACACGTTGCATGTGTTTACGGGGTTGGAAATCGCAGCCGTTCCGCCCGCGCGTGCACGTCTTTTGCGCGCAGTGATGGGATGATGCGCCTTTATCGTTGACCTTCCCGCATCTGCCCCCTAACTCAGCCCCATGGCACGTATACCCCTTTTGCAAATGAACGATATCTCGCTGACTTTCGGCGGTGATCCTGTATTCGACGGTCTGGATCTGGTGGTCCAGCCGCAAGACCGCGTGGCGCTGGTTGGGCGCAACGGATCCGGCAAATCCACCTTGATGAAGGTGATGGCCGGATTGATCGAGGCGGACACGGGCACGCGCGTTTTGTCCCCCGGTGTTTCGGTTGGCTACATGGAACAGCACCCGGATCTATCTGCGTTTGAAACCCTTGGTGATTTTGCCGTAAGCGGGCTAGAGCCCGGTCAGGACTATTTGGTTGCGCGGGTGGCCGAAGGGTTAAAGATGAACCTTGATGCGCCCGTTGGGACCGCTTCTGGCGGCGAACGCCGCCGCGCTGCTTTGGCAAAACTGTTGGCCGAGGCTCCAGATTTGATGCTTCTGGATGAGCCGACCAACCACCTTGATATTCAGGCGATTCAATGGCTTGAGGAGGAGTTTTCAACCACCCGCGCGGGTTTTGTTTTGATCAGTCACGACCGGGCCTTTTTGCGCAATCTGACCCGCGCCACGCTTTGGGTCGATCGCGGACAAGTGCGCCGGCAGGAAAAGGGTTTTGAGCATTTTGAAGCTTGGCGGGACAAGGCGTGGGAAGAGGAAGATCTGAACCGCCACAAGCTGAACCGTAAAATCAAATCCGAAGCCCGTTGGGCGGTGGAAGGCATTAGCGCGCGACGCAAACGCAACCAAGGTCGCCTGCGCGAATTGGGTAAATTGCGCGATGAACGATCAAGCCAGATCAAGCGGCAAGGTGCGGCGGAGATGGTGTTTGAGGCGGGGCCGAAATCCGGGCGTCGCGTCATTGAGGCGCAAGGGATTTCAAAATCTTACGGCGACAAGCGCATCTTGAACGAATTCGACCTGCGCGTGATGCGTGGGGACCGGATTGCATTGGTTGGCCCCAATGGAACCGGCAAGACCACGCTGTTGAAAATGCTGATCGGACAAGAAGAACCGGATACAGGGACCGTGTTGCTGGGCACGGGGATTGAGCTTGCGGTGTTTGACCAAAACCGTTCCACATTGGTCGAGGATGACAGCCTGTGGGACAACCTGACGGGTGATCCGGAAATGCGGGTATCGGGCAAAGCAGATCAGGTGATGGTGCGCGGTGCGCCCAAACATGTGGTTGGCTATCTGAAAGAGTTCCTCTTTGACGAAGCGCAAGCCCGTGCGCCGGTAAGGTCTTTGTCCGGCGGTGAGAAAGCCCGGTTGATTTTGGCAAAAATCATGGCGCGTCAGTCCAATCTTTTGGTGTTGGATGAACCGACCAATGATCTGGATGTTGAGACATTGGATCTGTTGCAGGATATCCTTGGATCTTACGACGGCACTGCGATTTTGGTCAGCCACGATCGGGATTTTCTGGACCGTGTGGCGCTTCGGACCATCGCGATGGAAGGGAATGGCAAAGCCCAAATCTATCCGGGTGGGTGGTCCGATTATCAGGCGCAGAAGCAATCCGACGACGCCACACCTGTTGCGAAAAAGAAAACCAAATCCAGCGACAAATCATCCGCGCAAAGAGCAGACGTCAAACCGGGCTTGTCTTTCACCGAGCAACACCGGCTTGAGGCCCTGCCTGCGGAGATTGACCGTTTGACGGCTGAAATTGCCAAGCTGGAAGAGTTTTTGATGGATCCGAAGCTTTTCACCGATGCCCCTCTGAAGTTCAAAAAGGCCACCGAAGGTCTGACCGAGCGGCAACAAAAATTAGCGCAGTCAGAGGAAGAATGGATGGAGCTTGAGGAAAAGGCCGAAGCGGCCAAGGGATGATCGCTGATTGAAATGAGGCGGAGAAATAAAACGGGACCGGCTGAGTGATCACCAGCCCCGTATCTATGTTGTGCTTGCTTCGTGTCTTACACGTTCAGATGAATATTGAACGCGGCGCGGATTGCTGCGTCGAGCTCTGGGTCAAAAGCTGCGGTTGAGCGTTCCGCCAAAATCGCCTCTTTGCGGGCCGTGGCTTTTTCCAACAGATCGGGTTTTTCAAGCTCGGCCCATTCTTTTGGTGATGTCCGATCGCCCAGAGCAGGATAGACATAATCGGCCTGCATCCGGCTGAGCGTTTGGCTGGTGCCAAGATAATGGCCCGGCCCACCCATGCAAACCTCGGCTATTTGATCAAGGGCGAGGGTTTCGTCAGTCACTTCGATCCCGCGCACACAGCGCTGAGCTTGCCCAATAATGTCGTCACCAAGGATCAGGCTCTCATGGCAGAACCCCAGCAGCGACGCGTGCATGCCTGCGGCCTCATAGACCATGTTCAACCCAGACAATCCCGCCATGACATTGGAACACATCTGCTCCCATCCGGCCTGCATATCAGGCAGTTTGGAATCGGAGGCGCCCGCCGCCGCGCCGCCTGGAAGACCGTAGAATTTGTGCATTTGGGCGCAGCCTGCGGTCAGCAAAGCCTGTTCCCCGGACCCGACGGACATCGCGCCCGTGCGCAGATCAAGACCAAAGGGCCATGTGCCAATGATGGCAGGCGCGCCGGGTTTCACGGCGTTCACATAGACCAGACCAGCAAGCACCTCAGCCGTCGCCTGAACAATCGCACCTGCCACGGTGGAGGGGGCGGTGGCGCCCGCCATACCGGCGGACAGCAGCAAAACCGGCATCCCGTGCTTGATGCATTCCTCCATCACTTCACAGCTTTCGGTGG
This sequence comes from Rhodobacteraceae bacterium UBA2553, assembly GCA_002340515.1. Taxonomy (GTDB): domain Bacteria; phylum Pseudomonadota; class Alphaproteobacteria; order Rhodobacterales; family Rhodobacteraceae; genus Aliiroseovarius. Next base: position 32,564 of record DDMF01000153.1, on the reverse strand, counting down.
CGAATTTCATCGGCGGCACGACAAAACAGTTGGAGTTCGACACAAAGGGACGCTCGCGCCATTTGTCCTCGCCACCCGCAATCATGTGGAGCATTTCTATTGCCGGGGCAACAAAGCCGGGCTCGGTGAAGGAAACCCCGACATGTTTGGTGGTGCCCGCACAGCAGGCGTAAATCGAGTTCAGATCCATTTCCCGGTTGTCCGGAATGTCGCGGCAAACCATCGGTCGTTGCAAGAAATGGATATTGTCGAGCGTGTCCGCAATGCGCGCGGCATCATGCAAATCCTGAACCGTGCTGTCGCGATATTCGCGCCCATGCACATCAACCAGATGAACCGCGGCACCTGCCGTGCCGTAATGCACGCGGTTGCCCGACAATTGCATGTCATGTTTGGGGTCGCGGCCATGGAGGGTGACGGATTTATTGGCCATCGCAATTGTGTCTTCGACCAAGGCGCGCGGAAAACGCAGGCGACCGTCGTCGCCCAAAATTGCGCCCGCTTTGGTCAGGCAGTCCACGCCGCTGGGTGGGGCGTCGGCCAGGCCGATGGTTTCCAGGGCGTTGAGGGCTGCGTTGTGAATGCGCAGGACATCTGCCTCTGAAAGGACACGTAATGTGCCGCCTTCCATACCCGCGCGAACGGGGCGAATGTCGTCGGTCAGGGGCGCTGCGCGCATGGCTTTACGGGCGGCACGGCCGCCGGAACGGCGGGCAGAAGGTGAGCTCATGAAAATATCCGTTTATTGTAGAAAGATTGCGTGTGGGGCTGAGGGTGTATCTTCAGGGCCTGCCACGCGCAGCACGACCGCGCTCAGCGCCAATCGTTCTTACTACAATGGAAATGATCCAGTCATATCTGTCCATTTCGTCCTCCCTTCTGTTATTAAGCGCACAGATTCGAAGGGTTTCTTTTCTGTTTGCGTCAATTTGCAATGTCGCAATTGGGCGTGATGTGGGAGGGGCGCACTAGCCCCGCAGGATCAGAAATACGGCTGCATAATGCATTGCAGCCCCAACAAGCACATGGCTGTGCCAAATTGCGCGATTGAATGGCAGGTGATCACGCAGGTGAAATAACGTACCCAGCGTGAACAAGACACCGCCGCCGACCAGCAATATCAGCACCGGCAGGCTGAAGGATGCGATGAGCGGGCCGATCGCCAGCACCGCAAGCCAGCCCTGCATTAATGTCAGCTGAAAGGTGAATCGTTCAAACCGGCCGAAAAAAAACAGCTTCATCGTCACGCCGAGAACCGCAATGGTCCAGACTGCCATATTCAGCGCCATACCGTTTGTTCCACCAATGCCGATCAGGGCAAGCGGCGTGTAAGTACCTGCAATCATGATGAAGATCGCTGCGTGATCAAATCGGCGCAACACCGAGCGAGCTTGGCGATGCAGGGTCATATTGTAAGCCGCGGACAATAAAAAAGAGGCCAAAAGCCCTGCTGCATAAGCCATGATGGGCGGCAGGTGCCCCATTGGGCCCGACATGGCGGCCCAAATGACCAGCACAGTGGCGCCCGCTCCTGCTGCAAGCACGCCTAAACCGTGAATGACACCATCTGCGATATATTCTCTCAGTGTGAACTCTTCTCCAAATTCCATGACGCTCGTTCCCTTTACCACCCGGGGCGTTTCGCGCTGCTGTTGGATAAAAAAACCAGCGAAGCGCCCACAAAATTGATCTCTTGTGCAAGCGTGTTCGCTTTGGGTCTGAGACGGACTGAAAGCGACATGCTTTTCGATCGGTCATTTCAGTTTAACGCGGAAATGTGGCAATCACATGCCGATGAGCGGTAAACTCTGCGTCAGCAATCTGGAAACGATCCCAAATGCCCCTGCCTTTCCCGATCGGGAGAGGTAGGGTTGCATGGTTTGGTAAAAAAATCCTTGCCTTAGAGGGCGCGCGACAGCTCTGATAACACAGTTGGGATCATCCTCACATCTTCGCGGGTACAGTCGAATTGGCCGACTTGAACGCGGATGACAAAGGCTCCGTCATGGTTGGTTTGGGTCAGATAGATACGTCCGTCTCGGTTCACCTGTTCCAAAAGTTCTGCGGTTTTCGCATCATCTTTATAGCGAAAGCTGAACAGCGACAGGATAGGGGGGGTGGTGATGTCAAACCCATCAAGGTCCGCAATCGCATCCGCGGCCTCATTGGCCCAGGTGACATGATTGCGGATGCGGTTGCGAAGGCCAGTTAACCCTTCCGCCCGCAGAAGGAACCAGAGTTTCAGCGCGCGGAAACGGCGACCAAGGGGTAGGGTCCATTCGTTATAATTGACGATATCGTCAGCGCCTTGGGTTTTCAGGTAGTCAGGCCGCAGCCCCATTGCGCCGATTTGTGGGGCAGGGTCGCGCAGGAATTGCACCGCGCAGTCAAATTGCGCGCCCAGCCATTTATGGGGGTTAAAGACAATGCTATCTGCGGCCTCAATCCCGGCCCACAGCGGGCGGAACTCTTCGCAAATCATTGCAGAGCCTGCCCACGCGGCGTCCACATGTACGGTCAGCCCGTGTGCGTGCGCGATGTTGATGCAGTCACCGATCAGATCACAAGCGCCAATAGACGTCCCCCCCACACAAAGGACCACGCCAGCGGGTTTCAGCCCCGCGGCGATGTCGTCTTGGATCAATGTATCCAGCGCTTTGGGATCCATCGACCATGTTGGATGGTCCGGAATGGTGGGCACTTTGACCAAATTGTCCTGACCGATGCCAGACAGGCGCACGGCTTTGTCGACGCTGGAGTGGGTTTGTGCACTGGCATAAATGCGCAAGGTGGGCGCGTGGGACAGCCCTTTGGTCACGCCTTCATGCCCCAATGCCAGTTCGCGCATCGTGGTGACAGCCGAGAACGTGGCGGTTGTGGCGCTGTCATGGATGGTGCCGGTGTAATCAGCAGGCAACCCCAGCCCATCACGCAACCAACGGATGGTCAGGTCTTCCATCTCATTGGCAGCGGGGGCGGTTTGCCACAGCATGGCTTGGGCGGCAACGGCATTGGCCAATTGCTCGGCGAGCATTGAGATGGGGGCGGCGTTGCCCGGGAAATAAGCAAAAAAGCGCGGGTGCTGCCAGTGTGTCATGGCATCCGGCACCAATTGGGTGAAATCGTCGAAGATCGCATCCACAGGATCAGGGTGTTCTGGCACCGGGCCTTCGATTTTTGCCAGAAAATCACCGGGTGCAATATTGGGGCGCACCGGGCGGTCACGGAGTGTTTTGTGATAGTCGCGCGCCCATTCGGCGGCTTTTGCGGACCAGGTGACCAGATCGTCGTGATTCATTGTGGGCTCCAATGGATTATAGTTAACGCGTTAAGTATGTATATTCCAGAGATAAGCCAAGGGTCCGAAAAATGGGGGGCCCGGAAAATAGGTTTGCGGGCCCTTAGGGGTCAGGCTTTGTCCAGCGCATTGATGATTGCAGAAAAATCAGCGGCTATTAAGCTCGCCCCGCCAACCAGAGCACCGTCAACATTAGAGACCGCAAAAATAGCGGCGGCGTTGTCCGGTTTCACC
>DDMF01000153.1:0-29002 GCA_002340515.1 Rhodobacteraceae bacterium UBA2553 | reverse complement strand
CCGGGCGCGGATGAAATCATGAACTTCGCCGATTTGATCCAAGGTGGGCACTTTGCCTGTGCCAATGGCCCAAATGGGTTCATAGGCGACCACAAGGTTTTCACCGGTGACCTGATCGGGAATGGATCCGGCAAGCTGACCACCAATAATGTCGAGCGTGTTGTTGCTTTCGCGTTCCTCAAGGCTTTCGCCCAGACAGATCACCACTTTCAGGCCTGCGTCCAATGCTGCGCGCGCTTTGTGGCGTACATCGCTGTCGTCCTCGTCATGATCTTCGCGACGTTCGGAATGCCCAAGGATCACATATGAAGCGCCGGCATCCACCAACATGTCCGCAGAAATGTCACCTGTATGCGCTCCTGAGGGTGCTTCGTGGCAATCCTGCCCACCGATCGCAATCTGCTTGGCGGCCGTGTTGCGCGCTGCGGTGATAAGGGTCGCTGGGGGACAGATCAAAAGCTCGCATTTTGGATCGCTGTGGGCCTCACCAAGCGCTGTAAGCTCGCTCAACGCCGCCGTTGAGCCGTTCATTTTCCAATTGCCTGCTGCCATTTTGCGCCGCATTGTAGCCTCCCGTTTTGTCTGAGCTTGTTGTCAGGCTTGCGGGGCAGGGCGTCAAGGGCTGTGTGGGGGGTGTTTGGGCTTAGCTTAGCTTTGGCACGCCATTTGGAAACTCTTCCGCCAGTTGTTCAACACTTTTGAAGGTGACAGATTCCCCACATCCACATGCCTCATCCACATTGGGGTTGTTGAACTTAAAGCCGCTTTCCAGAAGGCCGATTTCATAGTCAATCTCAGTGCCAAACAGAAACATCTGTGCCATGGGGGCAATAAGGACGCGCGCGCCGTCTTGTTCCACCACCTCATCGTGGGGATCCGCCTCGTCCACATAATCCATGGTGTATTCCATACCTGCGCAGCCGCCCTTTTTCAGGCCGATGCGCAAACCCGCATGGCCGTCTTTCTCCATCAACTTAGAGATTTGTTTGGCGGCCTGTGTCGTCATGGTCAGGGCCTGTTTTCCGGGGATACCGAACATCGCGCGTTCTCCTTATGCCCAATCAGGTGAGCCTGACAAATTTAGGGGGTTAAGGCGCATCTCTCAAGGGGTGATCAGCGCAAGTGCCTCTTTTGTGAGAAATGCGATGGCCATGGCCCAGCCAAAAGAGGCCAAAGTGCCGATAATCACGTATTCAGACGCGCGTTGCCCCTTGCGGGTGGTGTCAAAGCGCAGGACGGATTTTGCGGTGAGCAGGAAGCCGATCCCAATGGGGCTGTTGAACAGGATCAAGAGAAAGATAAAGGCGCGTTCCAAAAGGCCAATCATCCGGCCCGCGCTTTTAAGCCCCTGTATGGCGAAGCGTTGTGGGAAATGTTGCATAAGGCCGCCGACGATGGGGCCGCCCATTGCTGTGGCGGTCAGAAACCCGATGGCCAGAATGAGGGGGGTGAGGATTTGGGGAGAGGTGAAGCCCCAAAGACCGGTAATAAAGCTTAGCGGCCAGTAGTGGGTGACAAGGACAATGCTGGCGATATGGGCAATCTGATCGGTGAGAAACGCCCATAGTCTTTGCGACTGACGAGGTGAGAGGGCAAATGTCTTTACGCTGTCGATGAGTGCATGGGCGAGCGTGACCGCTAATGCCGCCTGCCAACTGCCGCCCAGCGCAATCAGGCTAAGAAGGCCAACGGTGCCGATATGTAGAGAAAACACATCCAGGCGTCGTTTGTCAGCCACCATTGCGCCCGTTTGAAACACGAAATCTGCCAAGAGATGTGCAAGCGTAAGGGCGAGGAAGGTTTCAAGCATGGGGTTGGTCCTCATTTAGGGTAAGGCGTTTTCTAATGTCGCCCTCCCATAGGTCTATGGCTTTTTTGATCGCGGGGGCCCCGGCACCCGAAAGGCGATACGAGACCGCTTGAGGGGAAATACCCAACCGATCGGCAATGATGCTTTGGGTGGGTGCGCTGGGCAGCAGTGTTTCGGCCATTGCTTCTGCCTGTTCCTGCGACCATTTGCTTGCACGTTCGCGCAGTAAGGTCAGGGCGATTTGATCTGTGGCCGTGGCGTCGTGCCAGGCAAAGGCCATACGGGATTGCGTTGACATCTTGTCCAACGCGCGTCCGGATCTTTCAAACACGTCCCCACCTGCATCTGAAAGATCATTGCGGCCAAGAGATGTGTAAGAGCCGATCCCAATGGCGATGCGGGTTTCCAGTCCAATGTCAGCACCTCGCAATCTGGCAACCATCGCAAGGGCTATTCGAGGCGCAAATGCGGGAGCGTCAAAATAGCATTGCCAGCCATCCCCCCGGAATCTTGTAAAGCGGGGCATGGTTTCTGGAAGGCTGTGTGCTGAGATGTCTTCCGCCAGTCGCTGTAATAAAGCAAGCGCCTGTGACACCGTGTCTGGCGTGGTTTTGGTTGAACCAACAATGTCGCCGGTTAACACGGCAATGGGGAAAGGGTGACTCACATTAAGTCCTGTCGCTTGATTCCATTACATTCAAGCTTGCAGGCTTGATCGAAGTTGTCAAGTGTAGGGACTTGATATGTGGCAAGACAAGTCTCGGGGCTTACGGAAACAAAAGAGGCAGGCGCTGAGCCTGCCTTATCATCTTGTAATACGCCTATCCGAGGGGACCTTACATAAAGCCCAATTCCAGACGCGCCTCATCGGACATCATCTCCATGCCCCACGGAGGTTCCCAAACGAGGTCAATGTTGACCATTTTGACGCCAGCCACCGGTTCAATCGCTTCAACGATCCAACCAGGCATGTCGCCCGCGACGGGGCAGCCCGGCGCGGTGAGGGTCATAATGATATCGACCTCATTCTGCGCGTTGATTTCAATCGTATAAATCAACCCAAGGTCATAGATGTTCACCGGAATTTCCGGATCATAGACCGAGCGGCAGGCTTCTACCACCGCGTCATACAGGGGGTGATCAGCCGTTGAGGGTTTGATCAGCGGCTCGCCTTCGAGCTGGCTTTGCGATTCCATGGTCATCTTTGGATCCCGTCTTATTCCTGAGCGAACATATAAGGATTACATGGCCCGAGGTCCAGAGGAGCAATGTCGCAACCCCGACAAAAAGCATATGATACAGATCAATTGGGTGGTTTTGCGGTGAATTACCTCTTGGCATTTTCCAGATTTTGCGACATTCGGGGGATATGACCCAATTCAGCTATTCCCTGTCGGCCACAGATGGCCAAGCGCGCACCGGTGTGATTTCGACACCGCGTGGTGACATTCGTACACCCGCCTTTATGCCTGTTGGCACAGCTGCCACCGTAAAGGCGATGATGCCCGAAAGTGTGGCGGCCACGGGGGCGGATATCCTCTTGGGGAATACCTATCACTTGATGCTGCGCCCCACGGCGGAACGCATTCATGCGCTGGGCGGGCTGCATAAGTTCATGAACTGGGACAAACCGATCCTGACGGACAGTGGCGGGTTTCAGGTGATGAGCTTGGCTGACCTGCGCAAGCTGACTGAAAAGGGCGTGACCTTCCGGTCGCACATTGATGGGTCAAAACATGAGCTGACCCCGGAACGGTCGATGGAGATCCAAAAGCTTTTGGGGTCTGACATTGTGATGTGTTTTGACGAATGTCCTGCGCTGCCTGCGGACCGCAAACGCATTGCCGAAAGCATGCGCCTGTCGATGCGCTGGGCGCAGCGGTCCAAGGATGCGTTTGGCGACCGGCCGGGGCATGCGCTTTTTGGGATCATGCAAGGCGGGCTTGAGAAGGACTTTCGAGAGGAAAGCGCTGAGGCGCTAAAGAACATCGGGTTTGACGGCTATGCCGTTGGTGGTCTTGCAGTGGGCGAGGGGCAGGAAAAGATGTTTGACTGTCTCGACTTCGCTCCGGGATTTTTGCCTGAGGATAAACCCCGCTATTTGATGGGTGTGGGCAAACCGGATGATATTGTGGGCGCCGTCAAACGCGGCATTGATATGATGGATTGTGTGCTGCCATCCCGATCCGGGCGCACGGGGCAGGTCTGGTCCCGTCGAGGTGTACTGAACATCAAAAATACCCGGCACAAAGATGATCCGCGCCCCATTGATGAAAACTGCTCTTGCCCGGCGTGCCGCAACTATTCGCGCGCCTATTTGCACCATGTATTTCGGTCGCAAGAAATGATTTCGGGCATGCTTTTGACCTGGCATAACCTGCATTATTACCAAGAGATTATGCAAGGGATGCGCGATGCGATTGCTGCCGGTCAGTTCACGGCATGGGAAGCTGATTTTCATGCGGGTCGTGCGCAGGGTGACATTGAACCGATTTGAGATCAGATCTGCCGTGGAGTTTTTTTGGTGATGGCGCTCGGGCAAAACCGGTCACGATGCCCCTGAGCCAGCAATCCACCGCTTATCAGGTGAAATTGCAACAAAACACCATATATTGATCACCCCAATTGATACAAACATAGCCAACTTGCCCTTGTGCTTGCCGGAATAGGCGGGCAAACTTGGCGCCAACAAGGTTGAAAATCAGGCGTGTGCTCCCCAAATACACGACCTGAAACGCGGAAACACTGTGATTGCCGAAACTTAGGGATCTTGTGTTTTGCCAATAATAAGGAAGCCTCATGACCGAGCAACTTAACCAATCCTATCCCGTGCTGCCGCTGCGCGACATTGTCGTGTTCCCGCATATGATCGTGCCGCTTTTTGTAGGGCGCGACAAATCGGTGCGCGCATTGGAAGAGGTGATGGCGCATGACAAGCAGATCTTGCTGTCCAGTCAGATTGACCCAGCGGTGGATGAGCCGGAAGTTGAAGGCATATATTCTGTTGGTGTGTTGGCCAATGTTCTGCAACTCTTGAAGCTGCCCGATGGCACCGTGAAGGTGTTGGTCGAAGGTCAGGCTCGGGTGCAGATCACAGAATTCCTCGACAATGACAATTATTTTGAGGCGCAGGCCGAACTGATCGAAGAGCGCCCGGGCGATCCTGAAGAGCTTGAAGCGCTTCTGCGCTCGGTTGGTGAGGATTTTGAGCGGTATGCCAAGATCAAGAAAAACATCCCCGAAGAAGCGCTGGCGGCTGTGGCTGAAACCCGCGCACCAGAAAAACTTGCTGACCTTGTTGCGGGGCATCTCGGTGTAGATGTTGAACAAAAACAAGAGCTTCTTGAAACCTTTACGGTTGCCGAGCGGCTGGAAAAAGTCATGGGGCTGATGCAGGGCGAAATGTCGGTTCTGCAGGTTGAGAAAAAGATTAAGACCCGCGTGAAATCCCAGATGGAGCGTACCCAGCGTGAGTATTATTTGAATGAGCAAATGAAGGCCATTCAGAAAGAACTTGGCGATGGCGACGAAGGTCAAAACGAACTTGGTGAGCTGGAAGAGAAAATCGCCGCCACCAAACTGTCAAAAGAAGCCAAAGAAAAGGCCGACGCGGAGCTGAAGAAGCTCAAGAACATGTCGCCGATGTCGGCTGAGGCCACAGTTGTGCGCAACTATCTGGATTGGATGCTGGGCCTTCCTTGGGGTTTGAAATCCCGTGTGAAGAAAGACCTGAACAACGCGCAAAAAGTGCTGGATCAGGACCATTACGGTCTTGAGAAAGTCAAAGAGCGTATTGTGGAATATCTGGCGGTTCAGCAGCGCTCCAAAAAACTCAAAGGCCCAATTATGTGCCTTGTGGGCCCTCCCGGTGTTGGTAAGACCTCGCTTGGGAAGTCGGTTGCCAAGGCGACGGGACGTGAGTTTATTCGCATCTCATTGGGTGGGGTGCGTGACGAAAGTGAAATCCGTGGTCACCGTCGGACCTATATTGGGTCGATGCCCGGTAAGATTATTCAGGCGCTGAAAAAGGCGAAGACCACCAACCCGCTGATCTTGCTCGATGAAATTGACAAGATGGGGCAAGACTTCCGTGGCGATCCGGCCTCCGCGATGCTTGAGGTGCTGGATCCGGAGCAAAACTCGACCTTTGTCGATCACTATCTTGAGGTGGAATATGACCTGTCGGATGTGATGTTCCTGACCACGGCGAACTCCTACAACATGCCGGGGCCGCTTTTGGACCGGATGGAGATCATCCCGCTGGCAGGCTACACCGAAGAAGAAAAGCTTGAGATTGCACGCCAGCACCTTGTGCCGCAGCAGGTGAAAGACCACGGGCTGAAAGCAACGGAATTCTCTGTTTCTGACGCCGCTTTGACGGATTTGATCCGGTACTACACTCGCGAGGCAGGGGTGCGAAACCTCAAGCGTGAGATTGGCAAACTGGCGCGTAAAGTGGTGACCAAAATCGTCAAGAAAGAAGAGGTCCGCATCGATGTAACCCCGAATGAACTGGGGGATATGCTGGGTGTGCGCCGCCATCGTTACGGACTGGCTGAGGAAGAAAATCAGGTCGGGGTTGTGACCGGGCTTGCCTATACATCGGTGGGCGGAGACCTCTTGTCGATCGAGGCGTTGCGCCTGCCGGGCAAAGGCCGGATGAAAACCACCGGTAAGCTGGGCGATGTGATGAAAGAAAGCATTGAGGCTGCTTCAAGCTATGTGCGTTCCATCGCGCCTGAAATTGGTGTGAAGCCGCCGCAATTCGAAAAATGGGACATTCACGTGCATGTTCCAGATGGGGCCACACCAAAAGACGGCCCCTCTGCTGGCTTGGCGATGGTGACGTCAATTGTCTCTGTCTTGACGGGTATTCCGGTTCATAAAGACATAGCAATGACCGGCGAGGTGTCTTTGCGCGGCAACGCACTGGCGATTGGCGGGTTGAAAGAGAAACTGCTGGCCGCCCTGCGCGGTGGGATCAAAACTGTGCTGATCCCTGCGGAAAATGAAAAAGACCTCCCAGACCTGCCTGAAAGCGTTAAAACGGGCATGAAAATCATTCCGGTGAGCCATGTGTCGGAGGTGTTGAAGTTGGCCCTTGTTGATGTGCCGGAGCCGGTTGAATGGGATGAAGCCGCAGAAGAGGCAGCAGCAGCTGGGCTTGCCAAGGAGGCTGGCGGATCGAGTCAGGTTGCGCACTAACCTTACGTAACCCATCGTGAGCATTGGGCAAAACGGCGCGCTGATTTTCGGTGCGCCGTTTTCTTTTGCTCGGTGCACTGGATTTGTTAACACAACCGGGTTAATATATTCCCAAATGAAAACAATAAGGGGCTGAGCGTAACAATGGCCACGAAATCAAGAAAATCGACCGCTGGAAGCAAAACGCGGACCGGCGCTAAAGCCGGTGGTTCTGCACAGACTTCTTCTGCAATCCGCGCAAAGGCATCCGGGTCCACTTCGCCTCTTAAGGTGCAACCCACAGAAACCAAAGCGAACGCTGCCATTGATGCGGCAATTGCCCCTGTGGTCAGCGAGCCCGTCGCCGTTACGAAGCCTGCTGAAAAGAGCGTAATGACAGAAGTGACACCGGCGGATGGCGTCTCTGTTAACAAAAAAGAAATGATTGTTCGTGTGGCAAAACGTTTGGGGATGCGCCCCAATCAGGTACGCGACATCACAGAAGCCACCTTGGCAGAGCTTGGTGCATCTTTGTCTGCAGGCGAAGAATTGAAACTTCCGTCGCTTGGTAAAATGCAGGTGAAGCGTAAAAAGGACCTTGGTGATGCGGAAATCCTGATCTGTAAACTGCGCCGGAAAAAGATTGAAAAATCCAGCGCTGACCCCCTTGCGCCCGCCGCCGACTGACGGTAAATACGCCGGCGTTGGGTCGTTAGCTCAGTTGGTAGAGCGCTTCGTTTACACCGAAGATGTCGGGAGTTCGAGCCTCTCACGACCCACCATTTCCTCCTTCTCCTAATTGTATTACATCCGAACTAATTGGGTGCCTTTTGCACAAAATTGGATTGGAGAGACTATGTCTGACTTCCCAGAGATTTATGTGATCCGGCACGGGCAAACTGAATGGAATGTTGCGCAACGCCACCAAGGGCAGCTGGACAGCCCTTTGACTGAAAAGGGGCGTAAGCAAGCGCGCCTGATGGGGGGCATGCTGCAACGGCAAAACCTAGACCTGTCCAAAGTTAAGTTTTTCTCTAGCCCGCTTGGTCGTGCCCGGAACACCGCCGACATTGCTTTGTCGGGATTTGACGTCGCGCTGCGAGAGGATGATCGGCTATCGGAAATTGGCTTCGGTCAATGGGAAGGCAAGACGCAAGGTGAAATTGACCTTGGTTGGCCTGAGCTTTCGAAGTTGGCTGATGAGGATCCTATTGTTTGGAATTTTCAAAGCCCTGAAGGAGAATCCCTGACGGATCTTGAGCGTCGGGTTGATGCATTTTTGGCAGAGCTAACCGGACCAGCGGTTCTGTTCACGCATGGGATTTTGTCTCGGGTGATGCGGGCGCGTTGGCTTGGATTGAATCCATATGAAATGCTGGAGCTGCCAGGCGGGCAGGGGGTGATTTTCCATCTATCTCAAACGCTTGGCCATGTGATTTTGGAAAAGTGATAAAAAATTCACTTTGTCGCTTGACGGTGCAGCGCGCGCAGAATAGAACGCCCAAACAGTCGCAAGACTGGCAGTGGGCGGTTGTAGCTCAGTTGGTTAGAGTACCGGCCTGTCACGCCGGGGGTCGCGGGTTCGAGTCCCGTCAACCGCGCCATCACTGCCTGATTGCTTTAAAAAGGCCCTGCCAATAGGCGGGGCTTTTTTGATTTATAGCTCCTGCTATGACGACGTGATGCTGTAGGTGTGGTTTAGATGTCACGCGGACGGACGGGCCGTTTTGCCCCGAAATTTCGACCATTCATATGACGCGTCGTCCGAGTGTATTTGATTTCATTTCCGGCCACTTTTTCCATTGACGCCCCAGCCCCCCCGGCCTAAATACCCCCTCATGCGCGGTTGTAGCTCAGTTGGTTAGAGTACCGGCCTGTCACGCCGGGGGTCGCGGGTTCGAGTCCCGTCAACCGCGCCATTTATCCCCCTTACGCCCTTGTCGCCATAGGTATCATACTGCGGGATTTTGTGTTGCCCGCTTCCGCGTCTTATCACCACATTCCGGCGCGGGCCGCAGTTTCCTAAGATAGAGCGATTGATGAGGAGAGGGCTTTATGGCGATCCTTGATGACATTCCGCTAGGGACGATACTTATCTTTTGCCTCACCATTGGGCTTGCACCATTTGCGCCACCGCATGTGTGGGAAAAGCTGGGCATGTTGGTGACCGGAAATCTCAGGGCGCCAATTGATATCTTCGATTTGCTCATGCATGGCGCGCCGTGGATCGTGTTGGGAGTGAAGCTGGTTCGGATGCGTCGACTGCCGCCTAATGTTTAGCGGACGATACATATTTAGAAGTGTTTCGAATTGAAAAGGGGCCCCGGTGGGCCCCCTTTTTTGTTTACGACAATTCCGACAGGATCCGTGCCCAAGAGCGAATGCCTTTGTGAAAACTTTTCATGTCGTATTTCTCGTTGGGGGAATGGATTTTATCGTCATCATTGGCAAAGCCAACAAGCATGGATTCCATACCGAGAATGGATTTGAAGAACCCCGCGATAGGGATGGATCCACCCATGCCAACAAAAACCGCCTCGCGATCCCACTCATCTGACAGGCCTTTTTGGGCCGCAGCAAACTCGGGCCGCGTGATGTCCATTACCGAAGCGCGAGACCCTTCTAGATCATTGTCCCAAATCACTTTGGTATCTGGCTTCAACTGGGCCTCAACATGGGCGCGCAGCTTGTCGCGCAGGGCGTCGGGGTCCATATCGCCCACAAGGCGGCAGGTGATTTTGCAATGCGCCTCTGACGGGATCACGGTTTTGGATCCCGCGCCATTATACCCGCCCCAAACGCCGTTGATTTCCAGCGTGGGTCGCGCCCATTGCTGTTCAAGGCTTGTGCGGTCCTTTTCGCCGTGGTTCATCGAATAACCGGCATTATCCAGGTATTCTTTTTCATCAAATCCACAGGTTTCCCATTGGGCCAAAAGTTCGGCGGGAACCTCAGAGACACCGTCATAAAACCCATCAACTGCAACGGCGCCGGTTTCTTCGTCATAGAAGCTGGCAATAATGCGGGACATTTCGCGAAGGGGGTTCAGGCCGGGCCCGCCGTAGTGGCCGGAATGCAGGTCAAGCGACGGGCCAACAAGGGTGAACTCATCCTTCAACATGCCGCGCAGCTGGCTGGCGATCGACGGCACGCCGGGGCTGACCATTGACGTGTCGCAGATCAGGGCAATGTCGGCGGTCAGTTCGTCGCTGTTGTCTTGCATGAAAGGCACAAGGCTGGGGGAGCCTGATTCTTCTTCGCCTTCAAAAAAGATCGTCAGTTTTGCAGGCAGAGATCCGTTGATGGCCTTCCATGCGCGACAGGCCTCAATAAAGGTCATCAACTGGCCTTTGTCGTCCGATGCCCCGCGGGCGCGGATGATCTTTCCTTTGGGCGTGTCTTCGACAAAGGGCGCAAAGGGATCGTGATCCCATTTGTCCAATGGATCGACGGGTTGCACATCATAATGGCCATAAAACAGCAGGTGGCGATCTTGCTCGCCATCGGGACCATCATGATGACCGACCACCATAGGATGCCCCGGAGTAACGCGCTTTTCGGCGTCAAACCCAATTGTTTTCAAGTCGTTGACCAACCAATCTGCGGCGGTGTCACAATGGGCTTTGAAAGCAGGGTCGGTAGAAATGGATTGTATGCGCAAGAGTTCGCACAACCGATCAACGGAGTGTGTCAGGTCTTGGTCGATACGCTCAAGAACGCGGTCAAGCGTCATGGTATGCTCCTTAAAACGTGGTGATCCGCCCGTGGGCAGGCGCCAATTTGATGTCTGAGCGGAGCCTATCAGGCACAGGGGGGCTGTCCAGTGAGGAAAATTTCCGATTGGCCCAGCGGAGGTGTAGCGGGTCGATTTCTGCGACGTTTCGGTCTCTTTCATTTGCGCCAGATCAATGTAATACCGCCACCAATGGGGCTAGTTGACCTAACGCGCGAATGATTTGGCCGGGTTTTTGCAGAACATTTCTTTGTTTTGAATGTGTCTGACAGAAGTTTTAGGTTAAGTTTGTCACAACACACAGGATCATGTGGCCCAAAACCGGGGCACTTGGAGGGGAAAATGGACTATAACCGAAAGCTGGACGAAGCCATCGGGCGTCTTCACGAAGAAGGCCGCTATCGTACGTTTATCGAGATTGAGCGGCATCAGGGCCATTTCCCACATGCGACCTGGAAGAAACCAGATGGATCCGAGCAACCGGTGACCGTTTGGTGTGGAAATGATTATTTGGGCATGGGTCAACATGCCTCTGTGCTGGGAGCGATGCACGAAGCGATTGACGCAACGGGCGCCGGCTCTGGTGGAACGCGCAACATTTCAGGCACCACGGTGTATCACAAACGGCTAGAGGCTGAACTTGCAGATCTTCACCAGAAAGAAGACGCCTTGGTGTTCACCTCGGCCTATATTGCGAATGATGCCAGCCTATCGACCTTGCCAAAACTATTCCCTGGCTTGATCATTTATTCTGACGCACTAAACCATGCGTCAATGATCGAAGGGGTGCGTCGTAACGGCGGCAATAAACGCATTTTCCGTCACAATGATTTGGCCCATCTGCGTGAGCTGTTGGAGGCGGACGATTCTGATGCGCCAAAATTGATTGCCTTTGAATCGATCTACTCCATGGACGGTGACATTGGTCCGATCGAAGCGATTTGTGATCTTGCTGATGAGTTCGGCGCACTGACCTATATCGACGAAGTGCACGCTGTGGGCATGTATGGTCCGCGCGGGGCAGGTATTGCGGAACGCGAAGGCCTTATGGACCGTATCGACATTATCAACGGCACTTTGGCAAAAGCATTTGGCGTGATGGGCGGCTATATCGCAGCATCCGCCAAAATGTGTGATGCCATCCGGTCTTATGCGCCAGGGTTCATTTTCTCGACCTCTATTCCCCCTGCAGTGGCTGCTGCTGCTGCTGCTTCTGTTGCGCATCTTAAGACCAATCAAGACCTGCGAGATCAACATCAGACACAGGCACGCATCTTGAAAACCCGCCTGAAAGGGCTGGGTCTGCCGATCATTGATCATGGCACGCATATTGTCCCAGTGATTGTTGGGAACCCGGTACATACCAAGAAACTGTCAGACATGTTGCTGGATCAATTTGGTATTTATGTACAGCCAATCAACTTCCCAACAGTGCCGCGCGGCACTGAGCGTTTGCGGTTCACACCTTCACCGGTTCATGGCCCAGAAGAGATGGATGCACTGGTTGATGCGATGGATGCGCTCTGGTCGCATTGTGAGCTGAATCGCGCCGAGCTTTCGGCCTAAGCTCAATCGACAGATGTATAATTCTTAAGTTTGTGGTAACTTGCTCGTGAAAGGTAGCGGAACATCGAATCGCTATCTTCGCTAGGGACAGGCGAGATTAATCAGGAGCAGGCTGTATGATCGGGCGTTGGGCATCGTCACGCATCAAGGAAGAGGATCAAGGCACTGGCTTTGACTCCTTCAAATTGCGTTTGGGTGACGTCATGCGTGGCGAACGCGCTACGCTGGGCAAATCCCTTCTTGATGTACAGCGCGAGCTGAAAATCAAAGCCACTTATATTGCCGCCATTGAAAATGCGGATGCTTCTGCGTTTGAAACGCAGGGGTTTATCGCAGGTTATGTACGTTCCTATGCACGTTACCTCGGCCTGAACCCCGAATGGGCGTTTGAATGTTTCTGTGCCGAATCCGGCTTTGCCACCGCGCATGGTATGTCCAAGGCCGCCTCGACCAAGCCGCAACCCGGTGCCGCCAAAAAAGTGAAACAAAACATTGACCCATTGGCCAATCCAAACGCCACTTGGGTGCCGCAATCCGAAAGCATCTTTGCGCGGATTGAACCCGGCGCGGTGGGATCCGTCGCGGTCTTGGCCGCACTTGTTGGGGTGTTGGGCTTTGCGGGATGGTCCGTTTTGCAAGAAATTCAACGCGTAGACTTTGCGCCGATAGAGCAAACCCCCGGTGTTTTGTCTGAGCTTCCGGTCTTCGAAGGTTCTACTGATCTGGCCGATGCTGGATCCGTAATGGTTCCACCCTCTGCCGAGGCACTTGATCGTCTGTATCGCCCCGCAGCACTTGATGTGCCGGTGATGGTACAGCGTGACGCCCCCATTTCCACGTTGGATCCGCGCAATGTTGGCGTTCTGGCCAATGCCACGCCACATTTGGGGCAGGCGCCATCGATTCCCGGCTCACCGGTTTTTGACGCTGGCAGCAATGCTCAATCAGTTATTGCGGCTGTGACCGGGGATGCCATTACGCCTCGTTCGGTTCAGGTCTTTGGTGCCGATGCAGCAGAAGTGGTGGTCCTTGCGGTTCGCCCATCTTGGGTGCGCATTCAATCGGCTGACGGATCGGTGATCTTTGAGAAAATTCTGGATGCGGGCGAACAATATGTCTTGCCAAAAACCGAGGCTGCGCCGGTTCTGCGGTCTGGCAATGCCGGTGCAATTTATTTTGCCGTGAATGGCACCGCCTATGGCCCTGCTGGGGAAGGGGCTTCAGTCGTGAAAAATATTGCCTTGTCACAAGACGCTCTGACCGAAACCTATTCGGTGGCAAATGTGGAAGAAGATCAAGCTTTGGCCACCTATGTGGCTGAACTGCAGTTGAGCCAGTAAACCACGCCTAAATCTTTGCGATGATTGAGCAAGAACAAACAAACCGAGTGCGCAATTGCGCGCTCGTTTTTCGTTCTGGCGCTTGTGATAGGGCGGCGTGCAAGGTATCTCTGGGCGCGAACCCCTGCGTTGGAAAGGTCCCGTCATGAGCCACAATCCTATTCGCCCTTGGCGTGACATTGAACGTCGGAAATCCCGTCAGGTCATGGTGGGGAATGTGCCGGTGGGCGGGGATGCCCCGATATCAGTTCAGACGATGACCAACACGGACAGCTCGGATGTAAAAGCCACATTGGGTCAGGTGATTGCGGCGGCAGAGGCCGGTGCGGATATCGTGCGCATTTCATGCCCTGATGTTGGCGCGACAGCTGCGCTTAAAGAAATCACTCGGGAAAGCCCGGTACCGATCGTGGCGGATATTCATTTCCATTACAAACGTGCTATCGAAGCGGCAGAGGCGGGGGCGGCTTGTTTGCGCATCAACCCTGGCAATATTGGTGACGCCGGGCGCGTGCGCGATGTGGTGCAGGCAGCAAAGGACCATGGATGCTCCATCCGAATTGGTGTGAACGCAGGCTCACTTGAGCGGCATCTTCTTGAGAAATATGGCGAACCCTGCCCTGACGCGATGGTAGAATCGGCGCTTGAGCATATTCGCCTTCTCGAGGACAATGACTTTCGCGAGTATAAAATCAGCGTGAAAGCATCCGATGTGTTTTTGTCTGCGGCGGCCTATCAAGGCATTGCTGAGGCAACGGATGCGCCGATTCACTTGGGTATTACCGAGGCCGGTGGGCTGGTGTCGGGCACGATCAAATCGGCGATTGGATTGGGCAATCTCTTGTGGTCCGGCATTGGGGACACGATCCGCGTGAGCCTGTCTGCGGACCCGGTGGAAGAGGTGAAGGTTGGGTTTGAAATCCTGAAATCCCTTGGGTTGCGGCATCGCGGTATCAACATCATTTCTTGCCCCAGCTGCGCACGCCAAGGCTTTGATGTGATCAAAACCGTCGCGACATTGGAAGAGCGTTTGGCGCATATTCACACCCCCATGAGCCTTTCGATCATTGGCTGTGTCGTAAACGGTCCAGGCGAAGCGTTGATGACCGATGTTGGATTTACCGGCGGTGGCGCAGGGGCTGGCATGGTTTATGTCGCAGGGAAACAAGACCACAAGTTGGACAATGACAAGATGGTGGATCACATCGTCGGTCTGGTTGAAAAGCGTGCAGCCGAAATAGACGCCGAGGCAGCAGCTGAAGCGGATGCCGCAGAATAAGCCCGGATCAGTTTTCGGTGATGGTCTTGATCGGAAACCTTATGCCAGTTTCGGTGATCACCGTCAGACGATCCCCGGACGAGACGTATAGGTCACAGCGCGTTTGCTCGGTGACATAGGTGATACAGATGGTGCTGTCGCCGCCAATGTGATAGTGGCCTTCCCAAACGCCACCGCCGCCATAAGTATAATAATACGCGCCGTTTTGCCGAAAATCAGATGTCCCGCCGTCAAAATAGGTCAAGATCTTCCCGCGTACTCTTGTCGTCAATTGAGCTTTGGAAAACAGTCTGTCGTCAGACCGGGTTTTCCACTCGGCGCCATAGGAGGGTGAGGCGAGGATCAACAGGGACAGTGCTAGGCTTTTCATGATCCAAAGCTAACCCGCCTTTGGCAATTGAACAGTCACATTGCAGTGATGTGGATCACCCTTGGCTTTGTTGGCGCGCTTTGCGCCCGCCGCGCCGCTTGGACAGCTGTGACCGGCGTTCCGGCAGTGCATCCATGATCTCTTGGCGTTCCTGATGAGGCATGTTTGACCACGCTGCAATCTCGTCCATCGTGCGCAAACAGCCGGTGCAAAGACCCGCTTCGCGATGCACGACGCAGATTTTCACACAGGGGCTATCGACTTCGTTTCGTTGCCATATCTGCGCATCGTCAGCCATTACAAATGCCTCATTCGGTCCAATACCCCTTGCAGGATATAGCCAGCGGCCACATGGTCAATGACCTCAGAACGACGCTTTCGAGACGTATCCGCCTCTAACAGCGCGCGCTCGGCGGCCACGGTGGACAAACGCTCATCCCAATAACTGATAGGGATGCCAGTTAATTTGGTCAGGTTCCGTGCAAATGCACGGGTGGATTGGCACCGTGCACCTTCGCTGCCGTCCATGTTTCGGGGCAGGCCAAGGATAATGCCGCCGATTTGACGGTCGGCCACGATTTCAAGAATGCGCGCGGCATCCAGGGTGAACTTTTTCCGCTTGATGGTTTCAAGCGGTGTCGCGACCTGCCGCAAACCATCAGAGACAGCGACGCCAACGGTTTTGGTGCCAAGGTCCAATCCCACCAAGGCGCAGAATGGGGGCATCGCGTCTTTAAACTCTTCGATGGTCTCAAAAATCACTCGGCGACACCCGCTTGTTTGGCGGCAATCCGCACGATGTCGAGCGCGTCCGGGTGATCAATGAACATCTCTTTGGCCTCTCCCCAGATCGCAACGGCACGTTCGGTGTTGCCCAAAACGCCAAGTACAGAAATCAGTCGCGCCCATTCATCAGGGGTGCCGCCTTCTGTGGCCAACCGCTCTGACAAACGTTCCACCATGCTTTGGATCAAATCACCACGATCTTCTTCGCTCAGGTCCTGTGCTGCCTCAACGTCTTCTGCGGTTGGGCCGGGTTGCGCGGTGTCACCAGCGGGCGTTTCGCTGGCAGTGGGTGGGGTGTAATCCACACCTGCGGCTTGCGCCAAAAAGCCGATTTGGCTGCGAATTGGCGTGATCCAAGGGGCGCCATCGGGGCCTTCTTCTAAGAGAGCACGCCACATGCGAAAGGCCAGATCAGGTCGGTCTGTTTGAGCAAACAAAAGCCCGGTGTAATACCGTGCTACGTGATTGCGTGGTTCTTTCAGCAACGCGAGGCGCAGTGCCTCTTCTGCCTCAGGTGAGACATATCCACCGGCGGTCATGATCATCACATCGGCTTGTCTCGCGAAGTCATTAGCACTGACCTCATCGCCTTTCACGGTGATTAAATGATCCATCGCTTCACGGGCTGCAATGTGGTTCCCAAGATTGGTTTCGTGCTGCACCAGCAGATCTAACCCTCTGGGGTCATCAGGTTTTTTCTCGACCGAGGCGCGCAGGCTCTTGATCAGCTCAAGATAGTCGGCGGGGGTTTCCGCAGGGGGACCTTCCCATGCCGGGCGCTGTGCTTCGATCTCGGCTTGGGTGGGTCGGGTGTCGCGCACCTCTTGGGCCAAAGCGATGCGTTTTTTCAGACCCAGATCATGCGCACCGGGTGAGCCGAGTGTCCAGTAGAGACCAAAACCGCCAAGGATCAAAACCAATGCCGCAATACCCGCGGTGCCACGGGTCATCATGTCTGGGGCGTCGCTTGCAACTGTGCGGGCTTTGGCTGCGCGATCTGCCTCGAGCAGGCGACGCGAGATTTCAAGCTGGGCGCGATCGGCCTCTGCCTCGGTGACAGTGCCCCGTTCAATATCACGTTCAAGCTCTTTCAGCTGATCGCGATAAATCCGCATATCAGACGTGATTTCCGCCTGATCAGACGAGGATGATTTGCGCAACATCTGCCGCGATAAAATTAGAACAACGGCCAAAGTGACCGCGCCAGTGAGTGCCCAGAAAACCATAATGTCCCCGCATCGTTTGTTCCCTATCATGTATAGGGGCTTGGTCGGGTTAAAAACCCCCAAAGCTTAGATGTGACAATTCGGGCGGGGGTGACATGACTTACGTCAAGCGATTTGCCCCTTCACGAAGGTGTGACTTGGCGCCCTTGATGCCGATTTCACCCCCGTGTCGCTTTTTGACCATAAACGGCGCTGGGTCGCTGTGACCGCAAGGGGTAAATGCGTACAAGAATGTGAAAACCGAAGCCCGAACTGGGGGAATCGCATGAAACGTTATTCGGCATTTGCCATTGCGCGGGAAGCTGCGCGTTATCACGAAGGGTGGGAGCGTGCTTGGACGTCGCCTACGCCTAAGAAAAAATATGATGTGGTGATTGTGGGCGCTGGCGGCCATGGTCTGTCCACTGCCTATTATCTGGGTAAGAATTTTGGGATCACCAATGTGGCGATCATCGAAAAGGGCTGGCTTGGGGGCGGCAATACGGGCCGCAACACAACCATTATTCGCTCGAATTACCTGCAAGACCCGTCTGCGGCGATCTATGAAAAAGCGCGCTCGCTCTATGAGACGATGTCGCAGGACCTGAACTATAACGTCATGTTCAGCCCACGTGGTGTGATGATGCTGGCGCAAACGCAGGCTGAGATCCGTGGCTATGAGCGCACGGCACACGCCAACGCGTTGCAAGGTGTAAAGACGGAGTTTATTTCGCCTGCAAAAGTCAAAGAATTGGTGCCAATCATCAACCTTGATGGCCCGCGTTACCCTGTATTGGGCGCGCTGTGGCAAGAGCGTGCAGGCACCGCCCGTCACGATGCGGTGGCCTGGGGCTATGCGCGCGCGTGCTCGGCGATGGGCATGGACATCATTCAGAAATGCGAAGTGACCGGGGTGCGCCAGGAGGGGGGCAACGTCAAAGGCGTGTCCACCACCAAAGGCGAGATTGATTGCGATAAGATGGCGATTGTTGTGGCCGGCAACTCTGGCAGCTTGGCTGAAATGGGCGGTTTCCGCCTGCCGATGGAATCGGTGGCCCTGCAAGCGCTGGTGTCAGAGCCGATCAAACCTTGCATGGATGTGGTTGTGATGGCCAACACGGTGCACGGATACATGTCGCAATCTGACAAAGGCGAAATGGTGATTGGTGGCGGCACCGACGGGTTCAACAACTATACCCAACGCGGATCGTTCCACCATGTGGAAGAAACCGTGCGGGCGCTGGTTGAGACCTTCCCAATTGTGTCACGCCTGAAAATGCTGCGCCAATGGGGTGGGATTGTGGATGTGACGGGCGACCGCTCGCCGATCATCTCAAAAACACCACTGGGCAACACCTTTATCAACGCAGGCTGGGGCACGGGTGGCTTTAAATCCATTCCGGGGTCTGGCTGGGCGATGGCGGAATTGGTGGCCAAGGGTGAGCCGGGGCCGCTGGCTGCCGAGTTCGGCATGGACCGCTTCACCGAAGGTCGTTTCATTGATGAAAGCGTCGCCGCTGGCGTCGCCCACTAGGAGGATAGAAGATGCTGATCCTAGAATGCCCCTATTGCGGCGTTATGGCCGATGAAACTGATCTGCACGGTGACGGCGAAGCGCATCTGAAGCGTTTTGGTCCCGGCTCATCGGATGATGATTTCGAAGGCTATTTGTTCATGCGTAAAAACCCCAAAGGTGTTCATTTTGAACGCTGGCGGCACGCGTCAGGTTGCGGCAAGTTTTTTCATGCGGCCCGCAACACGATGACGTTGGAAGTTTACGGCACATATCTCGCGCAAACGCTTGAGCCGCCAAAGGCGATCATCGACGCAGTCAAAGCGAAACACCCAGAGTGGGAGGGCTATAAATGAGCACTCGTCTGGCATCAGGCGGTCGCCTGATCGACCGCAGCAAGGTGAAAAATTTCACCTTTAACGGTAAAAAAATGCAAGGTTATGAAGGTGATACACTCGCTGCAGCTTTGCTTGGTACGGGCCAGACCTTGGTTGGTCGCTCGTTCAAATACCACCGTCCGCGCGGTATTCTGGCCTCGGGCGCAGAAGAGCCAAATGCTCTGGTGAATATGGGCACAGGCGGGCGGTTTGAACCGAACCAACGTGTCACCACCACCGAGCTTTTTGATGGTCTGACCGCGACGTCGCAAAACCACTGGCCGAGCCTTGAGTTTGATGTGGGTGTCGTGAACAACTATGTGTCGCGTTTCCTGCCTGCTGGTTTCTATTACAAGACTTTCATGTTCCCGCGCGCGGGTTGGAAGCATGTCTTTGAACCGATTGTCCGCCAGTCCGCAGGTCTGGGGCAGGTTCCGACCGAAGGGGACGTGGATCGGTATGAGCATTTTTATCATCACACTGACGTTCTGATTGTCGGTGGCGGTGTCGCTGGTCTGGCCGCTGCTATGGCCGCTGGTCAGTCGGGCAAATCTGTGTTGCTGATGGAGCAAACCGCCCATTGGGGTGGTCGTGCGCCAGTTGACGGCGGCACGATTGACGGCAAAAACTGTGGCACTTGGGTGGACGAGACTGTCGCCGCCCTTGAAGCGATGGACAATGTCACCTTGCGCATCCGCACCATGGGGTCTGGTGTTTATGATCACGGCTACGCTCTTGGGTATGAGCGTGTGGCGGATCACACACCGGGTGACGGGCGTCCTCGTCACCGTTTGTGGCGCATTCGTGCGCAGCAGATCGTGACCGCAACCGGGGCGATTGAACGGACTTTGTCTTTTGCGGGTAACGACATTCCCGGCGTGATGTTGGCGTCTGCGGTGCGTGATTACGTGGTAAATTGGGGGGTTTCCGTTGGCGATCGCACCGTTGTTGTGACCAACAATGACGATGCTTATCGCACGGCTTTGGCTCTGAAAGGCGCGGGCCTTGATGTTCCTGTCATTCTGGACGCGCGTCCCGAAGCGACAGGCCCATTGGCCGAGGCTGCGCGTGCCGCTGGTATCCGCGTGGAAGCCGGAAAAGCCATTGCAAAGGTGCATGGCGGAAAGAAGGTGACCGGCGTGTCGATCTGTGCCCAAGTGGGCGAAGGCGCTGCGTTGGAAGAGATCAAATGTGATGCAGTTGCAATGTCTGGCGGTTGGTCGCCGGTTGTGCATCTGTGGTCCCACTGCGGCGGCAAACTGATCTGGGATGAGGCGCACGCGCATTTCCGCCCAGACCCGGATCGCGCACCGACCAGCCATGATGGCAAGGGGTTTGTCATCACGGCAGGGGCGGCTTCTGGGGCGATGTCATTGGCGGATGTTCTGACTGATGGTGATGCCGCGGGCAAATCTGCTGTGACGGCTGTTGGGGGGGAAGCTTCAAAAGCTGTTGCTCCTAAGTCGGATGCAGAAGAGACACAGCCTATGGCTGCGGTTTGGATTATGCCGCAAGGTGCTGGTCCGAAAAAACGCATGAAAATGTGGCTTGATTTCCAAAACGATGTGAAGGTTTCGGATGTTCAACTCGCGGCCCGTGAAGGGTACGAAAGTGTTGAGCACACCAAGCGTTACACCACGCTGGGTATGGCGACGGATCAAGGTAAATTGTCGAATATCAACGGTTTGGCGGTTCTTTCTGATGCGCTTAATCAAGAGATCCCAACCACCGGCACCACCACGTTCCGCCCGCCTTACACACCAATTTCACTTGGGGCGATTGCGGGCGAAGCACGCGCAGAAATCTTCCAACCCATTCGTCGCACACCGATGCACGAATGGCACGAAGAACAGGGTGCCTATATGGAACCGGTCGGCCATTGGCGTCGCCCATACACCTATCCACGTAAAGGCGAAAGCCATGCGGAAGCGGTGAACCGTGAGGTGCTGAACACGCGTGAACGTCTGGGGCTTTTGGACGCATCCACCCTTGGCAAACTGATTGTCAAAGGGGCAGATGCGGGCAAATTCCTTGATATGATGTACACCAACATGATGTCGAACCTGGCTGTGGGCAAATGTCGCTATGGTCTGATGTGCTCGGAAAACGGGTTCCTGTCGGACGACGGTGTTGTCGCGCGTATTGATGAGGACACGTGGCTTTGTCACACCACATCTGGCGGCGCTGATCGTATTCATGGCCACATGGAAGAGTGGCTTCAATGCGAGTGGTGGGACTGGAATGTCTATGTCGCCAATGTGACCGAGCAGTTGGCGCAGGTTGCTGTTGTTGGTCCCAACGCGCGTAAGCTTTTGGAAAAGCTGGGTGGTATGGATGTGTCAAAAGAAACGCTTCCGTTCATGCAGTGGAAAGACGGCACATTGGGCGGGTTTGAGGCGCGGGTTTACCGGATCTCCTTCTCGGGCGAGCTTAGCTATGAGATTGCCGTCCCTGCCAGCCAAGGTCGCGCGTTTTGGGATAAGCTGCATGAAGCGGGTGAAGAGTTTGGTGCGATGGCTTATGGCACTGAAGCGCTTCACATCATGCGGGCCGAGAAGGGCTTTATCATGATCGGGGACGAAACCGACGGCACCGTGATCCCACAGGATCTTGGGCTGAACTGGGCGATCTCGAAAAAGAAAGAGGACTTTATTGGCAAGCGGGCGCACACGCGTACTCACATGGCGGACCCTGAACGCTGGAAGCTTGTGGGGCTTGAAACTCTAGACGGATCAGTTTTGCCAGATGGTGCCTATGCGCAGGGTGATGGTGAGAATGCGAATGGTCAGAAGGTGGTTATTGGCCGCGTGACCTCAACCTATTATTCGCCGACCTTGAAAAAGGGCATAGCCATGGGGCTTGTGTTGCATGGTCCAGATCGGATGGGCGAGGTAATTTCCTTCCCAACTGTTGATGGCACCAACACTGTGATTAAGGCGCGGATCTGTGATCCGGTCTTTTATGACAAAGACGGAGAGAAGCAAAATGTCTAATGCTGTTTCTACGCTGAATGGCGCCAGCTTTGAGGGCTATGTGCGCGTCGAAGAACAGGGCCTTGTGGGCATGATCACCCTGCGTGGGGATCTTACATCAAAAGCGTTGGCCAAGGCCGTTAAATCCGCGACGGGGGCAGCGATGCCCGGGCAGGGTGAGATTGCTTCGGGGGACAAGGGCCGGGTGGGCTGGATGTCTCCGGATGAGCTGTTGCTGATTGTGGATCATGCTGCCGCAAATGATATGGTTGCGGCCCTCACCAAGGCGTTGGCGGGTGAGCATGCGCTGGCCGTCAATGTGTCTGATGCGCGGACTGTATTTCGCATCATTGGTGCTGCCGCCCGCGAAGTGGTTGCAAAGGTGAGCCCGGCGGATGTGAACGCCTTGTCACCGGGGCAATTGCGCCGCACACGCATCGCGCAAATCCCAGCTGCGTTTCATATGATTGACGAGGAAACAGCCGAATTGGTGTGTTTCCGATCGGTCGGAAAATACGCATTTGATCTGTTGAAAGACGCAGCTTTGCCGGGGGGCGAAGTTTACCTGTAATAGTTGAAAGAAAGCCCTGCCAAGGGCTTGTAAACCTTCTCAAATCGGTCTAGTTCAACGCTAGATTGTTTGAGGAGGTTTTTTTATGAAACTACATGCTTTTCTTTTGACTCTTGGTGGTGTGGTGGCGACACCAGCGATTGCAGAGGTATATGACTGCAAATTCGATGTAAAAGACCGTTTCAAACAGTGGGTTCCGACAGTTGTTCGGATTACAAACGACGCCGACCTTTCGCGTGTATCCGTGAGTGCAGAGTTGTTTGATCGCCATGGGAAACACGCAATTCTGGGAAAGCTAGGAACCAATAACGATCGTAGAGCGACGTTTCGGTTCCAATACAACAATTCTGATATTCCGATTGAGCGGAAATATAATCGTAAGGTCCTTGGGTTGACCACTTATTCAGTCACCATTCAAAAAGCAGATCACTCAGCGACGTTTCGGGCCAATCCAAACTATGCATCTGATCATGGAAAAAGTTTTCACGGAAAAGGGTCATGTGTTCTGAAATGAACTGAGCGGGGCTATTACCCCGAACACATGGCGATTACCCCATCCACGCGTCCCCAGAAAACAACGGAAAAAGAAATGATGTTTGGAAAAACCTTTAATAAAACGTCCCTTATCTCTCTTGTATTCGCAGGCTTGCTTGGTACGCCTGTCGCAGCAGAGACACTGAATTGCACATTCAAAGTGCCTGACCGATATGAGGCCTGGGTTCCGACAACTGTCCAGATTACCAACGACCGTGAAAAAGCGCGTGTAACGGTGACTACGGGGTTATTTGAGAACGTTGGAAAACGGGCGTTTGATGGGGAATTAACGATCAACAATGCACGTCGGGTGACTTTTCAGTTCTCAGTCGACAATACGGATATCCCGATTGAGCGGCATGTAAATCGCCGGCGCGTTGGATTGACCATCTATTCAGTTTCCATTCAAAAAGCGGATCACTCAGCGACACTTCGGGCCAACCCTGTCAGTGCCACTGACCTTGGAAAAAGCTTTCATGGCAAGGGAAGTTGCATCGTGAAGTGAGATTGGGCAGCGCGGAAGCGCGCACCAAAAATAGCTAAGGCCACACTAGGCCGAACCTTTGCTCACACCAGATAAATCAAACCATCAAGACCTATTTGGAGAAACAAATGAAAAATTGGATGTCGCTTACAATTGGAACAATGATTGCATTGGCTCCTGTGTCGGTCATGGCGGAAACGTATTTGTGCGAAATGGGGGCTGTGTCTGGTCATGATAGCTTCTTGATCCCACCACAAACTTATATTGAGCACGACACAAAGACCGGCGAGATTATGGTTTATGATGGGTTAATTGATGAAGTATATTCACAGCCAATTGCAGCAGAAATTTCCTATGAGAATGACAAGCGCATTACTTATGCATGGAGTGTGAAACAGCTCAAGGTGCAGACCACTGAAGGCAATTGGGATGTTATGCCAAACAATCGGTACAACTTGACCATTATGAAAGCAAATCTCTCTGCGCGAGAGTCGATGAAGCCTTTGGGTTATCAAAACACGTTTAAGGGCAAGGGCAAATGCGTTCTGAAATAGAGGCTTTGTTATTTTGAAAATAAAAAACCGCCGGATTTTTCGGCGGTTTTTCTGTCTCTGCCCTTGACCAGCAGGGGCGTGGTGCCCCATCTAGAACGTAACTGAAACACGCGATTTAAGGGGGCCAACATGGCTTTTGAACTTCCCGATCTTCCCTATGCTCACGATGCACTTGCCGATCTTGGCATGTCTGCAGAAACGATGGAGTACCATCACGACCTGCACCACAACGCCTATGTGACCAACGGCAATGCCGCGATTGCGGGCACTGAATGGGAGGGTAAGACCCTCGAAGAGATCATCACCGGCACTTATGACAAGACGTCCGTGGCGCAAAACGGGATCTTCAACAACATCTCGCAACTGTGGAACCACAACCAGTTTTGGGAGATGATGGGGCCGGGCAAATCGGCCATGCCGGGTGAGCTGGAAAAAGCGCTTGTTGAGAATTTTGGCTCGGTTGATGAGTTTAAGTCGCAGTTTTCCGCCGCAGGTGCAGGTCAGTTTGGGTCTGGCTGGTGCTGGTTGGTGAAAAACGCCGATGGCTCATTGGCTGTGACCAAAACCGAAAACGGTGTGAACCCATTGTGCTTTGGCCAGACCGCATTGCTGGGTTGCGACGTGTGGGAGCACAGCTATTACATTGATTTCCGCAACAAGCGTCCGGTTTACCTGTCAAACTTTCTGGACAACCTTGTGAACTGGGAAAATGTTGCCTCGCGCATGTGAGCGTGACGACTATGACATTCAAAAGGGCTGCTCAAAGGAGCAGCCCTTTTTATTATGGTTAGAGCTTTAGCGCGGTTTTCAAGGCAGTTTTCGCCGCTGGAACATCATCCGCAATGTGAATGAAATCCTTGACGCTTTCATCCGCGAAGCCCTGCGCAACGATGTGATCCATCAAAGCGATCAGCGGATCCCAATAGCCCAAGACATTCAAGAGCACGATTGGTTTGTCATGCAGCCCAAGTTGCCGCCATGTGAGGACCTCAAAAAACTCATCCAGTGATCCCGCGCCGCCCGGAAGCACAACAATGGCGTCCGAGTTCATAAACATGACCTTTTTTCGCTCATGCATGTTTTCCGTCACGATGAAACTGGTCAGATCGCGGTTGCCAACCTCCCGATCCATCAAATGTTGTGGGATGACGCCAAATGTTTCCGCACCCGCGTCTTGGGCGGCTTTGGCAACGGCCCCCATTAATCCAACATCGCCGGCCCCATATACCAACCGCCAGTTTTCTGTAACCAATTCTGCCCCAAGTTCACGTGCCGCGTCGCCGTATGCTGGGTTGTTTCCAAAGCGTGCGCCGCAGAAAACACATATAGATGCTGTTCGGGCCATGTCGTAATCCTTCAATTGACCTTTTGACCGGTGTTACCGGGATTGTTAAGCTGTCTCAAGTCGCGGTGAAACAATCGCAAAAACGGTGGGATGAGGCTGGGGATCTTTGCCTTTTCCTTCCGTTGGGGCAGGCGGGCTGTGATGCGTACAGGCATGTGAACAAAAACCAGGTTGGAGCATTGACGGGGAAGGTCGTGTGATCAACCGTGAGGGGATGATGATGACATCAAATGAAACGCCCAAGCTGGGCGCGGGCGGATTGGCGGCGGGTGGCGCGGTGATTGCCGTGGTTTTGGCGGCGTTTGGCTGGTGGATGACACAAGATGATGCACCAATAGAGGCAAAAGCACCTGTGTCGGAACCGCCATCGCAGTTTGTCGCGCCCAAGAGCTCATCTGATGATGTGGCCTCTCCACCCGAACCGGACCCGGCAGATGTATCTACGGCAGCTATCCCCCCGCGGTTTGATGTTGTCCGCGTGGAGCCGGACGGCGCGTCGGTTATTGCAGGGCAAGCCACACCGGGTTCAAAAGTCGAGCTTTTGGTCGATGGTCAGCCCGTGAGCACCACGCAAACGGATGCCAATGGCAATTTTGTGGCCCTGTTTACCTTAGCCCCGTCTGACACGCCCCGCGTCATGAGTTTGTTGGTTGACGGCAAGGCCTTACAATCCTCGGAACAATCGGTGATTGTTGGTCCAACCACAGCGCCAAAACCTGAGGCTGACACAACGTCGGTAACGGCCGCAATGGAGGCACCTGTGCCGGGGGGGGCTACGGGTGATACGGCCCCAGAGGTGGCGGTCGAGGCCCCCGTTGAACAACCCGAAAGCCCACAGGTTTTGTTGGCGGATCAGGATGGGATCGTGGTCATCCAAGGCGCAGGTGAAAGTGGCGAAGCAGTTGATGTCAGTCTGGACAGTATTTCCTATGATGAGACCGGCGCGGTCGCATTGGCCGGACGGGGTGCTGCGACGCAAACGGTTCGTATCTATCTGGATGATGCGCGGATTGCCGAGGGACTGGTGTCTGAAAACGGCCAGTGGCGGGTGACGCTGAATGATGTGGATGCAGGGATTTATACGATGCGCATCGAGGCATTGGATGACGCAGAAAACGTGATATCGCGACTTGAAACACCGTTCAAGCGTGAGGATCCTGCACAGCTTGCTTCATTGTCTGAAGTACCCGCAGATGCACAAGCCGGACAAGCGAACGAGAGTGCAAACGCGCTCGCGGCCTCAAAAGAACCTGCCATTAATGACGTGAAAATACCGAATTCTGATGGTGCAAGCGGCACAACCACCAATGCTTTGGAGGTTGCAGTGGCGACCGGCACCAACGGGCAAGAAAATCCTGCAACAATGCCCGCGACGCAAGAGGACGCAGAGATCGCTTTGACTGAAGACGCCCTGCCTGCCCCTGCAAGGGTACCGTCGGCAGCCGCCCAATTGGATGCAGAGCAGGACGAGGGAGATGTTGCCTCCGTGGCTACAAATCCCATTGGCCAAGTTGCCTCCCGCCCGCGCGTTGTGACCGTGCAAGCCGGGGCAACGCTGTGGGCGATTGCACGAGATAACCTTGGGAAAGGGACGCTTTATGTTCAGGTGTTTGACGCCAATCGTGACAAGATCAGCAACCCCGACTTGATCTATCCAGGGCAGGTTTTTGCGGTGCCGGGCCAACAATAACATTAAAAACACCTATCAACCCTCGACCTTGGACAGGCGGCCCCCTATCTGTAGGGTCCGTCTGAAATCCGTCTATTGGACGCGTCAGCCAGCAAAGAAGCGAGCATGCGACATTCCCATATTACTGCCACACAGGCGCCTGAAGACAGCGTGCAGATCATCAAGCGTGTTTCCCCTTATCTTTGGCCAAAGGGGCAGGCTTGGGTAAAACGACGTGTGGTCTGGGCGATGGCAATGCTGCTCTTGGCGAAACTCATCACCGTTTCTACGCCGTTTCTTTATAAAGCGGCAGTTGACGCACTGGCGGGCGATGGAGCGAACCCGGCCACATGGCTTGGCCTTGGGGCTGTGGGGCTGACGCTCGCCTATGGCGGTGCTCGGTTGATGTCAAACGGGTTTCAACAGTTACGAGACGCAGTTTTTGCGAAGGTGGGGCAACGGGCGCTGCGCCAGCTGGCGTTAGAGACCTTCACCCATATTCATCGCCTGTCGATGCGCTATCATATCTCGCGCAAAACAGGGGGGCTGAGCCGGATCATTGAACGGGGTGTCAAAGGGGTGGATTTCCTTTTGCGCTTCTTGCTTTTCTCAATGGGGCCGCTGGCACTTGAGCTGGCCATGGTCTCTGCCATTTTGTTTTTCGTATTTGATATCTGGTATTTAGCTGTCGTTGTTGCGACGATTTGGGCCTATGTCTGGTTCACGTTCAAGGTCACCGAGTGGCGGGTGAAAATTCGCAAAGAGATGAATGATCAAGACACCGACGCCAACCAGAAGGCGATCGACAGCCTGTTGAATTTTGAAACGGTAAAGTATTTTGGCGCCGAAGCCCGCGAAGCGGAGCGGTATGATGTGGCAATGGCCGGGTATGAGCGTGCCGCGCTTAAGACCTCCTACTCGCTGGCTTTTCTGAACTTCGGACAAGCCTTCCTGATCACCGGTGGCTTGGTGGCCGTCATGGTTTTGGCGGCAATGGGAGTTCAGCAGGGCAAGCTGACTGTTGGCGATTTTGTCATGGTCAACGCCTATATGATCCAAATCACCATGCCGCTGAACTTTTTGGGCACCGTGTATCGCGAAATCCGCCAATCCTTGGTTGATATGGGCGAGATGTTTACGTTGTTGGAGCAGCCTGCAGAAGTGAACGATAAGCCCAATGCGCCTGAGTTGAATGTAACCGGTGGGGCGTTGACCTTTGAAGACCTTCATTTTGGCTATGATGAGGAACGCGCCATTTTGAAAGGCGTCTCATTGGAGGTGCCAGCGGGGCAAACGGTCGCAATCGTCGGGCCATCCGGGTCGGGAAAATCCACCATCGGGCGGCTGTTGTTCCGGTTTTACGATGTGAATGGTGGGGCGTTGAAAATTGATGGGCAGGACATTCGCGACATCACACAGACCAGCCTTCATAAGGCCATTGGTGTGGTGCCACAGGACACGGTTTTGTTCAATGACTCGATCTATTACAACATTGCTTATGGTCGACCTGACGCCAGCCGCGAAGAGGTGGAAGAGGCTGCGCGTGCCGCAAAGATCCATGATTTTGTTATGGGCTTACCCGATGGCTATGACACCTCGGTTGGTGAACGCGGGCTAAAGCTGTCTGGCGGTGAAAAACAGCGAGTGGGTATCGCGCGGACATTGCTTAAGAACCCACCAATCTTGCTGTTGGACGAGGCGACCTCGGCG
>DDMF01000154.1:16515-25292 GCA_002340515.1 Rhodobacteraceae bacterium UBA2553 | reverse complement strand
TCTTCGCCGCAGATATAGGCGCCCGCCCCGTGATGCAGGAAGAGGTCAAAATCCCAGCCGGACCCGGCTGCGTTCTTGCCAATCATACCTTTGTCATAGGCCTCATCGATCGCAGCCTGAAGCGCCTCACGCTCGCGGATATATTCACCACGAATGTAGATATAGCAGGTGTTGGCATTCATCGCGAAAGAGGCAATCAGCGCCCCTTCGATCAATGTGTGCGGATCATGACGCATGATCTCGCGGTCTTTACAGGTGCCGGGCTCAGACTCATCGGCATTGATCACCAAATAGGACGGGCGACCGTCGCTTTCCTTCGGCATGAAAGACCATTTCAAACCGGTCGGAAAACCCGCACCACCACGCCCACGCAGGCCCGAAGCTTTCATCTGGTCGATGATCCAGTCACGACCTTTTTTGATGATCCCGGCGGTTCCATCCCAATGGCCACGCGCCTGTGCACCCGCCAGAGTGCGGTCATGCATACCGTAAAGGTTGGTAAAGATCCGGTCTTTATCCTGCAGCATTCGCTCTTATCCTTCGTCATGCTGGCGCGACTTGCGCCAGATCCGATACGTTACAACCAGGCCAAATATAAACCCGGCAAGGGCCATCAGATCCACCAGGGCCATGGTCCGCATAGACCACCCATAGCTTTTCCCAACCCAAGTGGCCCCAACCCACAACGCGCCGGTCATGGCGATGACAAATCCTGCCATACGCCCGTCGCGGCCCGTCTTATGATGTGGGTCAGTTGCCATATTCATTCCTTAGTAAACCTTGCCTTTTTTCACTTTATTCGAGAATGCGGTTTCCCCGCCCTCGGCCAAAGTTTTGGCTTGTTCGATCCAGCCGTCACGTTCAATGCGGCCTTTGAAGCTCAAATTGTCATCCACCCACGCAATCTCATCCGCTCCCCACTGGGCAATCTGGTCAAAATGCCAGAACCCAAGGTCGTTCAGAGTGCTTTCCAGCTTAGGGCCAACGCCCTTCAGCTGTTTCAGATCGTCAGCACCGGCTTTGCGCGGGGCTTTCATGGTGCGGGGTTTTTTCGGGGTGCCGGTCGCAGCGGGGGTTGCCGCGTCGGCTTTCTCAGATTTGGCTTTCTTCGCTGCTGGCTTGGCCGCCGCTTTCGCGGGCGCCTTTTCAGCTGCGGGTTTGGCCGCTTTTTTCTGTTGGTTGGCAGGTTTGCCCGTGGCGGCCGCTTTTGGCGGTGTCGCCTTGCCGGATACTGCGTTTTTGCCAAGCCAAGGGGTCAACAACGGCACTTCGGTGCCGTCGATCCGCTTGATGCTGTCGCCAATATCGGTGGCAAGCTGTGCCGATGCGTTATATTTCGCCTTGCCACTTTCATAGTCGGTCAGCGTGGTCAGACCCGACAAAGGTTCTGATGCGTAACGACCGTTTTGCGGGCCGGGAACTGGCACGCCACCGGCGGCCATCTCGTCGATCATCTTGCCAAAGCCTTCGGCGGTCAGATCTTCAAAGTAGTCTTTGCCGATTTGGGCCATTGGCGCGTTGGTACAGGCGCCAAGACATTCAACTTCTTCCCAGCTGAATTTGCCATCCGCCGACACGGTGTGTGGGGTGGGCGCAATCTTGTCTTTACAGACCGCAATCAAATCCTCTGCCCCGCAAATCATGCAGGACGTGGTGCCGCAGATCTGGATATGCGCCACGGACCCAACAGGTTGTAGCTGGAACATAAAGTAAAACGACGCCACTTCGAGCACGCGAATATACGCCATGTCGAGCATATCTGCGACCGCTTCAAGGGCTGGCTTGGTCAGCCACCCTTCTTGCTCCTGCGCACGCCACAATAGCGGGATCACAGCGGAGGCCTGACGCCCCTCGGGGTATTTGGTGATTTGCCCTTCGGCCCAAGCCTGATTGGCGGGTGTGAAAGCAAAGCTTTCGGGCTGTACGTTGTGTAGACGGCGAAGCATTAGCCTTGACCTCTCATTGCGGCGATAAAGCCGTTCCCGAAACCAAAAACAAAACCAAACGAAATGCTAGCAACAAAGCTAGCGACAACCGCAAAAAATAGGGCTTTCCTGAGCGTAGCCATTCGAAATGCTACATATCCCGAAGCGAGAGCGGTCCCTATCTGAATGACAAACAGCTGCCAAAAATATAAGTTGCTAGCCATTAGCGGTCGATCTCCCCAAACACGACGTCCATGGTGCCGATGATGGCGGCAACGTCGGCGAGCTGGTGGCCCTTGGCCACATGGTCCATTGATTGCAGGTGCAGATATCCGGGCGCGCGGATTTTGGCGCGGTAGGGTTTGTTGGACCCGTCTGATACCAGAAACACACCAAACTCACCTTTGGGGGCTTCCACAGCGGCGTATACTTCGCCAGCGGGAACCTTGAACCCTTCTGTATAGAGTTTGAAGTGGTGAATGAGGCTTTCCATATCGCGCTTCATGTCGCTGCGTTTTGGCGGCGACAGCTTGCCACGGGCCATAACGTCACCTTGGCCCTCAGGGGCGCGCAGCTTGGCGATGGCTTGGTGGATAATCGACAGCGATTGGCGCATCTCTTCCATCCGCACAAGATAGCGATCATAGCAATCGCCGTTCTTGCCAACTGGGATTTGGAAGTCAAATTCATCATAACATTCATAGGGTTGCGCACGGCGCAGATCCCACGCAAGGCCAGAACCGCGCACCATGACACCGGAATAACCCCAATCGAGGATCTCTTCTTCGGTCACAACACCAATATCGGCGTTGCGCTGTTTAAAGATGCGGTTTTCCGTCAGCAGCCCGTCGATATCGTCCATCTTGGCAGGGTATTCATTGGCCCATTTCTCGATGTCGTTGATCAAATCTTCTGGCAGATCCTGATGCACACCACCGGGACGGAAGTAGTTCGCGTGAAGACGCGCGCCACAGGCACGTTCGTAGAAAATCATCAGCTTTTCACGCTCTTCAAAGCCCCAAAGTGGCGGCGTCAGCGCGCCCACATCCATGGCTTGCGTGGTGATGTTCAGAAGGTGGTTCAGG
This sequence comes from Rhodobacteraceae bacterium UBA2553, assembly GCA_002340515.1. GTDB lineage: Bacteria > Pseudomonadota > Alphaproteobacteria > Rhodobacterales > Rhodobacteraceae > Aliiroseovarius. The sequence goes on along the minus strand of DDMF01000154.1, from coordinate 22,282 downwards.
ATACGACCGATTTCGGAAAACAGAACCCGGATCAAGGAGCCACGGCGCGGAACTTCGACCCCTGTCAGTTTTTCGATCGCCAGACACCAAGCATGTTCCTGGTTCATTGGCGCCACATAATCCAACCGGTCAAAATACGGCAGGTTTTGCAGATACGTCCGGCTTTCCATCAGCTTTTCGGTGCCGCGGTGCAAGAGGCCGATATGCGGGTCCGCACGCTCAACAATTTCGCCGTCCAGCTCCAGCACCATGCGAAGCACGCCGTGTGCAGCCGGGTGTTGCGGGCCAAAGTTGATATTGAAGTTGCGGATTTTCTGTTCGCCGCTTTGGGCGTCGTCGAAACCTTTGGAGCCGTCCATCATCAGAAACATCTTCCATTAGCTGTATATGCGCTTAGTGACACCAAGCAGGTTTTTTTGAACTGAGGCATCAGCCCCGCCAGCATCACTGCGGCGGTCACCAGCTCAAGGCACTCAATCAAAAAGGGCATCATTTACCGGCCTCTTTTTCATCACCGGGCAGGATGTAATTGGCACCCTCCCATGGGGACATAAAGTCAAACTGGCGATATTCTTGCGTCAAGGACACGGGTTCATAAACCACGCGCTTTTCAACTTCGTCATAACGCACTTCGGTATAGCCCGAGGTCGGGAAATCCTTGCGAAGTGGAAAACCGCGAAAGCCGTAATCGGTCAGAATGCGGCGCAGATCCGGGTGGCCGGTGAACAAGATCCCGAACATATCGAATACTTCGCGCTCAAACCAATTGGCCGAGCGGTGCACCTCAGTGATCGACGGCACCATTTCGTCTTCGCGCACGGCAACCTTCACGCGGATGCGCTGGTTGGTGTACATCGACAGGAAGTGATACACCATGTCAAAGCGTTCTTCGCGCGACGGATAATCAACAGCGGTGATATCCACCAAGCTCGAGAATTTGCAGGCCTTGTCGGCCTTCAAAAACTCGATGAACGCTGGAATGCCCGACAGCGGCACATTCACGGTCAGCTCGCCAAAGGCAACCTCCCATGACAGCACACAATCAGGGCGCTTTGCTTCGAGCAGAGCGCCAAGTTCGTTCAGGCTTGCGGTTTTTTGGGCTTCACTCATCACTTACCTCGCAATCGTGCCGGTGCGGCGGATTTTGCGTTGCAGTTGCAGGATACCGTACACCAGCGCCTCAGCGGTGGGGGGGCAACCCGGCACATAGATGTCGACCGGCACAATGCGGTCACAGCCACGTACAACCGAATAGGAATAGTGGTAATAGCCGCCACCATTTGCGCAGGATCCCATCGAGATCACGTAACGCGGATCGGGCATCTGGTCGTAAACCTTGCGCAGCGCCGGGGCCATTTTGTTGGTCAACGTACCGGCCACAATCATCACATCCGACTGACGTGGGGAGGCCCGTGGGGCAACGCCGTAGCGTTCCAGATCATAGCGCGGCATCGACGCGTGCATCATTTCAACCGCACAGCACGCCAGACCAAAGGTCATCCAGTGCAAAGACCCGGTACGGGCCCAGTTGATGATATCGTCGGTGGTGGTCAGCAAAAAGCCTTTGTCGGCCAGCTGATCGTTCAACAACCGGGTGGCGTGTTCACGGTCGCCTTGCGCCGTGTTCATCCCGGTTTGAATTCCTTCTGCCATCACTCCCATTCGAGCGCTCCCTTTTTCCACTCATATGCAAACCCAATGGTCAGCACGCCAAGGAACACCATCATCGACCAGAAACCGACAAGTCCGACCCCCTTAAAGGCCACAGCCCAAGGGAAGAGGAACGCGATTTCGAGATCAAAAATAATGAAAAGGATCGACACCAGATAAAACCGGACGTCAAACTTCATCCGCGCGTCATCAAATGCGTTGAACCCGCATTCGTAAGCGCTCAGTTTTTCGGGGTCGGGGTTGCGAACTGCCAAGACCAGTGCGGCGATGATCAGAACGAGTCCGATCACAATGGCAAGTCCGAGGAAAATAATGATTGGGAGGTATTCCCGAAGAAGGTCTTCCACGTGTGGCTCCTTTTATGCGGCCCATATCTGGGCAAACACGCATTCGCTAGCTATGTGCGGTTTACCGCCGCACAGGGTCAGGGTCAACCAATCGGGGCACATATTCAAACAGGTGAATGCTAGCGCAAGACCTCGCGTCACATGTGAAGCATACCTTTGTTTACAAGGGTTTTTGAACAAGTATCAGGGCCTTGCGCAGCCCCGCCTTCATCACATGTTAACCAAATATTTCGAGGGCAGCCCTAAAAAGATGCCCTCTTTTGTTTAGAGACCCTTGAAAAGAGACTCACCCGCCCCAAAGACCCAGAAAATCAATCAGGATTAAGACGTGCCGCCCCGCGCCTGCGATTTACGACTGCCAGCTCGGTTTTTCTTTGGCAAAGAAAGCGGCAATGCCTTCTTGCGCCTCAGCGCTTTCCCAACGTGCAACCAGACCGGCAATCGTCTCATCAATGATCTCTTCGGTGATCGGTGGACCAAGACGTCGCGCAAGCGCTTTGGCCTCGGCCACCGCGCCGGGGGCCACGCTGAGATAGGGTTTCACTTCAGCCTCAACTGCTGCATCCAAATCCTCTGGTGCCACTGCCTTGGCCAACAGACCCAAAGTGACGGCCTCTTCAGCGTCAAAAATCCGCGCTGACATGAACACACGGCGCGCCATCGCCTCGCCCAAACGGGCCAATACATAGGGGCCGATGGTGGCCGGGATCAGACCCAAACGCGTTTCGGTCAGGCCAAATTTTGCGCCCGACACACCGATGGACACATCCGACACAGACGCCATGCCGACACCACCGCCAAACGCCTGCCCTTGCACCTTTGCAATCAAGGGTTTTGGCATGATATTCAAGGCATTCAGCATCATCGCGAGCTTTTTGGCCTCAATCCCGCGCGTGACCGGGTCCGCCGCCATCTGGTCCTGCATCCAGCGCAGATCACCGCCGGCACAAAAGCTTTTGCCATCACCCGTTAAGATCACCACACGCACGCTGTCATCCGCGCCCAGCGCATGGGCCGCATGGGTCAGCTCTTCGATCATCTGCGCGCTCATGGCGTTGTGCTTTTCCGCCCGATCCAGCAGCAGCGTCGCAACACCACGATCATCCATGGTGATTGAAATGGTTTCATAACTCATGGCTTAGCCCTCAATCCGCATCGCACGCGCCATTTCGGCCCCGCGCTCCAGTATTTCGCGATCCAGCCCGGTGGTCATGCCCAAAGACACCACACGGTCATGCACCGCCTCTGACGCCACATTGCCCTGCGCGCCGGGCGCATAGGGACAGCCGCCCAGACCACCTACAGCCGCATCAAACACACGCAATCCTTTGGCGATGGACGCCTCAATATTGTCACAGGCGCGCCCTGACGTGTCATGGTAATGGCCTGCAAACATCTGAGGCGCCGCCACGCCCAAAACGGCATCCAACATCTTGTTGATTTTCTGCGGCGTGGCCTGTCCAATGGTGTCACCAAGACTGATTTCATAACAGCCCATGTCGATCAGCTTTTGTGCCACCCACGCCACCTGTTCAGGGGAAGTTTCCCCATCATAGGGGCAATCTGTGACGCAAGAGATATAGCCGCGCATTTTCACTTTTGCGATTTTTGCTGCCTCTGCAATCGGCTTGAATCGCTCAAGGCTTTCCTCAATCGAACAATTGATGTTGGCTTGCGAGAACCCCTCGCTGGCCGAGCCAAAAATGGCAATCTCATCGGCTTTGGCCGCCATCGCCCCGTCAAACCCGCGCATGTTGGGCGTCAGAGCAGCATACGAAACACCGGGCGCGCGGGTGATCCCCGCCAGAACGTCCGCACTGTCGGCCATTTGCGGCACCCATTTGGGGCTGACAAAACTGGCGATTTCAATACGTTTGAACCCTGCGCCGGACAACAGATCAACCAACGCAATCTTTTCCGCCGTTGGGATTTGGCGTTTTTCATTTTGCAGCCCATCGCGCGGGCCGACTTCAAAAATCTCAATCTGGTCCATGGGTATTTACTCCTCAGGCACAGGATAGAAATCCTGCGCATAAAACGTCTGTTCGCCTTCTCGGGCCACACAGCGCTTATGTGACGCAATCGCCTCGATCCGCGTCTTATAGGCGATAAGGTTTGGAAATTGCTCAAGCTTTACATAATAGGGCGCGGCAAACAGGTTGAACCCCATCATGATGTCCGCCGCCGAAAAGCCCTGATCCAGCAACCAATCGCGCCCCTCAAGCCGCGCTTCCATGCCCGCAAGCGTATGGCGCAAGCGCGCGACGTTCAGCTTGATTACGATGGGGCTGGGTTTTGCAGGCGGGCGCAAAAACACCATCTGCAGGTTCAGCTGTTCAATCAGGCTGGCCATGGTTTCGGAATAGTGGATCCATTGCAAATACTCGGCGCGCCCTTGCTGACCAGAAGCCAGGCCAAGATCAGGCGCGTAAGTTTCCACCAGATATTCGGTGATGGCCCCACTTTCGCTCATCACCAGATCACCGATTTCCAACGCGGGAATGCGGGTCGCCGGAGAGACTTTTGCCAAGCCCCCCGTCGCCATTTCCTTCGACCCGATCTGATAGCGGATCACGTCAAGCGGCACACCCAATTTATCCTCCAGCCCGATCTCTTCGATCAGCCACAGCACGCGAAACGAGCGCCCGTATTGCACATGGTGAAGACGAAAGGCTGTGTTACTCATCCTCTTCCTCCAGGCGGACAAGCGGCGCGCCGGCTTCGACCTGATCGCCGTCGGAACAGAGCACCTCGGCCACCACCCCGTCACGCGCAGCCACCAGCGAATGTTCCATTTTCATGGCTTCAAGGATTGCCAGACGGTCGCCTTGCTTCACCTCTTGGCCCGCTTTGGCAAAGACGGCTTTCACAAGTCCTGGCATCGGCGCCTCAATCACGCCAGCCCCGGCCCCGACACCTGTGTCACGATCCAGCGGATCAGCCATGTGGAATTCCAGCCCGGATTGCGCAAAGACGGTGATCACATTGCCGGCTTTTGCAACGCGCGGGCCACGGTCGTCGCCCATGCTCCACTGACCATTCATACAAGTGGCTTCGATTTTATCTCTCCCCACCGCAATCACATGCCGGTCTGCTCCATACGAGGTGACCACAATGTCATAGCTTTCTTCGCCGTGGGTCAGGGTCACGAAATGGTTCAAGCCCCCCCAAAGGGTAAAGCCCGATCCTTTACGCTTCAACAGATCCAGCGCACAAAGGGCCGCGGCCCCAATGTCGCCCAGCGTCGGCCCCGGTTCATAGGTCAGCGCGTCCAAGTCGCGTTCAATGAGGCCCGTATCGACCTCGCCTTTGGCAAAGCCTTCATGCCGGGTCAGCGCACCAAGGAAGGCCAGATTGGTGACGGAACCCGCTACCTCGGTCTTGGCCAGTGCGGTGGACATCATGCGCAAAGCCGCCGAACGGGTGGCCGCATGCACGGTGATCTTGGCGATCATCGGGTCATAAAACGGGCTGATCGTATCGCCAGAGCGCACACCGGTATCGGATCGCGCCCCAACCGGAAATTTCAAATGTGTGAGCGTGCCGGTGGCGGGCAAAAATCCCTTCGGGACATCTTCTGCATAAAGGCGCGCTTCAAAGGCGTGGCCGTTGATCGACAGTTCATGCTGTTGTTTTGGCAGGCCTTCGCCAGAAGCGACACGCAATTGCCATTCCACCAAATCTACACCGGTAATCTCTTCGGTCACAGGGTGTTCGACCTGAAGGCGCGTGTTCATTTCCATGAACCA
>DDMF01000154.1:16155-16431 GCA_002340515.1 Rhodobacteraceae bacterium UBA2553 | reverse complement strand
GCGGCGCGGACCTCTTCAGTCATGTCCGGCGCGGGGGCTTCTTCGATCACCTTTTGGTGGCGGCGCTGTAAGGAACAATCGCGTTCAAACAGATGCACCGCTTGGGTGCCATCACCAAACACCTGAACCTCAATGTGGCGTGGGCTAAGAATATATTTCTCGATCAGCACATCGGCGTTGCCAAAGGCGGTTTGCGCCTCGCCTTGCGCAGAGGCCAACGCATCAGCAAAATCCGCGGGGTCATCGACGCGGCGCATCCCTTTGCCGCCGCCGCCA
>DDMF01000154.1:15630-16085 GCA_002340515.1 Rhodobacteraceae bacterium UBA2553 | reverse complement strand
GCCTTGATCAGCACCGGATACCCCATTTTCACAGCTTCCTCTGCCAGAAACGCTGGGTCCTGGTTTTCACCGTGATAGCCCGGCACAACAGGCACGCCCGCCTCAACCATCAGCTTTTTGGCGGCATCTTTCAGACCCATTTTGCGGATCGCATCCGCCGAGGGGCCGATGAAGACCAGTCCAGCAGCTTCCACCGCATCCACAAAATCCGGGTTCTCCGACAGGAAACCGTAACCGGGGTGGATCGCTTCGGCCCCCGTATCCAATGCGGCCTGAATGATCACGTCGCCTTTCAGGTAACTTTGCGCAGGCTGTGGCGGGCCAATATGCACCGCCTCATCCGCCATCATCACATGGCGCGCACCGGCATCGGCGTCTGAGTAGACGGCCACTGAGGCCACGCCCAATTTCCGGGCAGTTTCCATCACGCGGCAAGCAATTTCACCCCGGTTGGC
>DDMF01000154.1:14734-15559 GCA_002340515.1 Rhodobacteraceae bacterium UBA2553 | reverse complement strand
ACATGCGGAAGACGCCGAATTTCGTGTCTTCAATCGGGGCGTTGAGGGCGGCAAGCAGCGAGAGGTAAAGGACTTCGCGCGATTTACGCGGGTCAATCACACCGTCATCCCAAAGCCGGGCCGAGGCGTAAAGCGGGTGGCTCTGCTCCTCAAACATATCAATGGTGGGCTGCTTGAATGCGGCTTCTTCTTCCGCTGACCATTCCTCGCCTTTGCGTTCAATCCCGTCGCGTTTCACGGTGGCCAAAACCCCCGCCGCCTGTTCGCCGCCCATCACGGAGATGCGCGAATTGGGCCAGGACCACATGAAGCGTGGCTGATAGGCGCGACCGGCCATGCCGTAATTGCCAGCACCGTAAGACCCGCCCACAACCATCGTTACCTTTGGCACATTTGTGGTGGCCACTGCGGTCACCATTTTCGCCCCATGGCGCGCGATGCCTTCGTTTTCATATTTGCGACCAACCATAAAGCCGGTGATGTTTTGCAAGAAAATCAATGGGATATTGCGCTGCGAACAGAGTTCCACAAAATGCGCGCCCTTTTGGGCAGCTTCGGAAAAGATCACGCCGTTGTTGGCGATGATCCCAACGGGGCAGCCCATGATATGCGCAAATCCCGTGACAAGTGTTTCGCCAAAGCGCGGTTTGAACTCGTCGAATTTCGACCCATCCACCACGCGCATGATCACTTCTCGAATATCATAGGGGGTTTTAAGGTCCGCTGGCACAACACCCAACAGCTCTTCTGCATCATACAGCGGCTCTTCCGGTTCCTGCCACTTCACGGTGAACGGCTTTTCGCGGTTCAGGCTTTCCACGGCAC
>DDMF01000154.1:14098-14699 GCA_002340515.1 Rhodobacteraceae bacterium UBA2553 | reverse complement strand
GCATCGTCTTCGGCAAGATAGTCCGCCACCCCGGACAGGCGCGTGTGAACGTCGCCGCCGCCCAGATCTTCGGCCGTGACAACCTCGCCCGTTGCGGCCTTCACCAAGGGGGGACCAGCCAAGAAAATCGTGCCTTGCTCTTTCACAATGATGGTCACGTCCGACATCGCTGGCACATAGGCACCACCCGCCGTACAGGACCCCATCACCACCGCGATTTGCGGGATGCCTTTGGCGGACATACGCGCTTGGTTATAGAAGATCCGTCCAAAGTGATCCCGGTCGGGGAACACTTCGTCCTGGTTCGGCAGGTTCGCCCCACCGCTGTCGACCAAATAGATACACGGCAGGTTGCATTCCTCAGCAATTTCTTGTGCGCGCAGATGCTTTTTCACGGTCAACGGATAATAGGTCCCGCCCTTCACCGTCGCATCGTTACAGACGATCATGCATTCTTGACCATGTACCTGACCAATACCCGCAATCACGCCTGCCGCTGGGGCCGCATTATCGTACATGTCATGGGCCGCCGTCGCGCCGATTTCCAGAAAGGGGCTGCCCGGGTCCAACAGGTTCGAAACCCGATCGCGCGGCAGCATTT
>DDMF01000154.1:13838-14087 GCA_002340515.1 Rhodobacteraceae bacterium UBA2553 | reverse complement strand
AAATGGCGTTCGCGCGAACGCTCCCCGCCCCCTTGCATCGCCGCCTCAGCCGCATCCGCCGCCACTTTCAAATGTTCCAAATGTCCGGCACGATTGGCTTTATAGGCCTCAGAGCCCGGCATTGCAGTGGTTTGAAGTTTCATTCTGTGCATCCCTTGTGGTTGCAGGTTCCGGCAGAAGTGGCCGCAACATTTTGTTCAAGTGACCAGGCCTGTGTGGCCGTCAGATTGAGATAACAAGACAGGCTGG
>DDMF01000154.1:7689-13817 GCA_002340515.1 Rhodobacteraceae bacterium UBA2553 | reverse complement strand
GGCCGCCCCCGGTGCCACCGCCCCAAGTCGAGCGTTCGTATTCGCAAGACGCATCGCGAAAGGGGATCCAGGCCCGTTGCATGGCACGCAGGGCGTCAGCCTGACTGGGCGCGCTTGATCCAAGCTCTGCCATTTCGGCATCCATCGCCTTGCTACCCGCCATCAAAAGCCCGTAGGCGGCGTTCAAACGCTGATCCCAATCATGCGCTTCTGCATCAAGGCATTGCACCATACCCACAGTGGTCCAGCCGCTTTCACCGACCTCCATGCAAGCATTGGCCGACGCCCCGAAACACTGATGTGCCTCGCCGTCTTTGCCCTTTTCCGCCAGACAGTTTTCTGTTGCGTCAAAGGAATAGGTGATGTCCTGCGCCAAAGCCGAAGCCCCCGCACAGGTCAGCGCAACAAACATCGCCCAGCGCAACATTACTGGTTCGCCATCAATTCGCGGCCGATCAACATGCGGCGAATTTCGCTGGTGCCCGCACCGATTTCCATCAGTTTTGCGTCGCGGAACAAACGCGACACGGTGCTTTCGTTCATAAAGCCGGTGCCACCCATCGCCTGCACCGCTTGGTGCGCTTGCTTCATCGCTTCTTCTGAGGCGTAGAGCACACAGGCCGCAGCGTCCTGACGGGTCACTTGACCACGATCACAGGCTTTGGCGACCTCATAGATATAAGCGCGGGCCGAGTTCATCGCCGTGTACATATCCGCCACTTTTGCCTGCATCAGTTGGAATTCACCAATGGGTTTGCCGAACTGTTTACGCTCTTTCAAATATGGCATGATCTCATCCATACAGGCCGCCATAATGCCGGTGCCGATGCCCGACAGTACCACGCGTTCGTAATCAAGCCCGGACATCAGAACATTCACGCCCTTGCCCTCTTCGCCCAGCACATTTTCAAACGGCACTTCGACGTCTTCAAAGATCAGCTCTGCGGTGTTTGACCCGCGCATGCCCATTTTGTCGAAATGCGCCGAAGTGCTAAAGCCCTTCATGTCTTTGTCGATCAAGAAGGTGGTGATGCCTTTGGGGCCGGCCTCGGGATCGGTCTTGGCGTAGACAACCAAGGTTTGCGCATCCGGGCCGTTGGTGATCCAAAACTTGGTGCCGTTTAAAACGTAATATCCGTTGCGCTTTTCAGCGCGTAATTTCATGCCCACAACGTCGGAGCCTGCGCCCGCCTCTGACATCGCCAACGCACCCACATGTTCGCCGGAACAGAGCTTTGGCAGATACTTTTGTTTCTGCTCTTCGGTGGCGTTGCGGCGGATTTGGTTCACACAGAGGTTCGAATGCGCGCCGTAGCTGAGCGAGATCGAGGCCGAAGCCCGCGCGATCTCTTCGACAATCACTACATGTGCCAGGTAAGACATGTCCGACCCGCCGTATTCCTCGGCTGTGGTCACGCCCAACAAACCCAGCTCGCCGAACTCTTTCCAAAGTTCATTGGGGAATTCATTGGTTTTGTCGGCTTGCTCCGCCAAAGGCTTGATGCGTTCTTGTGCAAAAGCATGCACCATCTCGCGCACGGCATTGACGTCTTCACCAAGGTCGAAATTCATGGAATTTGTGAACATGCGGATTTCCTTTTCATGCGGCCGTTGACGAAGGTTGTGGGTTTCGAGGCCATTATTGAACGCTTGTTCAGTTCTTAGGCAAGCGGTGAATATGAGTCAAGAAAAGGCTGTGACGACATAGCGTCACAACCTTTCCCAGCTTGAATTTAAACGATGATTTTTTGCGGTAGCTGCCCGGCTAAAGTGCTGACTGATAGACCACAGACACTTCTTCGCGGATAATCCGCGCAATCTGGGCGCAATCCTCAACACTAAAGGTCAACGGAAGACGCACATCCAGCACGCCGCGCAAAATCCGGTTGGTTTTCGGCATGTCAGGCGTGTCCGCATAGCGCCAACTGTCATAACGGCTGGTGAACCCGGTGGGCTCTGCCCCGCCGAACCACTTCAGTTCAACCCCGCGCGCGCCGCACCGTGTAAGAACCTTATTCACATCTTTGTCCGACCAATCCAGCAGCAAAAACTGGAACGATGACATGACATAATCTTCGGCTTTGGGCCGCGCAATCACCGTCAGGCCCGGTGTATTTGCCAGCCCCTGTTCAATTTCGGCATATCGCACGTTCCATGCCGCACACTGACGGTCCAACCTTGCCAATTGTGGGCGCAGAATTGCAGCACGCAGATTGTCCATCCGGCCAGAGATATTCGGCGTGACATATTTCACCTTTTCAAACGCCTCAGCAGGTGGACCTGCAAGGTGACGCTCATAGAGCATATAAGACCCCGACAACATGATCGCCCGCGCCATCAGGTCCGGGTCGTTAGAAATCAGCAATCCCCCCTCGCCAGAGTTCATATGCTTATAGGTTTGCGTGGAATAGGCCGCCATCGCCCCATGGCGCCCAGACAAAGTGCCATTCCAACGCGCACCCATCGTATGGGCGCAATCCTCAACCACAATCACCCCAGCGGCGTCACAGATGTGCATCAGGTGATCCATATCACAGATGTGCCCCCGCATATGGCTGAGCAAAAGAACTTTGATATCAGAACCCTGCGCGATTTTTGCTGCAAGATCCTCAAGATCAATGGTCAGCGCTTCGGTCACCTCAACAAACACAGGCTCGGCCCCTAAGGAGGCAATCGCACCGGGCACGGGAGCGAGCGTAAAGGCGTTGGTCAGCACGCGATCCCCGGGTTTCACCCCCACCGCACGCAAGGCCGTTGCAATCGCATAGCCGCCGGACGACACCGCCAAAGCGAATCTCGCCCCCATGGCCGTTGCAAATTCCTGTTCCAACAAAGCGGCTTGTGACAGTTCACCTTCGGCCACGTTATAGCGATGCAAGCGGCCACTTTGCAGCACGCTCATCGCCGCCTCGATGGCGTCATCCGGAATGGGGTCTTGCTGGGTGAAATTTCCCGTAAAAATCTCGCTCATGGCTGGCTCCACTTTGACCCATGCGGGCTTTTAGCTGATCTATTCTATATGGCAATCACGACGTCACCGGGGCACCGATCAAATCCTGTACCACGTCTTGCAACTGATCAAAATGATCCAGCATCGCATCAGGTTCAAGGCGCGCAACGCCCTGCCCTTCGGGTCCAAACCCCACCAGGATGCAGGGCACCCCAACGGCACGCGCAGTGTTCAGGTCGGTGGCGGTGTCACCAATGATCAACGAGCGCGCGGGATCCCCCCCCGCTTGCCGCACCGCCGCCAAATACGGCTCTGGATCGGGTTTTCGCGTAGGCATAGTATCCGCCCCAATCATCGAGGCAAACAGGTCGCGAATGCCCAGACGCCCAAGCAATTGTTCCGCCAAGGCCTCTGGTTTGTTGGTGCAAATCCCCACGGCATAACCGCTGGCGCTCAAACGCTTTACCGCCTCAATTGCACCGGGATATATCCGCGTGTGCCGGTCAATATTTTCACCATAGTGCACGAGCAACTTTGGAAACTCACGATCAATCTCGATCTCTCCACCCTGACCAATCCGATCAAATCCAAGGCGTAACATCGCCCGCCCACCATGAAAGGCCGTCAACGCATCCTCCACAGGATGCAGCGGATCCCCATGCCCCAAAGCGCGAAAACACGCGTTGGCCGCAGCGATCAGATCCCCCGAGGTGTCCGCCAAAGTTCCATCCAGATCAAAAATCACTGTTTGCATGCTCAAATTCGGCAAATCTGCGCCGCCTTTCTTGTTTTCTTTGCGCTCTCGGCCGCCAGCCTGTAACCGACAGTAAGGTTAATTGAACCTTGCCCTCTTGCGAGCAACTTCCCAAGAGGTAAAACAGGGCAAAAGCGATTGAAAGAGCAGAACCACATGACAACAGCATTGATCGTCTTGGCCGCAGGCAAGGGCACACGCATGAAATCGGACCTTCCCAAGGTCTTGCACCAAGTGGGCAACGCACCGCTCTTTGCCCATACGCTTGCCGCCACTCGCGATCTTGACCCCGCGCATGTTGTGCTTGTTGTTGGACATGGCTCGGATCTGGTGGAAGCGGCCGCAACAGAGATCAACCCTGACATACAGACCGTTATGCAGGAAGAGCAGCTGGGTACCGGGCATGCTGTTCTTCAAGCACGCGCAGCCTTGAAAGATTTCGATGGCGACGCGATTATACTTTATGGGGATACACCTTTTATCCGCCCCGAAACGCTGGATGCGATGATGGATGCCCGCAAGCGTGGCGCAGACGTGGTCGTCCTTGGCTTTGAAGCAGCGGATCCCGGTCGTTACGGACGCCTCGTTGTCAAAGACGGATTCCTCAGCCGGATTGTGGAATTCAAAGACGCCACCGAAGAAGAGCGCGCCATTACCCTGTGCAACAGCGGTGTGATCGCCGCCAAGGCCAGCACCTTGTTTGATCTGTTGGACGGCATCAGCAATGAAAACACATCGGGCGAATATTACCTGACCGATATCGTCGAAGTGGCCCGCGCCAAAGACCTGTCGGCTGTTGCCATCACCTGTGATGAGGCGGAAACGCTCGGCATTAATTCCCGCAGCGAATTGGCCGCAGCGGAAACGCTGTTTCAAAACCGTCGCCGCGCTGAGATGCTTGAAGATGGTGTGACCCTCCAGGCGGCTGAAACCGTGTTCTTCTCGCTGGACACCGTGGTTGGCCGCGATGCTTATGTGGAACCCAATGTCTATTTTGGCCCCGACGTGACCGTGGAAAGTGGCGCGCGCATCCGGGCCTTCAGCCATCTTGAGGGCTGTCATGTCTCGACCAAGTCAATCGTTGGCCCCTATGCCCGCCTGCGCCCCGGTGCAGAACTCGCCAATGGGGCGAAGATTGGCAATTTTGTCGAGATCAAGAACGCGCAAATTGGCGAAGGTGCCAAGGTCAACCACCTGTCCTATATCGGCGATGCCACCGTGGGGGATGAGGCCAATATTGGCGCGGGCACCGTGACCTGTAATTATGACGGCGTGAACAAACACCATACCTATATTGGGGATCGCGCCTTTATCGGCTCTGACACCATGCTGGTGGCCCCCGTGCGGATTGGCATTGAGGCTATGACAGCTTCAGGCTCCACCATCACGAAAGACGTACCCAACGGCGCTTTGGCCATTGCGCGCGCGGATCAGCAGGTCAAACCAATGTTGGCGGTGAAGCTATTTACAAAACTTCGGGCCATTAAGGCCAAGAAGCAAAAGGACATTTGATATGTGTGGAATTGTTGGCGTTTTGGGCAATCACGAAGCCGCCCCCATTTTGGTCGAAGCCCTCAAGCGATTGGAATATCGCGGTTATGACAGTGCCGGGATCGCCACCATTGACGAGACGAACAGACTTGATCGCCGCCGCGCCGTTGGGAAATTGGTGAATCTCTCGGACCATTTGGTCCATAATCCGCTTTCTGGCAAAGCCGGCATTGGGCACACCCGTTGGGCCACGCACGGTGCCCCAACCACCGACAATGCCCACCCGCATCGCGCGGGGCCTGTCGCGGTTGTCCACAACGGGATCATTGAGAACTTTCGTGAACTGCGCGCCGAGCTTGCCGCCGAAGGGTTCAATTTCAACACCGAAACCGACACAGAAACCGTTGCCCTTTTGGCGCAAAGCCATTTGGACAAAGGGGCCAGCCCCAAAGACGCAGTAGAGGCCACCCTAAGCCGCCTTGATGGCGCGTTTGCGCTGTGTTTCTTGTTTGACGGCGAAAATGACCTGATGATCGCCGCCCGCAAAGGCAGCCCGTTGGCGATTGGTCATGGTGACGGCGAAATGTTCGTGGGCTCTGATGCGATTGCCCTTGCCCCAATGACCGACAAAGTCACCTATCTGGAAGAAGGCGACTGGGCCGTTGTCACCCGTGCAGGGGCTGAGATATTTGACGCCGAAGGCCGCCGCGCCAACCGGCCGATGAAACAGGTGCGCATGGATGCCAGCATGGCGGAAAAAGGCGGCTACAAACATTTTATGGCTAAAGAGATTGCGCAGCAGCCCACCGTGGTTGGCGAAGTTTTGTCCGCTTATGTGAAAAACGACACGATCACCATGGACATGGGCCCGGTAAATTTTTCCAAAATCGACCGTCTGTCCATTGTGGCCTGCGGCACCGCCTATTACGCGGG
>DDMF01000154.1:184-7661 GCA_002340515.1 Rhodobacteraceae bacterium UBA2553 | reverse complement strand
ATATTGGTTTGAACACTATGCCCGCCTGCCCGTTGACATCGATGTGGCCTCGGAATTCCGTTACCGCGAGGCCCCCTTTAGCCCCCGCACTGCCGCCCTTTTTGTCAGCCAGTCAGGCGAGACTGCGGACACGCTTGCCGCCCTTCGTTACGCCCAAGGTAAAGCGGATCACATCGTCAGCCTGATCAATGCGCCCGAAAGCTCCATCGCGCGCGAAAGTGACGTGGCCATAGAAATCCACGCAGGTGTTGAGGTGTCCGTCGCGTCCACCAAAGCTTTCACCGCACAGCTGACCAGCTTCGCCGTGATGGCCCTGAAAGCCGCCCATCAACGGGGTCACTTGGATGACGCTGGCCTTGCCCAAAAGCTTGGCGATCTGCGCCAACTGCCCGGATTGATGAGCGCTGCTTTGTCTATTGATGACGCCACGCGCAAAGTCTCGGCCAAACTGGCCGAAGCGCGCGATGTGCTGTTCTTAGGTCGGGGGCAGATGTTCCCGCTGGCACTGGAAGGCGCATTAAAACTCAAAGAAATCAGCTATATCCACGCCGAAGGCTATGCGTCAGGTGAATTAAAGCACGGCCCCATTGCACTGGTCGACAAGCACACCCCAATTGTGGTGATGGCCCCACATGACGGGCTGTTCGACAAGACCGTCTCGAATATGCAAGAGGTGATGGCGCGCGGCGGACGTGTGATTCTGGTCTCTGATGCGCGCGCGATGAAAGACGCGGGCGACGGCGTTTGGACGTCGATCACCATGCCCGAAGCCCCGGACCTTCTGCAGCCGATCCTATACGCAATCCCCGCGCAATTGATCGCCTATCACACCGCCATTGCGAAAGGCACAGACGTGGACCAACCCCGCAATCTGGCCAAATCAGTGACCGTAGAGTAACCATGGCAAAACAATTTGCGCACATTGATGAGGTTCATCAAAACTTTATCCAAGAGCAGCCGATCTTCTTTTCCGGCACCGCCGCACCAGAGGGGCGCGTGAATATCTCGCCCAAAGGGATGGACAGTCTGCGCGTCGTCGGCCCCAATCGGATCCTTTGGCTGAATTACACCGGATCAGGTAATGAAACGGCGGGGCATTTGCGCCTGTCTGATCGCATGACCCTGATGTGGTGCAGCTTTGGCAAGCGCCCATTGATCCTACGTGCTTATGGCACCGCAAAAACGCTGCATCCGCGCGATGATGGTTGGGGGGAAGCCTTGTCCCTGTTTGACGAGCCATATACAGCCCGCCAAATCTATGACATGCACGTCGAAATGGTACAAACCTCTTGCGGGTATGCCGTTCCACAGATGGAGCTGACCGCCGAACGCGATCTTCTTCTGCCCGCGATGACCGCCAAATCCGGCACCGTAGAAGACTTTTGGGCTGAGAGAAACACAACGACAATTGATGGCCAGCCAACGGGCATCTTCGGAGACGACATATGACATTGGATCAAGCACTTGACGCAATGCGCGCCCATATCGACCCAAAGCGGGCGGTGGAAAGTGCGGCCTATCACAAACAAACGCGTGAGGTTCTGGGTGTATCCAACCCCGTGCTCAACGACCTGACCAAAGCCTGGCGCAAAGAGCTTAGCGTGGAAGAGCGTGTGGCGCTGGCCGATGCACTGTGGAACACGGACATATTTGAAGCCCGCATTGCTGCTGCCAAATTGCTGACCCAAGCCCGGATGCGGCCAGATGAGGGCGCATGGGAGCTGATCAAAAGCTGGGTGCCGCAATTTGACAGCTGGGCCATTGCCGATCACGCTTGTATGGCCGGGCAAAAACGCCTGATCGCCGACCCATCCCGCCTTGATGAAGTTGAAGAGTGGGTTAGCGCAGCCCCATGGCCCGACACGCTCTGGACCCGCCGCGCGGCCCTTGTGATCACCCTGCCCTGGACCAAGCAAAACAACCCAAAACCCGAAGAGCAAGAGGCGCGGGAACGCATTCTTGGTTGGGTCGCGGGCATGACTTCGCTGAAACATGGCGCAATGCAAAAGGCTGTGGCGTGGTGGCTGCGTGATCTGTCAAAACACGATGCTGATCGCGTGCGGACGTTCCTGATGGAGCATGGCATCACGATGAAAGCTTTTGCCGTGAAAGAAGCTGGGCGGCATATTGGGTTCACCCCGGAAGATGTGCCTGCTCCGATCGCAGGCGAGCTTTCTGACGAGGTTGAGACCGACATGTCGATGGCCCCGGCGGGCATCAACGACGACGATAACACTCCTACTGACACCGCATCCGAAGAAGAATAAAGACCTGCGGGGGATCCCCCCCGCACCCTTTTTCTTATGGGGCTGCGCGCAACTCTCTGCGCATAATCTTGCCAGTCGCTGTCATCGGCAATCTGTCGGCAAACTCGACAATGCGGGGGGCCACATGCGGGCTGATCCGGGCTTTGACCAGATCCACCA
Organism: Rhodobacteraceae bacterium UBA2553; assembly: GCA_002340515.1. Taxonomy (GTDB): domain Bacteria; phylum Pseudomonadota; class Alphaproteobacteria; order Rhodobacterales; family Rhodobacteraceae; genus Aliiroseovarius. The sequence goes on along the minus strand of DDMF01000154.1, from coordinate 5,235 downwards.
ATTCACGGGATTTGCCTTCTGTCGCACAGCCCTCGCGCAACACGACGACCGCCTTCACCGCCTCGGTGCGCAGCGGGTCCGGCACGCCAATCACAGCGGCCATCAGCACGTCCGGGTGAGACATCAAACAATTTTCAATCTCGCTCGGGCCAATCCGGTAGCCCGCAGAGGTGATCACATCATCATCGCGGCTGGCAAAGGTGAAATATCCCTCCGCATCCCGTGACGCCAAATCACCTGTGCGCAGCCAGTTGCCCTGAAACTTATCAGCTGTTTTCTCTGGCAAGTTCCAATAGCGCAAAAACATCACCGGATCGGGTGCGCGCACGGCAATTTCACCCATTTCACCGGGGGCGCATTCCAGCCCGTCGGCATTGATCACCGCCACATCGTGACCCGGTATGGGCTGCCCCATCGCGCCGGGTTTCACGGCCATTGCACCCGCCACCGACGACAGCACAAGGTTGCATTCCGTCTGGCCATAAAACTCGTTCACCTCAACGCCAAGCACGTCGCGCGACCATGTCAGCAATTCCGCCCCAAGGCTCTCGCCCCCCGACCCAATCGACCGGATTTGCACGTCTTTTGGCNNCGCGGAGCCTCCGACTGGCGCATCAGCTTCAACGCGGTCGGCGGCATAAAGAGATTGCGAATGTTGTGGCCAGCGATCAAGCGATAAGCGGCCTCCGCCTCAAACTTGCGCATGCGGTGGCTGACAATCGGCACACCGAAATACAGAAATGGCATCGCCAGATCCATCAGCCCACCGATCCACGCCCAATCTGCCGGGGTCCAGCCTTTATCACCGGCCTGTGGGAAATCCTCGTTATAGGTCTCAACGCAAGGCAAATGACCAAGCAGAAACCGATGCGCGTGCAACACCCCTTTAGGCGGACCGGTGGTGCCAGAGGTATAGATCATCAGGGCGGGATCTTCGGCCAAGGTGTTCATAGGATCGCCCAGCGGAGGGGCGGCGTTGATCTCAGCCCAAAACGCGCCTTCGTCCGTTAAAAACACATCGCTGAGATCGGGGAGACTATCGCGAATTTCATCTATCTTCGAAAGATTTGCGCCATCGGTGACCACGATCTTTGACCCACTGTCAGCCAAGCGATAGGCCAAAGCGTCCGCACCAAAAAGCGTGAACAACGGCAAGACAATCGCGCCAATTTTATAGGCAGCAAAATGGGTGATCAGAACCTCTGGTCCCTGCCCCAGCAGAACCGCAACCCGGTCGCCCGCAACCACACCGCGGGCTTGTAATACAGTGGCAAACCGGTCTGAAGCGTCGCGCAATTCGCCAAAGGTCCAATCCCGTGCACCCCCATCCTGATCCACATGGGTCAACGCCACGCGCGATGCATCACGCATGGCCCAACTGTCGCAACAGCGTTCAGCAATATTGAAATGCTCCGGGATGTCCCACTTGAAATCCGCGCGCATCGCGGCCCACGTGTCCCAAGATCCGATCAGCTTGCGCGACCGACTTTCTTCTTGCCAATCCGTGTGTGTCACAACCCGTAAACCTCAAGCTCATGCAACCCCGCCAGCGGCAGATCAAGAAGCCGCAATGCCGAAAGGGAAATACGGCTTCCGGCCCCGTTTGGACCTGAAATCGGTCGCAGGGTCACCTTGACCGTCCGGCCGGTATTTGCGGCCTTCACGCGCCCTTCTTTTTCAGACGACACCAAGGGCGTTTCCAACCAAAACCCAGGCGATGCCGGATCCCCCAACGTGGCGATGGTTTGCCCCAACGCCCCTTGCGAGAGTGGCGCCGCAACCACCGCATCTTCGCGATCTTCAGCACTTGTTGTGTCAAATTGTTCAACGGTAACAGCCCCCGCGGGTGGAGGCGGCGCAACAGAGGTCGTCGCCGGTGCCGCTCTATCCGGCGCGGACGGCATTGGCAGAATTTGCGGCATGTCAAACCCGGCACAACCGGCCAGAAGAACACTAAGGGCGGGGATCAAAATCAGCTTTTTCATATCTCGAAGCGTGACGCAAAATTGATCGCGGTACAACGGCCAATTCCTCCGTCAGCTCTTGCATGCCTATACGCGCAGGCATAGGGTCTTGCCATGGAAACACCCCAAGAAACACCCCGTCTGGTTGACCCTTTTCAACGCCCCGTCACATATCTGCGGCTATCTGTAACGGACCGCTGCGATTTCCGCTGCACCTATTGCATGGCAGAAAACATGACCTTTTTGCCGAAAAAGGACCTGTTGACGCTTGAAGAACTGGATCGGATTTGTTCGGCGTTTATCACCCAAGGTGTTGAAAAACTTCGCATCACCGGCGGTGAGCCTTTGGTGCGGCGCGGGATTATGGATTTCTTTGGCGCCATGTCGCGTCACTTGGAAAGCGGCGCTTTGCGCGAACTCACCCTGACCACCAATGGATCGCAATTGCACCGCTTTTCCGAAGATCTGGTGGCGGCTGGGGTCAAACGTGTGAACGTCTCGCTTGATACGCTGAATGAAGAGAAATTTGCCAAAATCACCCGCTGGGGGCGTCTTCCCCAAGTGCTGAAAGGCATTGATGCAGCGCAAAAAGCAGGTCTTCGGGTGAAAATCAACGCTGTTGCGGTGAAGGATTTCAACCAAGACGAACTCTTTGATCTGGTCAGCTGGTGTGCGGAACGGGATATGGACCTGACCTTTATCGAGGTCATGCCAATGGGCGATATGGATGAGGTTGCACGTCTGGGCCAATATTGGCCGCTGACAGACCTGCGCGCGGAATTGGCCCAGCGTTACACGCTCACCGATCTTTCTGATAATACCGGCGGCCCGGCGCGATACGTTCGCGTTGAGGAAACAGGGCAAAAAATCGGCTTGATCCAACCGATGAGCCATAATTTCTGCGAAAGCTGTAACCGGGTGCGGATGAGCTGTACCGGCCAATTTTACACCTGTTTGGGCCATGACGGCATGTCAGACCTACGCGGTCCCCTGCGGACCAGCGATGACGATGACGCGCTGATCCAAGCCATACACGCCGCCATCAGCCGCAAACCCAAAGGCCATGATTTCGATTACTCGCGTCAAAAGGTCAGCGGACAAACCGTGCGCCACATGAGCCACACGGGAGGGTAGAGGAAGATTCAACTTGTGCTTTCATAAACACATGCCCCAAGATTTAGCTAAGCCACCGATAACATTATTGACTTCCGGCCAACACCTTCCCAAACCAATCAAGTATCTATGAAAAAGCTTGTATGTTTGGAGTATGTAATGAGAAAAGTTCTGTTTTTGACATGTGCGATTGCATTGTCAGCGTGCCAATCCCCAGTTGCTATCGAATCCGACCCGGTTGCGGCCGGAGTTAAGTCGACGGTTCAAAAAAATCGTCTAGCAAATGGCACAAGTAAGGTTGCCATCCGAAGCTATAAAACTGTGGGTGGAAAATCCGTGGAATTTGCTGGAGCTTCATGCGTTATCGAGTCAGATGAAGTTTATGCGAAAGTTGTCACACCCGCGCAAATTATTGTTCCCAAGTTTGTTCAAAACAAAGCCTTTCAAAATCGTGGCGTCCCCACCTCTCTAGTCGCGGTCTGCACAGCCGATGGCAAAACAGCCGCATCGCAGGGCCTTGTTGCCCAAAAGCAAATCCACACGGTTGGCGGCGCAGGAATTGCGGGAATTCTGGTCACGACGGTCGCCTCTGCCGCAATCGCAACCAGCACACCTTGGGCATATCAAGGTGGAATCAAAGTGGTCTTTGACGAATGATTGCGCATGGTCGTCAGTTTTTTGGTGTGATTTGCACATTGCTCGTTATGTCAGCCTGCCAATCTACATCAAAGATTGCCAATCCTGATGTCCAAGCGACAATGCGAAACACTGCAGGCTTGCAACCGTTACAGTCGGCTCCTTTACCGGTGCGCACCTATCAGATCGGAGATAATGGCAAGAAAGTTGCGGTGGACGGGCTGAAATGCAAACTAAGATCAGCCCAGTTCTCGGCAGATCTGGTAACACCTCAACGCGTCAAGCTTCCTGTTTTTGCTGCAGGTACACGGTTTCGAAATAATGGGCGCCCGGATCCTCTGACGGTGAGATGCCAAGGGAAAGGGCTCTCAGGAACCGCGACAGTCTCAGCTACGCAAGGCAATGTTCGCTCAAGTCAAAGCTACCAGAATGGCAACTCCGTTACGTTAACATCAGGTCTGGATTTGGGTTTAACATCCTCTGTTGCCTGGAGTTTTCCTCCACTGTCGATTTTGGTTGAATAACACCACTCCGATAAATGTGGCACAGATAAATGTTTCTGCGCCACATTTCAACTTCGCCTGTCAGCTAGGCAAGCGGCATGCGCTGTTCGGCAATCTCGGCCCACCAGCTACACCCTGCTGGAATGGCCGCATCGTTGAAATTATATTCCGGATGATGCACCGCCGCTGTGTCGCCATTACCCACCAGAATATAGGCCCCCGGACGCTCTTCGAGCATAAAGGCAAAATCCTCGCCGCCCATCACGAGTGGCGCATCATCACAGCCGCCAGACACATCCGCGGCCACCTTGGCGGCAAATTCGGTTTGCACTTCATGATTCACCATCGCCGGGTAATTGCGGGTGTAATTGACCTTGGCCGTGCCGCCAAAGGTGGCCGCGATCCCTTCGCAGATTTGGGTAATCCGCTCCTCTGCCAAATCACGCATCTCGCCTGACAATGTGCGCGTTGTTCCTTTGATCACAACCCCTTGCGGGATGACATTAAACGCGGTGGAGGAGGTCTCAAACGAGGTACAGCTGACCACCAGCTGTTCAATCGGGTCGGCATTGCGCGCCACAACGGTCTGAAGCGCGACCACCGCTTNNTGTGCCGCCATCACGGTGGTGTCGACGGTGTCATTGGGCTTGGCGGCATGACCGCCTTTGCCTTCAAACGCGACCTCCCAAACGTCAGTCGCTGCAAAAAAGGGCCCGGGGCGAATGGCAAATTGCCCCACCGGTTGGCCGGGCCAATTGTGCATGCCGTAGACTTCCTGAATGCCAAAGCGGTCCATCATGCCGTCATCACACATTTCCTTGCCGCCGCCGCCGCC
>DDMF01000154.1:0-135 GCA_002340515.1 Rhodobacteraceae bacterium UBA2553 | reverse complement strand
CTTGCCGCCGCCGCCGCCTTCTTCGGCGGGTTGGAAAACCACCACCACGGTGCCGTCAAAGTTCCGCGTTTCCGCCAGATATTTTGCCGCGCCCAACAACATCGCCGTGTGTCCGTCATGGCCACAGGCATGCAT
>DDMF01000042.1:32052-32263 GCA_002340515.1 Rhodobacteraceae bacterium UBA2553 | reverse complement strand
CACGGCCTCGTTGCATTTTGACCAGGATCTGTTGGACCGCGTGGCCGGGATGGGGGTGGGGCTGACCCAAGTGACCCTGCATGTGGGCGCAGGGACGTTCCTTCCGGTGAAGGTTGATGATGTGCGTGACCATAAGATGCATGCGGAATGGGGCGAGGTCGGTGCGCAGGCTGCGGACGAAATGAACGCCACAAAAGCGGCCGGTGGGCGG
>DDMF01000042.1:18585-32006 GCA_002340515.1 Rhodobacteraceae bacterium UBA2553 | reverse complement strand
TGGGCACAACCGCTTTGCGCCTGATCGAAAGTGCGGCCACGGCCCCGGGGCAGATTGCGCCTTGGGTTGGCGAGACGGATATTTTCATCAAACCCGGTTACAGATTTCAACTGGCTGATGCACTCATGACCAATTTTCACCTGCCGAAATCGACCTTGATGATGCTGGTCTCGGCCTTGATGGGGGTGGATCGGATGCGCGATGTGTATGCCCATGCCATTGGAAACCAGTATCGGTTCTTTTCTTATGGGGACAGCTCGCTGTTGCTGCCGGACATGTAAATGTGACGAAACTCGACGTCGCGGTGTCGTGATTGTCGGGTAGGTGTCACAAAACCCCTCTATGCTGAGGGATCAAATCTCAGATGCGCTTTATGTTAAAGGGGCGAAAATGTTACAGGTTTTGTCAAGCTCATGGGCGCTTCTGCTCGGGATCATGTTGTTGATGGTGGGCAATGGTGTGCAGGGGACACTGTTGGGTATTCGTGGCGGGATCGAAGGGTTTTCGACCTTTGAGATGTCGGTGGTGATGTCGGGGTATTTTGCGGGTTTCCTGTTTGGCTCGCGCATGGCACCGATTATGATCCGCCGGGTGGGGCATGTGCGGGTCTTTGCGGCCCTTGGGTCTTTTATCTCGGCAGTGTTGATCCTGTACCCGGCTTTGGCGGATCCCTGGGCGTGGACTGTGTTGCGTGTGCTGATTGGGTTTTGCTTTTCCGGCGTTTATGTGACCGCTGAAAGCTGGCTGAACAACGCGTCTGACAATGAAAACCGGGGCAAGGCCCTGTCGCTTTACCTGATTGTGCAAATGGTGGGCATTATTGCCGCGCAGGCCTTGCTGGTTCTGGGCGATCCCGGCGGCTTTATCCTGTTCATCCTGCCGTCAGTGCTCGTGTCGATTGCCTTTGCGCCGATCCTTTTGTCGATCAGTCCGACGCCCGCGTTTGAGAACACCAAAGGGATGAGCCTGCGCGAGCTGTTCACCATCTCGCCGTTGGGCTTTGTGGGGATCATGGTGATTGGTGGCGTCTATTCGGCGATGTTCGGGATGTCCGCCGTGTTTGGCAGCCAGGCTGGGCTGTCCATCCCACAGCTTACGTTTTTCGTGTCGATGTTCTATATTGGCGGGCTGTTGCTTCAGTATCCGATTGGCTGGATTTCTGACCGTATGGATCGGCGCGTTCTTATTCTGGTGGTCTGTGCACTTGCTGGGCTCGCGTCGCTGCTGCCGATTGTTATTGGCCCGACATATATGATGTTTCTGATCGCTGCCTTCTTTATTGGCGGGATGATCAACCCGCTTTACGCGCTGCTGATCGCCTATGTGAATGATTTCCTTGAGGTCGAGGATATGGCCGCCGCCTCTGCTGGTCTGGTCTTTATCAACGGTATTGGCGCAATCGCAGGGCCGGTTGTTACCGGTTGGATGATGGAAGCCTTTGGTCCGCTTGGATTTTTTGCCTATCTTGCTGTGCTGCTTCTGGCGCTGTTGGCCTATGGGACATGGCGTACAACGCAACGCGCCTCTCCTGAAACAGATGACACCAGCAGCTATATGAACGTGGGGCCGAGCATGTCGGCCGTGGTTATGGATATGGCACAAGAGGTCTGGGCGGATGAGGCGAATGACGAAGATGCAACAGGGTCTTCGAAACATTAAGAAAAATTCTTGCGCCGATGTAAAACATTTGTAACGCTCTAATGAGCAGGCAATGGGCGAGGAGGCAGCCATGTGCACGCCAAATGAGATCGTTGATTTTTGGGTAAATCAGGTCGGTCCGGCAGGGTGGTATCAGGGATCAGAAGAACTGGACCAATCCATCCGGGACCGATTTGAACATGAATGGGAGGCCGCGCAGCGCGGACAATATGACCTTTGGATGACAGATGCTAATAGCGCATTGGCCTATATCATCCTGATGGATCAACTCCCCCGCAATATGTTCCGCGGATCGGGCAAGGCCTTTTCCACGGACAGACTTGCACTTGCGGCGGCCAAACGCGCCATCGCAGCGGGCTGGGATAAGCGGATCGCAGAACCGCAACGCCAGTTCTTTTACCTTCCTTTGATGCATAGCGAAAACCTGTCGGATCAGGAACGCTGTGTGCGGTTGATGCTGACACGGATGACCAGTGATGTGTCATCCAGCAATGTATTGCATGCCCGCGTGCATCGCGAAGTGATCCGCCGTTTCGGTCGGTTCCCGTATCGCAATGACGCTTTGGCACGCAGATCAACCGGGGCCGAAGCTTCGTTTGTTGCTGCGGGCGGCTACGGNNCAGCAACTGTCGGCCTGACCCGTCGATTACACGGAATTTTGGGGCTTCCCGCGTAAGTGGGTGGCCCTTTTTTGTCCGTCGAATAACCTTTCTGCTGTATGTTGAAAGAGCAAGTGGTTGATAAGCTGGAGAAATGGCCTGAAAATAAGGTGAAAACGGCTCAGGCTTCAAACTCATTGATCCGTTCAATAAAATAGTTTAATGCCAAACTATCTTGAATTCGAGGGAGAGTCCCATGTCAGTGAACGCTTTTGATACGATTGTTGTTGGTGCCGGTCCGGGGGGCTATGTGGCCGCCATTCGCGCGGCTCAGCTGGGCCAGAAGGTTGCCATCGTCGAGCGTGAGCATTTGGGTGGTATTTGCCTGAACTGGGGCTGTATCCCGACCAAGGCCTTGTTGCGATCGGCTGAGGTCTTTCACCTGATGCACCGCGCGGCTGAGTTTGGCCTGAGTGCTGGCAAGATTGACTATGATCTGCCTGCCATCGTCAAACGTTCGCGTGGGGTGGCCAAGCAATTGTCTTCGGGCATTGGCCACTTGATGAAGAAGAACAAAGTTACCGTGTTCATGGGGGCGGCGACATTACCAGCCAAGGGCAAGGTGACGGTGACATCTGACAAAGGTACAGAAGAGCTGACCGCGCCGAATATCATTGTCGCCACAGGCGCGCGCGCCCGCGAATTGCCTGGACTTGAGGCGGACGGTGATCTGGTGTGGACCTATAAACATGCGCTGAACCCACCGCGCATGCCGAAGAAACTGCTGGTCATTGGATCCGGTGCGATCGGCATTGAATTTGCCAGCTTCTTTAACACCCTTGGTGCGGATACGACTGTTGTCGAAGTGATGGACCGTGTGCTTCCGGTGGAGGACGCAGAAATTTCCGCCTTTGCCAAGAAGTCCTTTGTTAAACAGGGCCTTAAGATCATGGAAAAAGCCATGGTCAAGCAGCTTGATCGCGGCAAAGGTCAAGTCACTGCGCATATCGAAGTGGGCGGCAAGGTTGAAAAACAGACCTTTGATACCGTGATTTCCGCCGTTGGCATTGTGGGCAATGTCGAAGGCTTGGGTCTTGAGGAACTCGGCGTGAAAATTGACCGCACCCATGTGGTCACAGACACCCATTGCCGTACGGGCGTCGAGGGTCTTTGGGCCATCGGCGACATCGCCGGCGCGCCTTGGCTTGCGCATAAAGCCAGCCACGAAGGCGTGATGGTCGCAGAGCTGATTTCCGGCCTGCACGCGCATCCTGTGAAGCCAGAAAACATCCCCGGCTGTACCTATTGCCACCCACAAGTGGCCAGCGTCGGTCTGACCGAAGCCCGCGCGAAAGAGCAGGGGCTGGACATAAAAGTCGGACGCTTCCCCTTCATCGGTAACGGCAAAGCCATCGCGATGGGTGATGCGGACGGCATGATCAAAACCATTTTTGACGCGAAAACCGGCGAGCTGTTGGGCGCGCATATGGTCGGCCCGGAAGTGACCGAAATGATCCAAGGTTATCTGGTGGGCAAAACGCTGGAGACAACGGAAGAAGAGCTGATGCACACCGTCTTCCCGCATCCGACGATCAGCGAATCCATGCACGAAGCGGTGCTGGACGCTTACGGCAAAGCGATCCATATCTAATTGAAAAGGCCGGGTGTATGCCCGGCCTTTTGCTTTGCTGCTAAGGGCCGCTAAAGCAGCCCATGTGCAAGGATCATCACGATCCCAGACGCCAGCGCATACCCCACATCCACAGAAATTGCGAAGCCAGATTTTTGCGCCCACGTGCCGACAGAAGCTGTTTGTGCAGCCACGGCGAGGATGGCGACAATCGCAACCCCCAATGCATTTGTCGTTTCGGTCATGGCAATGATAAGGGCCAGAAAAACCAAAGAAGTGATTTGCACAAGCATCGCTGCCATTGGCATTTTCTCCGGTGGCTCCGGGCCGATCCGCGTGCCTTCTGCCCAGCGACGTTGCAGGCCCAAATAGGGACCGTAAATCACAAAGCCCAGCAAAAATGCGCCAATGACGCCTGCGCCGAATGCAACGAAATTGATCACGTCAGCACCTCTTCCAGCTTGGACATAATTGAGGTCCAGCCGCCTTGGTGATCGTCGCGGCTTTGCTCCGACGGAAAGCGGACGTGGCGCAAGGTAAGGTCGGTCCCGCCGTCTTTCGGAACGAGGTCGAGCGTCACAACAGAGTTTTCCATGTTGTTGTGCGACTCCCATGTGAATGCCAATTTCGTAGCGCGATCAATGGTTTGATAGGTGCCTTCGTGGGGAAGGTCACCCGCGCCCGGAACGCGCATCAAGATGCGAAAACGGCCCCCAACTTTGGCGTCAGATGTGGCCTCTGGCACGGTCACACCCGGGCCGGGCACCATAAACTTTGACAGCATCTTTGGGTCCAGCCAGGCGTCAAAGACACGTTCGGGTGGGTGGGGCAGGTGGCGAAAAATTTCGAGTGAAAGTTCAGTCATTGTTGTCCTCCTTCAGGGCAGCGTCGAGGGCGTCCAGCCGAAGCGCCCAGATTGAGCGGAGTTCGGCAAACCATTGGTCAATCTCAGAAAGTGGCGCCATGTTCACCTCGATCAGATGCTCGCGCCATTCCGTGCGCCGCGTCACAAGTCCTGATCCCTCCAGCACTTTGATGTGCTTTGAGATCGAGTTCAGGCTCATCTCAAACCGGCGGGCGATATCCGTGACGCGCAGCGGGCCTTCTTGCGCCAAAAGGGTCAGGATAGCCCGGCGCGTTGGGTCCGATGCAGCCTTTAGAACAGTGTTCAGGCGGTCAGATTTCTTTAATTCAACCATATGGGTGAATAACAAAGGAAACTCCATGAGTCAACCAAATGGATGAATGAGAGTGCTGGCAATCAAAAAGAAAGGGACAAACACAAAAAACCGCAGGGTTCAGGAACCATGCGGGTCAATTGTTGTGGGCAATGCTGGGTTAGCGGGTGATTTCACCGCCAGCTTGGTGCCAATGGCCCAGACCACCGATGTTAAAGACCTGATCATATCCCAATTTTTTGAGGATACGGATCCCCATCATGGACCGTGCTCCTGACGCGCAATAAAGGGCAATTGGCTTGGATGGATCGATGTCTTTGTTGAAATCTGGGCCTTTTGGGTCACATTGGAACTGCATGACAGCAAGGGGGACAACAATGGCGCCTTTGGCCTTTCCGGTTGATTTCACTTCGCTATGGTCGCGCACATCGATGAGTGTAATTTCCCCAGCTTTTGCTTTGGTTACAGCATCTTGAGGTGCCATTTTTGCGCCACCTGCCAAAAATCCAAACATGTCCTGCCCTCGGTTATTGCTTGTGTTACCATTGGATATAGGGGTCTTGCATTGCGGGTCAACAGGTGGTGCATCTAAATATTCACTAAACTGAATTTAAATCACCGGATGTCTCGAGCTTGTCAGTATGTTCCATCAATGTTCTCACTTTTGTGTTGTCCCCCGATCCTGTTTGTCCTATCGGTTAAAGCAATGTGAACAGGGGGCATCATGGCCGAGCTGAAAGAGATCCAGGTACGCGGTGCGCGCGAACATAACCTGAAATCGATAGATGTGGACATTCCACGCGACAAGCTGGTGGTGATCACCGGTCTGTCCGGGTCTGGCAAATCCAGTCTGGCTTTTGACACGATCTATGCGGAAGGGCAGCGGCGATATGTCGAAAGCCTGTCGGCCTACGCGCGCCAATTCCTTGATATGATGCAGAAACCTGACGTTGATCACATTGCGGGGCTAAGCCCGGCCATTTCAATCGAGCAAAAAACCACCTCGAAAAATCCACGGTCAACCGTCGGCACGGTGACTGAGATATACGACTATATGCGGCTGCTGTTTGCCCGCGCGGGCACGCCCTATTCCCCTGCCACGGGTCTGCCGATTGAGGCACAGCAAGTGCAGGATATGGTCGATCGTGTCATGGCGATGGAAGAGGGCACGCGTGCCTATCTACTCGCCCCGATTGTGCGCGACCGAAAAGGTGAATATCGCAAGGAATTTCAAGAGCTTCAGAAGAAGGGGTTTCAGCGCGTCAAAGTGAACGGCGAGATGTATGAACTCGACGCGCCGCCCACGTTGGACAAGAAGTTTCGCCACAACATTGATGTGATTGTCGACCGGATTGTGGTGCGAGAGGGCATGGAGCAGCGCTTGGCGGACAGCTTCCGCACGGCCCTTGATTTGGCGGATGGCATTGCGGTGTTAGAGACGGCCTCGAAAGAGGGGGAGCCGGAGTTCCATACCTTTTCGGAGAAATTCGCCTGCCCGGAGTCCGGCTTTACCATCCCCGAGATTGAACCGCGGCTTTTTTCGTTTAACGCGCCCTTTGGTGCCTGTCCGGTCTGTGACGGGTTGGGCAAAGAGCTGTTTTTTGATGAACGGCTTGTGGTGCCGGATGTGACGCTGCAAATCTATGATGGTGCCTTGGCCCCGTGGCGCAAAGGCAAGTCGCCTTACTTTTTGCAAACGATTGAATCTATTGCGAAACACTATGAATTTGATCGTAAGACTCCGTGGAAAGACTTGCCGAAATTTGTGCAGCAGCTGTTTCTGTATGGTTCGGGGGACGAGGAAATTCCGTTCCGGTTTGATGAGGGCGGTCGGGTTTATGAGGTCACGCGCCCGTTTGAGGGGGTGATCCCCAATATGGAACGTCGCTATCGTGAAACCGACAGCAATTGGGTGCGAGAGGAGTTTGAGCGTTATCAAAATAACCGCCCTTGCGGGGCTTGTGAAGGCTATCGGCTGCGGGATGAAGCCTTGGCGGTGAAAATTGCTGGCATGCATGTGGGGCAAGTTGTTCAGCTGTCGATCCGCGAGGCTTTGGCCTGGATCGAAGATGCGCCAAACCATCTGACAAAGCAGAAAAATGAGATCGCCAAAGCGATTATCAAAGAGATCCGCGAGCGGCTTGGGTTTTTGAACAATGTGGGGTTGGAATACCTGACGCTGAGCCGTAATTCCGGCACATTGTCAGGCGGAGAAAGCCAGCGGATCAGGCTCGCAAGCCAAATTGGTTCGGGGCTGACAGGGGTGCTTTACGTGCTGGATGAACCGTCCATCGGCTTGCATCAACGTGACAATGGACGGCTGTTGGTCACGCTGAAGAACCTACGAGATCAAGGCAATACGGTTATTGTTGTTGAGCATGACGAAGAGGCGATCCGCGAGGCGGATTATGTGCTGGACATTGGCCCCGGAGCTGGCGTGCATGGTGGTGAAATCATTGCGCGCGGCACCCCCGATGAGATTGAAGCCAACCCAAATTCCATTACAGGTCAATATCTTACCGGTGTGCGAGAGATTTCTGTGCCGAAGGTACGACGCAAAGGAAACGGCAAGAAGATCACCGTGAAAAAGGCCACGGGGAACAATCTTAAAAACGTCACGGCCGATTTTCCGCTGGGCAAATTTGTCTGTGTGACGGGGGTGTCGGGCGGTGGTAAATCGACCCTGACAATTGAGACATTGTTCAAAACTGCCTCGATGCGTCTGAACGGCGCGCGTCAGACGCCGGCACCCTGTGAGACCATCAAAGGGTTGGAGCATCTGGACAAGGTGATCGACATTGACCAACGCCCCATCGGTCGCACACCACGCTCAAACCCCGCGACCTATACCGGAGCGTTCACGCCGATCCGCGAGTGGTTTGCCGGGCTGCCGGAGTCGAAGGCGCGTGGATATAAACCGGGGCGGTTTAGTTTTAACGTCAAAGGTGGGCGGTGTGAGGCCTGTCAGGGCGATGGTGTCATCAAGATTGAAATGCACTTTTTGCCGGATGTTTATGTGACCTGCGAAACCTGTAACGGCGCGCGTTATAATCGCGAAACTTTGGAGGTGACCTTTAAGGGGAAATCCATCGCGGATGTGCTGGATATGACTGTGGAGGACGCGCAGACGTTTTTCCAGGCGGTGCCGACGATCCGCGAGAAGATGGACGCGCTGATGCGGGTGGGGCTGGGCTATATCAAAGTTGGTCAGCAAGCGACGACGCTTTCGGGCGGCGAGGCGCAGCGGGTGAAGCTGTCCAAGGAGCTCAGCAAGCGGTCCACCGGACGCACCCTTTATATTCTCGACGAGCCCACGACCGGTCTGCATTTTGAAGACGTGCGTAAGCTGTTGGAAGTGCTGCATGAGTTGGTCGACCAAGGCAATTCTGTTGTGGTGATTGAACACAATCTAGATGTGGTAAAAACCGCCGACTATATCATTGATATTGGGCCCGAGGGGGGCGATGGCGGCGGTGAGATTGTTGCCAAAGGCACGCCGGAACAGGTTGCCAAAGTGGCGGCCAGCTATACCGGGTTTTACCTCAAAGATATGTTGTGATGACCCGGGATCTGCCCCCGCAGCGGCCGGTTTTGGCGGTGCTGGCGATTGTCTTGCGGGGCGAAGATGTGCTGCTGGTCAAACGGAAGAACGACCCGGATGCTGGCACTTGGGGCTTTCCGGGTGGACGTTTGGACTATGGGGAAAGCTTGCAGGATGGGGCCTGTCGGGAGCTTTTTGAGGAAACCGGGGTGATTGCGACTGCGGGGGATGTGATAGCCACACAAGAGGTGATTGTACCTGCGACAAACGCGGCTTTGCCCCCGGTGTTTCACTATGTTCTGATGGGCCTGTCCTGTAGCTATCTACGCGGTGATCCTGTTGCGGGGGATGATGCAGAGGAAGCTGAGTTTGCCATGATTGAGGACGTGTTATCAGGAGTTTACGTGATGTCGGAAGGGGTTACCAATATGTTGCGATTGGCCTTGGCTGAGCGCGATAAAGCAAAGCGACACTCCCTGTGACCATTTGACATGAAACGCCCGAAGCGATGGCTCCGGGCGTTTTTATTGTGTCGTTTCAGCTGTAGATCAGCCGTCGAAATCGATCTCTTCGATCAGCTTAAGCGCTGCAGGGCGTTCCGCGGCCACTTCCATCAAGTTCAGATCGTCAGCCACAAAACTGCCCCAGCTTTGGACCAAAGGGTCCGCCTGGGTGCCGGGTGCGATCGGGTACTCGAAGTTTGTCGCCGCGTAGATTTCCTGTGCCTTTGGCGAGGCAAGGAATTCCATCAGCGCGATGGCCGCGTCTTTGTTTGGGGCGTATTTGGTCAGCGCCATGCCCGAGACATTCACATGGGTGCCCGAATTTTCGAAGGTCGGGAACACGACATTCACACTGTTTGCCCAAGCTTTTTGTTCGTCATCGCTGAGCATTTTGCCCATATAATAGGTGTTGCCGATGGCGATGTCGCATTCGCCCGCCCAGATTGCTTTGACCTGTGCGCGGTCATTGCCTTGGGGCTTGCGTGCGAGGTTGGCTTTCACGCCTTCAAGCCAAGTGGTGGTGGCCTCGGCACCGTGGTGTTTCAGGTAAGCGGCGACCATGGCCAGCGTATAGGCGTGGGTGCCGGACCGGGTACAGATGCGGCCCTTCCATTTGGGGTCGGCCAGATCTTCGTATGTGGTCACATCGCCTTCATTCACACGGTCTTTTGACGCATAAACAATACGCGCACGCGAGGTGAGTCCGAACCATTGATCATCCGTGTCGCGATATTGCGATGGGATATTGGCCTCAAGCGCATCGGATTGAACTGGCTGGGTCAGACCCGCATCCACCACGCCAGCAAGGCGCGAAATGTCGGTGGTCAGGATCAGGTCTGCGGGGCTGCGTTTGCCCTCGGCCTGCAGGCGTTCAATCATGCCCTTTTGCAGGAACGCGACATTGACCGAATGGCCGGTTTCCGCGGTGAAGGCGTCCATCAGCGGCTGGATCAGCTCGGGCTGGCGATAGGAATAGACATTCACTTCGTCGGCGCTGGCGGTTGTGGCCAAGATGGAAGGTAGAGTTGCGGCCAACGTGGTGGCGGCGATGATAGTGCGTTTCATATCGCATCTCCTGATAAATCTTGAGGCGCTTAAACCTGAGTGAATTACTCGGGTCAATACCTGATTAAAAAAATCAGGTAACTATTTTTTCCTGCTCCGCCTGCTTCACGGCGTCCCAAAGCGCATCCATTTCTTCAAGTGTGGATTCTTCTGGTCTGCGCCCGATGCTGGCAAGGCGCTGTTCAACCCCTGCAAAACGCCGTTCAAACTTCGCATTGGCCTGACGCAGCGCCTCTTCGGGTTCCACGTCTAGGTGCCGCGCCAGATTGGCCATCACAAAAAGCAGATCGCCAAACTCCTCGCGGACTTCGTCTTGGGTCAGGCTGTCTTTTGCCTCGACCAATTCCTGCGCTTCTTCCTGAATTTTTTCAAGAACCTGCGTGGTTTCGGGCCAATCAAACCCGACGCGCGCCGCGCGGTTTTGCAGTTTGACTGCGCGTAGCAAGGCCGGCAGGCCAATCGCGACCCCGTCAAGCACGCCCTTTTGCGCCTTGGCGGCGCGTTCCGTGGCTTTGATTGTTTCCCAGTCGCGGGTCTGTTGCTCGGCTGACTTGTCGGCCGATTCATCCCGAAAAACATGTGGGTGGCGCGTGACCATTTTGTCTGACATCGTATCGGCGACATCATCAAAACTGAATAATCCGCGCTCTTCCGCCATTTGTGCGTGAAACACGGATTGAAACAGCAGGTCGCCCAATTCGCCCTTTAACTCATCCCAAGCTTCGCGTTCGATCGCATCGGCCACTTCATACGCTTCTTCTATGGTATAAGGCGCGATGGTGTTGAAATCCTGTTCAAGATCCCACGGGCAGCCACCATTTGGGTCGCGCAGCCGCCGCATAATTTCGCGCAGGCGATCCATGCCTCCATTGGGGTTATGGACAATCTGGTCCGACGTGTTGCGTTCGGTATTTTTCAACATTGCAATTGACCCTTTTTTCGGGGAACCCTTTCGGAAACTCTAAAGGAGGGTCCCATGCCCGTCATCAACCGTATTGCTGATTTTGGCGAAGATATGAAGACCTGGCGTCGTTGGATGCATGCGCATCCTGAACTGGGGCTGGAATGCTTTGAAACCGCAGGCTTTGTGGTGGAGCGGTTGCGCGAATTCGGAGTGGATGAGATCCACGAGAAGATTGGCATATCGGGCGTTGTGGCGATCATCAACGGGCAGGGGGATGGGCCAACCATTGGCCTGCGTGCCGATATGGATGCGCTGCCGATTGAAGAGTTGACCGGGGCGGAACATGCCTCACAAAATCCGGGGTTAATGCATGCTTGTGGCCATGATGGGCACACAACCATGCTTTTGGGCGCGGCGCGGTATCTGGCTGAAACGCGGAATTTCAAGGGGCGGGTGGCGTTAATCTTCCAACCGGCGGAAGAGAATTTCGGTGGCGCCAAATATATGTGTGATGAAGGTATGATGGACCGGTTTGATATCACCGAGGTCTATGCGCTGCACAATACACCGGGCCATGCGCTTGGTGAATTTGTCACGACGCCCGGCCCGATCATGGCCGCCGTGGACACGTTGCGGGTGCAAGTGACTGGCAAGGGGGGGCACGCGGCCTATCCTCAGGAATGTGTGGATCCGATCATGGCGATGGTCACGATGGTGCAGGCGTTGCAAAGCATCGTATCGCGCAATCTTCCGCCGCTGGAAGAGTTGGTGCTGTCAGTGACCGAAATCCATGGCGGCACGGCGGATAATATCACGCCAGAAACCGTGTGGTTCGGCGCGACAATCCGCAGCTTCTCGCCCGAGATCCGCGATCTGGTCGAACGTCGCGTGCATGAGATCGTGCAAGGTCAGGCCGCGAGTTTTGGTGTTACGGTTGAGATCAAATATGAACGTGGTTATCCGTCGACCATCAACCATGCCGCCCAGACCGCCAAAGCGGTTGCTGTGGCGCAGGAGCTGTCGGGCGAAGATCGTGTGTTTGCCGATGCAGGCCGCGAGATGGGGGCGGAGGATTTTGCCTATATGCTCGAGGAACGCCCCGGTGCGTATCTGTTTTTGGGGCAGGGCGAAGGGGCCGGACTTCACCACCCGGAATATGATTTCAATGACGAGGCATCCCCCTATGGGGCCAGTTTCTTTGCACGTTTGATCGAAAAACTTAACCCGTTATAACATCAGGTTAGCGCTGATTGTTCGATATTTGATCAAATATTGTGGCGGCGACTCACTATCCATGCTACCTAAGGGAAAATCATTTGGGAGAGGTTCATGGCACTCGAAGACGCCAGCAATGAGGTTGATACCGCGATCACACGCGCCGGGCTGAAAGGTCTGTCGTTTGAAAACACCTTTGGTGGTATTACGTCCTTTTTGCGCCGCACCTATACCAAAGATTTGCACAATGTGGATATTGCGGTCACTGGCGTGCCTTTTGATCAGGCCGTGACAAACCGGCCCGGCACCCGCCTTGGACCACGGGCAATTCGTGAGGCATCAACGCTGCAATCGCCGGATCAGGCCTATGGCTGGGACTTCGATGTGCTGAGCGAGTTTGCCATTGCTGACTACGGGGATATGGCGTTTGATTATGCGCAGATCAGCCAATTTCCAGAAACGCTTGAGGCGCATATTGCAGGCATCCTGGACCAGGATTGCGCCAGTTTGGCGCTTGGGGGCGATCACTATATCACCTTTCCAATCCTGCGCGCATATGCCAAGAAATTCGGCCCGCTTAGCCTGTTGCAATTTGATGCCCATACCGACACCTGGCCCGATGATGATATGCGCCGGGTGGACCATGGCACCATGTTTTACAAGGCCGTGAAAGAAGGGCTGATTGATCCCAAACGCTCGGTGCAAGTGGGCATTCGGACCCATAATGCGGACACTTTGGGGGTGAATATCATTGATGCCCGCGAAGTGCATGAAACGGGGCCGGTGGCGGTGGTGCAAAAGATCAAAGCGATCCTTGGGGATCATCAAACCTATTTGACCTTTGATATTGATGCGCTGGATCCGGCTTTTGCGCCTGGCACGGGCACGCCCGTTTGGGGCGGGTTGAACACCGCGCAAACCTCGATCATGCTGCGGGATTTGGCGGGGATCAATCTGGTGGGGGGCGATATTGTCGAGGTGTCTCCGCCCTTTGACACCACGGGTGCCACGGCGATTGCGGGCGCACATATCGCAATGGAAATCCTTAATCTCTGGGCGTTTACGCGCCGGGGGTGATGCTGTTTTATCGACGTTTTGTCCTTTTTTAAAGCGTTTCGAGAAAAACC
>DDMF01000042.1:7043-18558 GCA_002340515.1 Rhodobacteraceae bacterium UBA2553 | reverse complement strand
CGAAACACTGAAATGTTGGGTGGCGTTTCGAATGATCCCTGTCTCAGGTGTAATTCGAAACGCTTTAGGCGCGTTGAGCTTACCTTTGGGAAAGCTCGCGGCATCCCTGTTCCCATGCTATCTCACGCTTTCGATTTTAGAAGGTTGTGCTGGATGAAAACTCTTATTCTTGGGGCCGGTATTGTGCTCTTTCTTGTGGTTGGGTTGGCGATTTTCGCCCGCGTGAAACCCTTGCCGTCAGAGCGGTTCTCGGGGTTTTCAGGGCCCAACACACCGGGAAAACATCTGTTGGACGGGGGCGTGAAATACGTCCTGCCCTTGGCCGACTTGCCGAAAAATGCCTTGGCCAAATTGACAGAAATCATCAAGGCGAGCCCGCGCAGCACACCGCATGAGACCTTGAAAGGGCGGGCATTTGTCACCCGGTCCAAAGCTTTCGGGTTTCCGGACATCACCTTGTTGTGGGAACAGGATGGGCAGCTGCATATTCATGCGCATCTGGTGATTGGAAAATCAGATCTTGGGGTCAACGCCGCCCGTGTCGATGGCTGGCTCGAGCAGCTTCTCGACCAGCCCTGAGGTCATGCAGCCACGGCCCGTGTCGCGCCAAATCGGCACGTTCAAGCTCATGTCGCACAGCGCCATAAAGGCACGCCCGCCCACATAGAGACAGATTTCCTGTCCTAACTCGACACGCGACCCTTGGGTGTCGGTGCAATAACAATCAATTACCTTGCCGCCTGGGGCCACAACATCGGCCCAAACCGGGGCCGGGATGGTCCCGATCGTCATGCCGAAAAGGCCAAAAAGAGTGACGAAATTTCGCATGAATTCAGTCTAGCACAGTTCCAGCTCTTGACCAAATTCTCACAATGCGACAGACCGACGCTCATGGTTCCTATGGAAAAACTCATCGCGATCACAGAACGGTTCGAATTTCTCGAGGCGCGGATGTCGCAAGGGCTGACGGGCGATGAAATCGCGGCCGTCGGTCGGGAATATGCCGAGCTTAAGCCCGTTGTCGAAGAGATCCTGATCTACAAACAGCTGATTGCCGATATCGACGAGGCTGAGCTGATGATGGATGACCCGGATATGCGGGAGTTGGCCGAAGAAGAGCTGCCCACGCTGAAGGCGCGTTTGCCGGTAGCGGAAAAGGGGATGCGGCTGGCGCTTTTGCCCAAAGATGCCGCCGACGCGCGCCCTGCGATGATCGAAATCCGCCCTGGCACCGGCGGGGATGAGGCAGCCCTTTTTGCTGGCGATCTTTTGCGGATGTATCAACGCTATTCCGAGGCACAAGGCTGGTCGTTCGAGATTATGGAGCAAACCCTGTCAGAGCTTGGTGGCGTGAAAGAGGTCACGGCCCATGTAAAAGGCAGCGGCGTCTTTGCCCGGCTGAAATATGAAAGCGGTGTGCACCGGGTTCAGCGCGTGCCGGAAACCGAAAGCGGTGGGCGCATTCACACGTCGGCAGCCACGGTTGCAGTGTTGCCCGAGGCGGAGGACGTCGATATCCAGATTGATGCCGGTGATTTACGCATCGATACAATGCGCAGTTCGGGCGCGGGGGGACAGCATGTGAACACGACCGATTCTGCGGTGCGTATCACCCATATCCCGTCAGGGATTGTCGTCACCAGTTCGGAAAAATCGCAACACCGCAACCGCGAGATTGCGATGCAGGTGCTCAAAACGCGGCTTTATGACCTTGAACGCCAGCGGGTTGATAATGAACGCGCCGCCGATCGCAAAAGCCAGGTGGGATCAGGGGATCGGTCTGAACGCATTCGCACCTATAATTTCCCTCAGGGCCGTATGACGGATCACCGCATCAACCTTACGCTCTATAAGCTTGACCAGATTATCGCGGGCGACCTGACCGAGGTGATCGACGCGCTGACCGCTGAGGCGCAGGCGGCCCAGCTGTCTGAGATCGACGGATGATCACGGCGCAAGGGCTGTTGGTGTCTGGCGTGCGCCAGCTAACCGCTGGTGGCATTGACGGGGCTGCGCAGGATGCGCGGGTGCTTTTGGCCCATGTGCTGGGCATTCCGCGGGATCGGTTGACCTTGGTTCTACCTGACGCAGTGACTGCTGATCAGGAGGTGGCTTTTGGTGCGGCGATCACCGCGCGTCTTGCACGCCAGCCCGTTGCGCAAATTGTTGGTAAGCGCTTGTTTTATGGCCGGTCTTTCACTGTGACAGGTGATGTTCTTGACCCGCGACCAGAAACTGAAGAGCTGGTGGCCGAGGCGCTTAAACATCCATATAAAACGGTCTTGGATTTGGGAACCGGCTCGGGCTGCATTTTGCTTTCGTTGCTGGCGGAGCGGATTGACGCCACAGGAGTAGGCGTAGATCTGTCAGACGCGGCGTTGAGTGTTGCCAAGCAAAACCGAACTGCATTGGACCTTGAAGCGCGCGCTGAGTTTGTATCGGGCAGTTGGTTTGGACCTGTGCAGGGGCGTTTTGATCTGATCGTATCAAACCCGCCATATATTGCGGCGGATGAAATGGCGGGCCTGTCGCAAGATGTCGTGCAGTGGGAACCCCATCTTGCGCTTACGCCGGGTGGGGACGGGTTAGAGCCTTACCGTATTCTCACGCGCCAAGCACCCGATCACCTGAACACAAGCGGACGGTTGGTTGTTGAAATTGGCCGCAGCCAAGGCCCAGCCGTGGCTGAGATGTTTCGTGCGGCTGGGTTCGTCATGGTTCGGGTGGGGCAGGATATGGATGGCCGTGACCGTATCGTTTGCGGCGAATTTACATAACACTATTCGCTGACTTCGCGCCAAATACCTCCGATTCAGGCAGATTTCCGCAAATATCCCTGTATGTTGCGCAATTTGGGCTTGTTTCATTCTGTGCTGATGGTTACGAAAGAGAAGTCGGCCGCAACTGTCCCTTGGGACAAACGCCGATATTAAGCCCAAAAATCGGACCGCAGGATGCGCGCCAGCGCCCCGTTCGATCAAAAACGTCAGGCCCCCTTTGGGCCAAAGGCACAAGCCAAGGCTGGAAGCAAAAGCTTATGAGATCAACGAAGTCCCGTTCGCGTAACAAATCGAACCGTAACCGGAATACGAATAACAACAATCCGGGAAATATTATCAACCGGGTGTTTGACAGCTCGGGTCCAGAGGGAAAAGTGCGCGGCACCCCTCAGCAAATCATTGAAAAATATACCCAGCTTGCGCGAGATGCCTTTTTGTCCAATGACCGCGTGGCGGCTGAGAACTTTCAGCAGCATTCCGAGCATTACACACGCCTGTTAGGTGAGGCACAGCGCGAAGTCGAAGCGCGGCGTTTGCAGGCGGAACAGCAAAACCGCGACCGTCAGCAGCAGCAACAGCAGCAGCGTGAAAGAGATGAGCGCGAGCGTAAGCAACCCGATGTTGTTGATGCGCCCGTTGAGGCTTCGGTGCCGGACGTTTCCTCTGAGCAACCTGATGTGATGGGCGAGGCGGATAGCGGTTTGGTGGAAACCCCCGAGAGTAAACCCAAGAAACGTGCGCCGCGCGCCCGCAAGCCACGTAAGGCTGAGGTTGCGCCAGCAGAGGCTGCTCCCGTTGAGCAGCCCCCCGTTGCGCAGCCTGAAGAAAAGGCCGCGCCGGCAGATGCGGACAGTGCTGAATAAGGTTCATTGCGAAGCGCTTAAGAACATGAAAAAGCCCGGTCCATTTGGCCGGGCTTTTGTGTTTTATATCAGAGATTTACGCGGTGATGGTGCGGGAGGGATCAGTCTTTGCCGCGATAGGGTTCCACATATTGCAGCGCCATATCCCATGGGAAGAAGATCCAAGTGTCCTGGCTGACCTCTGTGATGAAGGTATCCACCATAGGACGCCCTTTTGGCTTGGCATACACCGTGGCGAAATGGGCGTTTGGGTAGAGTTCGCGCACAAGTTCAAGTGTTTTGCCGCTATCGACCAGATCATCAACGATGAGGATACCCGTACCGTCGCCCATCAGTTCCGCGTCGGGGGATTTAAGAACCTCCGCGTCGCGCTGTTTGTCGGCTTTGCCGCCGCCTGCGTGATAGGATTTCACGCTGATCGTATCCACCGTGCGAATGTCCAGCTCGCGGCTGACGATCATCGCAGGTGCCATGCCGCCACGGGTGATCGCAACAACCGCGCGCCAGGCGCCATCATCGGGGCCTTGGCCATCCAACCGCCACGCAAGCGCGCGGCTGTCACGGTGGATTTGATCCCAACTGATGTGGAAGCCTTTTTCGTGGGGCAGGCGGTGGTCGCTCATTTACTTTCTCCCGGTTGCTACATCGATATCAGGCGCATCAACCGCCTTCATACCAACCACATGATACCCCGCATCAACGTGGTGGGTTTCACCTGTGACGCCGGACCCCAGATCCGACAGCAGATACAGCGCGGAATTGCCGACATCTTGGATGGTGACATTGCGACGAAGCGGCGAATTCAGCTCGTTCCATTTCAGGATATAGCGGAAGTCACCAATGCCCGACGCGGCCAGTGTCTTAATCGGACCGGCGGAAATGGAGTTCACGCGGATGCCGTCTTTGCCAAGATCTTCGGCCATGTAACGCACAGATGCTTCGAGCGCGGCTTTGGCGACACCCATCACATTGTAATGTGGCATCACTTGTTCAGCGCCGTAATAGGTCAGCGTCAACAGTGAACCGCCATCCGGCATCATGGCCGCCGCCCGGCGCGCAACAGCGGTAAAGCTGTAGACCGAGATGTCCATCGTCAGGCGGAAATTTTCCGGGCTGGTGTCAACATACCGACCACGAAGTTCGTTTTTATCTGAAAAACCAATGGCATGCACGACGAAGTCAAGTTTTCCCCACTTGGCTTCAAGTGTTGCGAAAAGCGCGTCAACTGATGCTTCATTCGATACGTCGCAAGGCTCTACAATATCAGAGCCAAGCTGCGCCGCCAGCGGATCCACCCGCTTTTTCAGCGCATCACCCTGATACGAAAACGCAAGTTCCGCGCCTTGTTCTGCACAGGCTTTTGCAATGCCCCATGCGATAGATTTGTCATTTGCGAGCCCCATAATCAGGCCGCGTTTTCCGTTCATCAAACCGGTCGACATTCTCTGTTCCCCGTCCCACTATTTTGGTTTAAGCCCGTTTATGCGATTGCCCCAGCTTCCACAAGCCTCGCTGTTTAAACTGGAGCAATCGGCAAGTCGGTGCAACATAAGCGCCCAAAAGGTGAAGTATTGTAGCAGAGGTTACAAAACCGAGAGGACTGATATGTCGGAACGTGGTGGAATTTTTGCAGGCGACGATCCTTTTGTGTTGGCACGCCGCTGGCTGGCCGAGGCAGAAGCGGTTGAGCCTAATGACCCCAATGCCATTGCCCTGTCCACGGTCGACAAAGACGGGATGCCAAATGCGCGCATGGTGCTTTTGAAAGACATCGAAGACGACGCCTTTGTCTTTTACACCAATTATGGCTCTGCCAAGGCGCAAGAAATTGATCACGCCGGCAAAGCCGCTTTTGTGATGCATTGGAAATCTCTGCGCCGCCAAATCCGCGTGCGTGGGACCGTGACACGAGAAGAGGGCGCGCAGGCGGATGCCTATTATCAGTCTCGTTCGCTCAAAAGCCGTTTAGGCGCCTGGGCGTCACATCAAAGTCAACCGCTGAAGTCCCGTAACAGTCTGATGGCCGATGTGGCGCGCGTGACGGCTGCTCATGGAACATCTCCGTCGCGCCCGGTTTTTTGGGGGGGATACCGGATCCATCCCACCGAAATCGAGTTTTGGGCCGATGGGGCCTTTAGGTTGCATGACCGGTTTCGCTGGGTTCGTAATGCGTGTGATGCGGATTGGGACGTTGCCCGCCTTAGCCCATAAATACATGCTAAATTTGCGTTTGTCCTGAGGGGGTAACCTGATGGACCTGACTAAAAGTACAGGTAGTTTTGGCTTGCGAGGCCGCCTCATTTGTTTCACTACTATATGTGGGGATGTGAACTTATAGGGTGACCAGATGACGTTAGAGTCTGAGGCGCAGGACACCACGATTCTGCACGGACATGTAAAATGGTTTGATCCCACCAAGGGATTTGGCTTTGTAATCGCGGATGAAGGTGGCGCAGATATCCTGCTTCATGCCAATGTGTTGCGGAATTTCGGCCAAAGCTCGGTTGCGGATGGGGCAGGCATTGAAATTGAGGTGCAGGACACCCAGCGTGGACGGCAGGCTGTTACTGTGCGTGCCATTACACCACCCGAAACCACCGAAATTTTAGGCCTTGCCGAAGAACAATCCGAAGAGTTCGATTTGGCAAATGCAGGCCCGGTTGTGCCGGCAAGGGTGAAATGGTTCGACAAAGGTAAGGGCTTTGGTTTTGCCAATATCTTTGGCTCTGATGAGGATGTGTTCATTCACATCGAGGTGCTGCGCCGCTCTGGCTTGGCGGATCTTCAGCCCGGCGAGGCAATTTGCCTGAGCACAATCCAAGGTAAACGTGGCAAGCTGGCATTGGTTGTGTCTGCCTGGGATAGTGCAGTTAACGCAGTCAGGTAATACACGGTTAGGTCGCGCAGGATGGCCGCTGAGGAAACCCCACCGGACTTTCTGCCATCCTACCGGGCTTTTGCGATAAAGAGGTCTCGTGATGCAGGTCTTCAAATACGCTGCCTTTTGCTCGATTCTGTCCGTGCTGATCGGTTTTCCGATCACCACAGCCCATGCGGCGTGTCGGGATGATCGCGTGGATCTGCGCGGGGCTTGGGGGCAGGCTGGCTTTACCGTTGAAGTGGCCCAAACCCATCGAGAGCGTGCCAAAGGTCTGATGGGGCGAACCGAAATGCCCTTGGGACAGGGGATGTTGTTTGTCTACCCATTTGCCCATGAACCGGCATTCTGGATGAAGAACACTCTGATTCCTTTGGACATGTTGTTTCTGACCACGGACGGGCGGGTCTCCTTTATACATAAAAGCGCGCAACCCGGTGATTTGACGCCGGTGAGTGGCGGAAAAGGGGTGCGTTACGTGCTCGAATTGAACGGTGGCTTGGCCGAAAAGATTGGAATCACCGTCGGAAGCGAGCTGAAATCGCCATTTATCAAGCAACGTGTGGCGCTCTGGCCGTGTGAAGAGAATTAACCCCTCTTTTTTCCTGCCGGAAATCGCATTTCAGGTGCATTTTGGGGTTTCCTCTCCCGAAAGACATCGTTATCAGTCTCTCCAGTCGGGGCGTAGCGCAGCCTGGTAGCGCGACGGTTTTGGGTACCGTAGGTCGCAAGTTCGAATCTTGCCGTCCCGACCATCTTCCACTTTTATAGCCGATTTTCACCGTTTGCGACGGGCTGGTTTGGTCCTTTTGGGATGGCTGGTTTTGTCGCTCGTGCGCGATCTCAAATTGCGCGTTGAGCAGAGTGATCAGCCCCAAGATATTGTGTAGCTAAATCTTTTGATCAGAGATTCTCTGCGCGTGGCCAGACAATGAACAGATGTTAATCTGTGTGAACGTGTTCTGAGGGTCACAAACCCCATTCATACACAATGTTGTCCACAGCCGAGCTGTCTGCACATCTTACATGCCGACTTTCACCTTTTTTGTTAGGGTTTTGGCGTAAGTCTGCCGAGATGCTAGTAAAATAAGGCTACACGCATAGGTGGTACTTTATGGAATCAATTGGTTAATCGCCCCGCGCAAACTCCTTGGATCAGGTCAACGAAAAAGAGTTGTGGATAGATTGGAAAAATGCGTTGACCGATTGTGGGTCGATACGCCAGTTTGTGGGTGCTGATCATGGTGACCACTACATATAGTGGGAAAGGTCACGCGGGAGAGCACAGCACTTTGTTACCCCTTTTTGGGTCTCAGCCGGACGACTTTTGTCGTGGCCACCGGAGAGTTGTGTGCTGTCCCGAGACGATATTGGATCATGCATGAATTTTGGGACAGGTTGGGTTCGTTCAGGATCTGCCGAATAAATATGAGGATGGATCGGGCACAATGAAGATCGAGCGCAAATTCACACAGGCCGGGGCAGGCGCCTACGCAGATTTGGACTTTATCCACACGTCGTCAGAGATTCGGAACCCGGACGGGACCATCGTGTTCAAGCTGGACGAATGTGAAGTGCCCTCCAGCTGGAGTCAGGTCGCCTCGGATGTGATCGCCCAGAAATATTTCCGCAAAGCGGGCGTGCCGGCCGCGATGAAGCGGGTCAAAGAAAAAGACGTGCCAGAATTTCTGTGGCGTTCTGTTCCTGATGAAAAGGCGCTTGCGAAGCTGCCGGAAGAGGACCGCTTTGGCGGGGAAACCTCAGCCAAGCAAGTGTTTGACCGTTTGGCGGGCGCATGGGCCTATTGGGGTTGGAAAGGTGGCTATTTTTCAACCGAGGAAGACGCCAGCGCCTATTACGACGAAATGCGTCACATGTTGGCCAGCCAACGCGCGGCCCCTAACAGCCCGCAGTGGTTCAACACCGGCTTGCATTGGGCGTATGGTATCGATGGGCCAAGCCAAGGCCATTATTACGTCGACCACAAAACCAAAAAGCTGACCAAATCTGCATCGGCTTATGAACATCCTCAGCCCCACGCTTGTTTCATCCAATCGGTCGGCGACGATCTGGTGGGCGACGGTGGCATTATGGATCTTTGGGTGCGCGAAGCGCGCCTGTTTAAATATGGATCCGGCACCGGCACCAACTTCTCCAGCCTTCGTGCGGCGGATGAGAAACTGTCTGGCGGCGGTAAATCCTCTGGCTTGATGGGGTTCTTGAAAATCGGCGACCGGGCGGCGGGCGCGATTAAATCTGGTGGCACCACGCGGCGTGCGGCCAAGATGGTGATTGTCGATGCGGACCACCCGGATGTCGAAGAATACATCAATTGGAAAGTCAAAGAAGAGCAGAAAGTGGCCTCGCTTGTCGCGGGCTCCAAGATGCACGAAGCACATCTGAATGAGCTGTTTGCTGCGATCCGCGCTTGGGACGGAGCAGAAGGCGACGCCTTTGACCCGAAAACCAACGAAGGTTTGAAAAGTGCAATTCGGGCCGCCAAGAAAGTGGCCATTCCAGAGGCTTACGTGAAGCGTGTGTTGGATTATGCTAAGCAGGGTTATGGCGCGATTGAGTTTCCAACCTATGATACGGACTGGGATTCAGAGGCATATGCGACCGTCTCCGGGCAAAACTCAAACAACTCAGTACGCGTGACCGATGCCTATTTGAAGGCCGTAGAGGACGATGCGGATTGGGAGCTGATCCGTCGCACCGATGGCTCCGTCGCCAAGACCATCAAAGCCCGCGATCTGTGGGATCAAATCGGACACGCCGCTTGGGCCTGTGCCGATCCGGGCATCCAATATCATGACACTGTGAACGCCTGGCACACCTGCCCAGAAGATGGCGCGATCCGTGGGTCGAACCCGTGTTCGGAATACATGTTCCTGGATGATACGGCCTGTAACCTGGCGTCGATGAACCTGCTGACCTTCCTGAAGGATGGGGAATTTCAGGCCGAAGATTACATGCACGCTACACGCCTGTGGACCGTGACGCTTGAGATTTCGGTGATGATGGCGCAATTCCCGTCGAAGGAAATCGCACAACTGTCTTATGACTTCCGTACCTTGGGTCTGGGATACGCCAATATTGGCGGACTTTTGATGAACATGGGGTATGGTTATGACAGCGACGAGGGGCGTGCCCTGTGTGGGGCGCTGACCGCGATCATGACCGGTGTGGCCTATGCGACCTCGGCTGAAATGGCTGGTGAGCTGGGCGCGTTTGACGGGTTTAAACGCAACGAAGAACATATGCTTAAGGTCATCCGCAATCATCGCACAGCGGCTTATGGCGCCACAGAAGGCTATGAAAAGCTTGATATAAAACCGGTTGCTTTGGATCACGCCAACTGTCCCGATGCCAAGCTGGTGGATCTGGCGATGGGCGCTTGGGACGAGGCGATGCTGCTTGGTGAAAAGCACGGCTTTCGCAATGCTCAGGTGTCTGTGATTGCCCCAACCGGCACCATTGGTCTGGTGATGGATTGTGACACGACCGGGATTGAACCCGATTTTGCGCTGGTGAAATTCAAAAAGCTCGCTGGTGGTGGCTATTTCAAAATCATCAACCGCTCGGTGCCATCCGCGCTTGAGACTTTGGGCTATAGCTCGGCCCAGATCGAAGAGATTATCGGTTATGCGGTGGGTCATGGCACCATCGGCAATGCGCCGGGCATCAACCACACCACACTGATCGGGCATGGGTTTGGGCAGAACGAGATTGCCAAGATCGAGGCGGCATTGCCCTCGGCTTTTGATATTCGGTTTGTGTTCAATCAATGGACCCTGGGCGAAGAGTTCTGCACCAATGTGTTGGGCATTCCGCAGGAAAAGCTGAACGATCCGGGCTTTAGCCTGCTCGCGCATCTTGGCTTTACCCGTCAGGATATTGAGGCGGCGAATGACCATGTGTGCGGAACGATGACGCTGGAAGGCGCGCCACATCTGAAGGAAAAGCACTATGAGATCTTTGATTGCGCCAACCCGTGTGGCAAAAAAGGTAAGCGTTTCCTGAGTGTTGACAGCCATATCTATATGATGGCCGCAGCGCAGTCGTTCATTTCAGGCGCGATTTCCAAAACCATCAACATGCCAAATGACGCGACGATCGAAGATTGCCAGAGCGCATATGAGCTGAGCTGGTCTTTGGGCATCAAGGCAAATGCGCTTTATCGTGACGGTTCAAAACTGTCGCAACCTTTGGCTGCGTCCCTTGTGGAAGATGATGAAGAGGCGGAAGAAATCCTCGCCTCTGGCACGCCACATGACAAAGCAATCACTTTGGCCGAAAAGATCATCGAGAAAGTGGTGATCAAAGAGGTTGCGCGTGGGCGTGAAAAACTGCCCGGTCGCCGTAAGGGATACACCCAAAAATCTATCGTTGGCGGGCACAAAGTTTACCTGCGCACCGGTGAATATGAAGACGGCAATCTCGGCGAGATCTTCATCGACATGCACAAAGAGGGTGCTGGGTTCCGGGCGATGATGAACAACTTTGCCATCGCCGTGTCGGTTGGTCTGCAATATGGCGTGCCGCTTGAGGAATTTGTTGATGCGTTCACCTTCACCAAATTTGAGCCCGCGGGCATGGTGCAAGGCAATGACTCGATTAAAAATGCGACGTCTATTCTGGATTACATCTTCCGCGAACTGGCGGTGTCTTATCTGGACCGGACCGATCTGGCGCATGTGAAACCAACCGGTGCCAGCTTTGATGATCTGGGGCGCGGCGAAGAAGAAGGCGTGTCAAACGTCAAAGAAATGAGTGAAAGCGCCGCCTCTAAGTCGTTGGAAGTTCTGAAACAAATCAGCTCCACCGGGTATCTTCGCAAGCGGATGCCGCAGGAGTTGTTTGTATTGCAGGGTGGGCAGGACCATGGCTCTTTGACGGGGACAGATCCGGTGGGTGCGCTGAATACATTGGTGCCTGAAACGGCGACGGCGACTGTGACGGTTTCTGAAACCGCAGTCACCACTGGGCCTGTC
>DDMF01000042.1:0-6992 GCA_002340515.1 Rhodobacteraceae bacterium UBA2553 | reverse complement strand
TGGTGCGCAATGGCACCTGCATGAAATGCAACACTTGTGGGGGCACCTCTGGGTGTAGCTAAAAAGGTAAAACAGTTTGCGGTGCCAGCTTTCTGTCCCAAGGGGCGGGCGTCGCAGAGATAAGGTGGGGCGGTTTGCCCCCTCACCTTAACACGGGGCGGGTGCGCTCGCCCCTGACGTGGATAAGGCCGCAGGCAACAAATCTGAGCGGTACAATGACGAGCCTTATCAGCGAAACTGGGTGCCTTCGGGCACCCTTTCTTTTTGTGGCACTGCTTTGGTGGCGGTATAGGCGGTGCCGTTTTATTTTGCGTGGTCACTATTTTGGGTTGTGCTGGTGGAGTTTTTTTCCAAAACTTGACCTAGCGTAAGGTCGGAAGGATGAAATGTGATATCGTAAGGCAGGTGACGCTTAAGCGCGTCAATTTTGGCAAGAATGACGCCAATTGCGCACAGGTCTGGGCCATTTATCCGCTGGATGCGCGTTGCACCTGTGAATAGAATTATTCCCGTAAGGATGGAGTAAACCATGAACGGTATTGTGCTTTGGTATAAATCTGACAAGCAGCTGGGGCTGGTGTGGTGTGAAGATCAAGGGCCATTGGCGTGCATCACCGGCAATACAGAAATTTTAACAGGTATCGATGGGTTTGAGTCTGGCGATCAAATTGTCTTTCACACGGAAAATGAAGGCCCAATGCGCGAGATCACGCGCGTGACCAGTTGCCATCGAGGGGCTGGCGATGTTGATCCGCACAAATTGCTGGTCACTGACCTTCATGATGCGTCAAATGACCTGCAAGAGACACGCCATCTTAATGTTGTGGCGTAAGAGGGGAGAGATCCCCATATGCGCGGCATAAAAAGCGCAGCCCCGTGATCGAAGCTGCGCTTTTCTGGGTGTTAAACGTCACCGCGCGACAAGGCTGCGACGCCAGTTCGCGCCACTTCTTTTAATCCAAGCGGGCGCATCAATTCGGCAAAAGCCGAGATTTTCTCGGTTGTCCCGGTGATTTCAAACACAAAGCTTCCAAGCGTTGAATCCACGACATTGGCGCGGAAAATATCCGCCAGACGCAGGGCTTCAACGCGCTTTTCACCGCCGCCTTCCACTTTGAACAAGGCCAGTTCCCGTTCAACGGTGGGGCCTTCAACAGTCAGGTCATGAACCTCATGCACAGGAACAATCCGACCCAGCTGTGCTTTGATCTGTTCAATCACCGCAGGTGTTCCCGTCGTCACAATGGTGATCCGCGACAGGTGGCCAAGGTGATCCACCTCTGCCACGGTCAGGCTTTCGATGTTATAACCGCGCCCGGCAAAGAGGCCAATGACACGGGCCAGAACCCCGGCTTCGTTGTCGACCACACAGGCCAATGTGTGACGTTCGATCACGTCAGAATTGGGGTCGCGCAGATCATAAGCTGATTTGCGGGAGGAGCCTTTTTTGATATTTAGAGCAGACATTTCATAACCCTCCTTAAACCAAAGTTGCGCCGGCAGAGCCGATCACGCCTTGTGTATCCGCCTCGCCCATCAACATGTCATTATGAGGCGCGCCCGATGGGATCATCGGGAAGCAGTTGGCGTGTTTCTCCACCAAGACATCCAGAATGAACGGTCCATCGTAATCGAGCATTTCCTGAATGGCGTCGTCCAATTCGGCGGGATCGCGGACCTGACGGCCTTTGCAACCAAACGCCTCGGCCAATTTCACGAAATCAGGCAGGCTTTCGGACCAGCTGTGGCTGTAGCGTTCGCCGTGCAACAGCTCTTGCCACTGGCGCACCATGCCCAGACGTTCGTTGTTCAGGATGAACTGTTTGATCGGCAGGCGGAATTGTACGGCGGTGCCCATTTCCTGCATGTTCATCAACCAGGATGCATCACCCGCGACGTTGATCACAAGACTGTCGGGGTGGGCCACTTGTGCGCCCACGGTGGCCGGAAGGCCATAGCCCATGGTGCCCAAGCCGCCTGAGGTCAGCCAGCGATTTGGATCTTCAAAGCCCAAGAATTGCGCCGCCCACATCTGATGTTGGCCCACTTCGGTGGCCACATAGCGGTCTTTGTCCTTGGTCAGCGCCTCAAGACGTTCCAGCGCAAATTGCGGTTGAATGATCTCGTTGTTCGCCTTGTAACTCAGACATTTACGGTCGCGCCAACCAGAGATTTTTTCCCACCATTGCGACACGGATTCTTTGTTGGTCTTGCGGCCACGAGCTTTCCAGATCTTCAACAGATCCTCAAGCACATGCCCAACATCGCCGATGATTGGCATATCCACATGGATCACTTTGTTGATCGAGCTAGGGTCAATGTCGATATGTGCCTTTTTCGATCCGGGGCTGAACGCATCCAGCCGCCCGGTGATCCGGTCGTCAAAGCGCGCACCAATATTGATCATCAGGTCGCAACCATGCATCGCCATATTGGCCTCATAAAGGCCATGCATCCCCAACATCCCCAACCATTTGTCGCCGGACGCGGGATAGGCACCAAGGCCCATCAAGGTTGAGGTGATGGGAAAGCCCGTGGCCTCAACCAATTCGCGCAACAGCTGACAGGCGCCATTGCCGGAATTGATCACGCCGCCGCCGGTGTAAAACACCGGGCGTTTGGCGGTTTCCATTGCGGCCACCAACTCGGTGATCATATCTTTGTCGCCGCGTAGGGTGGGCTGGTAATGGGCAACGCTTGCTTTTGCGGGGGGGGTATAGGCGCCGCGTGCAAATTGTACGTCTTTTGGGATGTCGACCAGGGTTGGCCCCGGGCGACCGGACGTGGCCACATGGAAGGCCTGATGGATCACATCGGCCAGCTTGTCGGTTTCTTTCACCAGCCAGTTATGTTTGGTGCAGGGGCGGGTGATGCCAACGGTGTCCGCTTCTTGAAAGCCATCAGTGCCGATCATGAAGGTCGGAACCTGGCCGGTCAGAACCACAATCGGGATACTGTCCAAAAGCGCATCGGTCAGGCCGGTCACCGCATTGGTGGCGCCGGGACCAGAGGTCACCAGCACAACACCAGGCTTTCCAGTTGAGCGCGCATAACCTTCGGCGGCATGCACAGCCCCTTGTTCATGACGCACCAGAATGTGGCGAATGTCATTTTGCTGAAAAATCTCGTCGTAAATCGGTAGGACGGCGCCCCCCGGATAGCCAAAGACTGTGTCCACTCCCTGATCCTTCAGGGCTTGAACTACCATTTTCGCTCCGGTCATTTGACGTGTCATCTTGCTCTCCGTCTGCACGCATACATTTGTGAAGTGTAAAAAAAAGCCCCCGAGACTGTCGGGGGCGCATGGGTTTTATTCAGGTTCCGTTACCGGCCCATGCGCGATTTTCCAATGACGACGAGAAGGCTTTGCATCTCTGTGAGCCCTTGAGGCTTTATTGACTTCGTTGGCGACATTATGAGCGGGGGCGCGGGGCGTCAACCGCGAAATGAGGGAATAAAGTGTCGCAGGGGGTGAATTTTTGTACTTTTATTACGTTTCTCGCCATCAATTCGAAATTAAATGAATTCTCGGGCGAGGGTTTGTACAGGTGCAGCACAAAATCAATTGCCACGGCATTGGCAAAGCGCTCGGGACTGAAAAGGATGTGATAAAAGATCAAAAGCGGCAGGGTCAGCGATGGGGGCTTAGCTGTCAATCGCCCCCAGATCGGGCAGGGCAATACCTGCAACCTGTTCTGCTATCGGATCGGTCGACAGGGGGTGCATGTCACCTTCGTGGTCTTGCACATGCCCCAGGTCCACCCATTCGCCATTTTTATAAATTTCAAGGGCTGCGAATTTGGCTTTGTAATCCATCTTCGGGCTGCCGGGCACCCAATAGCCAAGATAGACGTAAGGCAGCCCAACTTCGCGGGCCAGATCAATGTGGTCGAGGATCATATGGGTGCCAAGTGAAAGATCGCGCCGGGCAGGGTCATAAAAGGAATAGACCATCGATAACCCGTCATCGAGCACATCGGTCAGGCAAACTGCTGTCAGTTCGCCTTTTTCCTCTCCACTTGTGGGGCGATATTCGATGACACGCGTTTTGATTGGGGTTTCTTCGATCATCGCCGCAAATTCAAACACATCCATATCCGCCATGCCACCATCTGCGTGGCGGCTATCAAGATAGGTGCGGAACAGGTCAAACTGATCTTCTGTGGCCCAAGGGGCGCGGGCGCGACGGTTCAGAAAGTCGTTTTTCTTACTGGTGCGCTTTTGGCTTTTGGTGGGTGTGAAATCCGCCACCCGGATCCGCGCGGACATACAGGCGTTGCATTCCGCACATGACGGTCGGTAAAGCACGTTTTGCGACCGACGGAACCCTTGTTTGGAAAGTGTGTCATTCAGCTTATTTGCATGTTCGCCTTGCAGCGCTGTGAACAGTTTGCGCTCTTGCCTGTCGTCCAGATAAGGACAGGTCTGTGGAGCCGTCACGTAAAACTGCGGGGCAAGAGGCAATGAATGGCGCATAAGGATCCGATGTTGATCATGGTTTCCAAAAAGGTAACGCTTCAGACCCTCCTCCTTCAAGCCCCTTAGATAAAAAGGGTAAACGCCAGCTGGAAATGCTGTGGGAGGTGCTGACCCCGTGGGGTCAGCTTTTGGCAAATCGGTTGATTGCCGAGGTTCCAAGGAACATATCTGTCAGGCCCTGACGCCGGGCCGTACTGAACAGCATCGCAATCGACAAGACCTGTAAAATAACGGTCATCATCGTGATGTAATAGCCCGTGACGTGGAAAAAGGCGGTTGGGACGTCAAAGCGTTCGCCGCGACCAGTGCGCAATTCAATTGCCATCAGGCGCATGCCCGGTGTTGCTGATCGGTTGCTGACGCTGATCATACGATACAGAAAATCCATGACCAGCCACAATGGCACAAAGACAAAGAAACCTATTCCAAAGGTCAGGAGCGCAATCAGCAGGGTCAATGCAAAGATCAACCCGGCGTCGATCATCCAAGCAAACGCACGTTTCATCGCAACGTGATCGTAAAACTCGGGCTGGGTCTCTGGGTCAGGTAGCCCCCAAAGGGCATCATCGGTGGTCGACATTGGCTTAGGTCTCATCGTCAGGTTTGTTGGGAATTACCCCACTGGCGAGACACCAGTGGGGCGGGGAGGCAGGGCTTACTTGTCCGATTTTTTGGGCTCGTCAAGCAGTTCGCCATCATCCATCGCGTCGTCCATATCATCTTGGTCAACACGGGATTGGCTGGCAGCCTCGGCGCGATCATCCATGAATTGGTCAAACTCTGACTTGTCCTTGGCGGCGCGCAGACGTTCAAGGAAGGCCTCAAACGCGTCTTGCTCGCTCATCAAGCGGCGCAGGGTTTCGGCTTTATAGGAATCAAATGCCGTGTTGCCTGAGCTGCGAAAGCCGTGGCGGCGAGCATAATGCTGATCACCGGTAAAGCCGCTCTGATTGTGACGTGAACAAGATTTCGAAAACATGCGTTTGCTCCAGATCATATAGGCAAGAAGGGCAAGGCCGATCGGCCAGACAAAGATGAAGGACACAACCATGGCAGCGATCCAGGCGCCTTTGCCTCGTTGGTCCAACCAGCTTTCTGCGCGCGACAGCCAGCCCTGAGGGGTGTTTGACATTTGCGTGTGGGCGGCGGTGGTCATGATGGTTCTCCGTTGTGTCTGTTAATGTGAATGCCTTTCACATCTTAGCATTTGGGCGTTTGGGGTCTGAACTGCAAGGGTGTATGTGAATGTTTTTTACATTTATTTCATAAGCGATTGAAAACAAACAAAAACGGGCAGCAAGAAAATGGCTGCCCTAAATGCGGCACATCTTGATGCGCCTGTTAAATATGGTCTTATAGCGCGCTGGCCTAGCTGTGGTTTAGAAACTCAACAAACCGACGCATCAGTCGCGCTTTCCAAACCACATGCGACCAAAGAGGCCATCTTTCAGGACATATTGGTGATAAAGCCAACCCGCCACATGTGCCAAAATGGTCAATGCCAGCAGTTTTGACAGGATGCCATGGGCCACGCGTGGGGGGAATACGCTGAAATCAGCAGGCAAGGGCGCGCCTGAGTCACCAAAGACGATGTCCGGCAATCCCGCCGAAAGAGAAATGCCAATGCCGCTACCGACCATTAACAGCACCAGCGCATAAAGTGCCCAATGTGCCACGCGTCCCCCAAGGTTCAAGAGGGCGTTCCCAGTATCCGCAGGCGCAGGGTGCCGTGTTCTTAGGCGGGTCACAAGGCGCACCAACATCAAAACACCAATCACCATACCAACACTCATATGCATGCGCAGGCTAAACAGTTTGTCGGCGGAGTCATTTGGCAGTTTTGCCAACACCTGACCGCCCATGATTAGCCCGCCAACCACAAGCGCGGCCAAGATCCAATGCAGGGCGACAAGGAAAGGGTGATATCGTTTCATAGTATTCTCCATCATTTGCGATCACTATATTTGCAAATGCAACTAAATCAAGCAATACGTTGCATTTGCAAATGTTGCGTTTTAAAAAGCTGATATGGATCAGAAAATACCGCTTGCCGAGCAGGCCAAAACGATACGCGAAAACAGCGTGGGATGGAAAATCCAGCAAATCTCTGGCCGTCTTAGCCGGGAAATGACCCGCGAGCTGGCCGAAGAACAGCTTAAGCTGGATCATTTTGTGCTGCTGATGCGCCTGGCGGAGCATGAAAACATCACCCAGACCCAATTGGGCGACGGGGTTTCGATGCCAAATTACGCCATCACCCGCGCATTGGACCATTTAGAAGCGTTGAAATTGGTCGAGCGCCGACCTGATGCCCACTCGCGTCGGGCTTACCGCGTGTTTTTGACCGAGACGGGGCGCGCGCTGATGCCTGAGTTGTTCAAAGTGGTCCAGCGGGTGAACGCAAAACTGCTCGCGCCATTGCCCAAAGAGATGCAGTTGCAACTGATCGCGGCGTTGGATGTGTTGCTTTAGACGGTGAAATCTCCGGGCAGCGCGCCGCTGGCTTTGATCAA
>DDMF01000116.1:42536-43075 GCA_002340515.1 Rhodobacteraceae bacterium UBA2553 | reverse complement strand
CTGGTCGAACGCGACGCCGCCGAAGGCGCGCAAGTGCTTGATCAGCTACGCGTTCAATCCGGGTATGAAAAGGCATTGGGCGCTGCGCTGGCGGATGATTTGCGCGCGCCAGAGGTCGGGGCCGATGCGCCCTCTGGCTGGTCCGAACTGCCCGCCTATGCCCAACCGCAGGTCTTGCCCGAGGGCGTCAAATCCCTTGCCAATTACGTGACCGTGCCCCCGGTTTTGGCCCGCCGCATCGGTCAGGTTGGCCTGTGTGAACCAGAAGACGCACACCGCCTGATGGCCGACCTTAAACCCGGACAACGTCTGGTGTCGCTTGAGGGGGATTTGTGGCGTTGGGATGGGTTTAAAGCGGGCGCCGAGGATCAGCCCTCGACCGCCGCCCTGCGTCTGGAACAACTCAACCGTTTACAAAGGTTAAAGCAGGATCTCGAAGAAGCGTCCGCCCGTGCAGAAGGGGCGCGCGCCGCTCATGAGACCCTGAAAACCATGCTGACAGATGCCGCAGAGGCCGACAAACGCGCCCGCGACGCGCG
>DDMF01000116.1:42316-42478 GCA_002340515.1 Rhodobacteraceae bacterium UBA2553 | reverse complement strand
GCCGCGCCCTGTCGCGCGCCGAGGCTGATCGCAACCTTGCCGAAGGCAAGCTTGAGAACATGGGCCTTGCCGTGCGCCGCCACGAAGAAGATGCCTTGGGCGCACGAACGCGCCTAAAAGAGGCCCAATCCGCCGTGGATGAATTGGGGGATCTTGATGCCG
>DDMF01000116.1:31106-42259 GCA_002340515.1 Rhodobacteraceae bacterium UBA2553 | reverse complement strand
GAGGTCAAAATGGCCGTAGAAGCCGCGCGGATGACCATGATGGCGAAGCGATCCGGCCATGATGAATTGCGCCGCGAAGGCGAAGCACGCCTGAAACGCAGCCAAGAAATCACCAAGGAAATCTCTGGCTGGCGGCACCGTTTGGACACCGCTGAAAGGCGCATTTCTGAACTGGAAGAGCGCAAAGACATGACCGGCGAAGAGCTGGAAGAAGCGCAAGCCGCACCAGAAGATCTGGCCGTTGAGCGCGAAGAATTGACCGAACAGATTGACGCGGCCGAAGAGCGGCGCAAGGCCGCAGCCGACGCTTTGGCGTTAGGGGAAACAACTGAACGCACCGCCGCCAATACCGAGCGTGACGCCGCACGTTTGGCCGGCGAAGCCCGCGAACATCGCGCCGCGTCTGAGGCCCGCACCCAAGCGGCCAGAGACACCGTAACCCACGCCGCTGCGCGCATCCAAGAAGACATGGAAACCACCCCTCAGGCGCTTTTGGAAACGCTGGATGCAGACCCGGAAAAAATGCCCTCAGCCGAGCAGATCGAACATGATGTGAACCGGCTGAAACGCCAACGCGACGCGCTTGGTGCGGTCAATTTACGCGCCGAAGAAGACGCAAAAGAGGTGCAGACGGAACATGATACGCTCAAACAAGAAAAGCTCGATCTGGACGAGGCCATCAAAAAATTGCGCACCGGAATTGCCAGCCTGAACAAAGAAGGTCGCGAGCGTCTTTTGACCGCATTTGAGCAAGTAAACGAAAGTTTTGGAAATCTTTTCAAACACTTGTTTGGCGGCGGCGAGGCCAAGCTTGTACTGGTGGAAAGCGACGACCCACTGGATGCTGGGCTTGAAATTATGTGCCAACCACCCGGCAAAAAACTCTCGACCCTCAGCCTTTTATCCGGTGGTGAACAAACCCTGACCGCCATGGCATTGATCTTTGCAGTGTTCCTGGCCAACCCCGCCCCGATCTGTGTGCTGGACGAAGTGGACGCGCCACTGGACGACGCCAATGTCACGCGCTTTTGCGACCTGTTGGACGAGATGTGCCGCCGCACCGACACTCGCTTTTTGATCATCACCCACCACGCGGTCACCATGAGCCGAATGGACCGGCTGTTTGGGGTCACCATGGTCGAACAAGGCGTCAGTCAATTGGTCAGCGTGGATCTGAAAAAGGCCGAACAGTTGGTGGCATAACACCAGCATTCATCGTTGCCAGATTGTTCCGCACAGCTTAGTCTATTTGCAAATTATGGGAGAAAAATCATGTCATCAAAAACAGTGCTGAGCGCATTGGCCATCACCGCCGCTCTGGCCTCCACCGCCACAGCTGGCAACATCACCGCCGCCAATCCGCAAAGCCTGATGGATTTCTTCACATCCGAAGGGGCGCCTGCAAAATTGGTTGAAGACAATGTCGGTGATCCAAAAATTGAACTGAAACATTACGACACCAATTTTGCAGTGTATTTCTATGGCTGCGACAACGGAAAATCCTGTGACGCCGTTCAGTTTTTCTCAGGCTATGGCACCGAAGGCGAAGTCGCGATCGCAAAAATCAATTCTTGGAACACTGACCGCCGCTTTGGCCGTGCTTATCTGACCGACGAAGGCAACGCGCGCGTGGAATATGACATTTATACCGGAGCCGATGGCGTTTCGTCTGAAGATTTCTCTGAGATGTTTGAAATTTGGGTCGATCTGATGGGTAAATTCGAAGATCATATCGAGTGGGAATAAGCCTGAGGGCAAAAACCGCCCAAACAAAAGAAGCTCTCCGACGATGCCAGATTTCGTCGGAGTTTTTTGAGGGGGGGAACGTCGGTGTCCTTAACGAATGTGAACCTGCCGTTTACAATTTGATCAGAAGATCTGTGCGCCGCAATACCCCGTCCTGAACCACCCGACACAGCACGCCGCGCAACCGATGCGGCATATTTTCAGGCAGGGTCAACCACGCCTTGGCATCCGTGCCATAGCGGGTTTTCCATTTCACACAGCCATCATTCACCGCGTCCGAAACTTCCAAAGTCGCGGTCCCCGCCCGCAGGCGCGTGCCCGCTGGAAGGTTCGCAAAGGACGTATCAATATCCGCGACAATCGGGTCACCGGGATGAACCATGACCGAGGGGTCGGTCCAAACCGCATCCACCACGCGCGAGGATAAGATCGACACTTGAATACGCGGATCAGGGGAACCGTCCTCCAGCCTTAACCACGGCGCCGTGGCCCATCGCTCACCGGGCATACCCTGCGCGACGGTCAATGTAATCTCGTCGACAAACTCGCGTTCACCATATCCCGGCCTCAGACAGAGAGATGTAATCACCGCATGATCTTTGGGCGCTTCCAAAATATGAGGCACAACACGCGCGAGTTCTGTTGCGCTGGCTTTACTGTGCATATCGCTCATAGTTTTGAAACCAATCCTGCCGTCGGCCACGCATCGGCAGGCAAGCCCAATCGCCCCTGTTCTTTCTGCACGGCCTCGCGGGTTTTGGCACCTAGGATTCCGTCAATTTTTCCAACGTCATGTCCGCGTGCAGCAAGCTTTTTCTGCAACAGCTTCATCTGCGTTCCAGACAATGCAGGGTCTGGTTTGCCCGCATTGTAAACTGGCGCGCCCTCAAGCCGAGTTGCGAAATAGGCTGCAGTCATCACATAGGTAAAGCTTTGATTCCACTCAAAATATACGTTGAAGTTTGGATAGGTGAGAAAGGCCGGACCTTTACGCCCTTGCGGCAGGATGATCGACGCTGGCAAATTCTGTGCAAGCTTTCCCCAGCGCGGCTTTACCCCCAATTTCGCCCATTGGCTCGCTTTCATCTGCGTCCCCAGCCCGGTTTTTGACCAGTCCAGATCGTTGGGAACAGTCACTTCCTGCACCCAAGGTTCCCCAGCACGCCACCCCAATTGACGCAACATATTGGCGCCGGACAACAGTGCATCTACTGGTGATTTCCGCAAATCTACCGTTCCATTCCCGTCCCCATCCACACCGGCTTCGATGATATCTCCGGGCAGCATTTGCACCATGCCGATCTCACCTGCCCAAGCCCCGGTCGAGGTTTTCGGGTTGAAATCCCCGCGTTCAAACAGCTCAAGTGCGGAAAAAACCTGAGGCTGAAACAGCTCCGGTCGGCGACAATCATGCGACAAGGTCACCAAAGAATTGAGCGTGTTGAAATTCCCCTGAAACGCGCCGTAGTCAGTTTCAAATGCCCAAAACGCGGTCAGAACGCCACGGCTTACACCGTAGTCGCGCTCCATCCGTGCAAATGTCTTAGAGTGTTTCGAAAGCTTTGATTTACCCACATTCATGCGGTTTTGACTGATCAATTGGCGCGAGAAATCAATGAATGATTTTTGGAAAATCCCTTGCCCGCGATCGGCCTTTAGCGTGGCCCCATCCTGCTTTACGCTCGCGAAAAACGCATCAACCGTCCCCTTGGAATGCCCTTTTAAAACGGCTTCCTTTTTCATTGCCTTCACGAAAGATGAAAACGATCCGCCACATTTGACCATCGCGGTCGCAGGGGTGCTCAGGGCAAGGGCAATCGCCGCCGCCGACAAAATAACGCGCATGTAATCTTCCTTAACAGTTTATGAGGCAAGGGTAACGAATTTGCCTCAACAGGCAATGGCGACAAGCACCGCAATGGTAAAAATCACAAGCCAAGCCGTCCACAGCATATCGACCGCCTGATCCACCTCTTTTGCGCCAATGTCGCGCGCGCCATCCTCGTTCACCCATGGAAAGTCGCGCATTTCGCCCTCATAAGACCGTGGCCCTGACAGCGCCACATCAAGCCCTGCCGCCATCGCCGCTTCGGGCCAACCAGCGTTCGGCGATCTATGCAAAGGCGCATCGCGCCGGATCAACCCCCAGATGTCCCAACGACGCTGCGCAATCATAAAGGCAATTGCTGAAAGCCGTGCCGGAACCCAGTTCAATGCATCATCCAACCGGGCCGCAAATTTACCAAATTCTTCGTATTTTTCCGTGCGATAGCCAATCATACTGTCTGCGGTATTGACCAGCTTATAGACCATCAATCCGGGCAGACCTGCAATTAGGAACCAAAAAATGGGTGCTACAACACCGTCTGAAAAGTTTTCCGCCGCCGATTCAATTGCACCGCGAGCAATGGCCGCGCC
The DNA here is from genome assembly GCA_002340515.1 of Rhodobacteraceae bacterium UBA2553. Classification (GTDB taxonomy): domain Bacteria; phylum Pseudomonadota; class Alphaproteobacteria; order Rhodobacterales; family Rhodobacteraceae; genus Aliiroseovarius. The sequence goes on along the minus strand of DDMF01000116.1, from coordinate 38,095 downwards.
GTCCATTTCGCTTGTGTCGCGCCCCACGATCATCGAGACCGCCTGACGGCCATGCGACAGCGACTTTCGCAATCCGTCGGACACCGCTTGTACATGTTGGGTCAGAGATTTTTGTGCAATTAAGATCGCTGCCAAAAGCACCTCAAACAGCCCCCCAAACGGCAGGTGAGGCACCAAGGTTCCAAGCCACCAAACCATAGCTGACAGGACCAATATTACGGCCGCCCCTTTCGGGATCCGTTGTTCATCTTTGTTAAATTTTGTCTCCGCCCAGCCGATCATACGGCCCATCAGCACCGTGGGATGAGGCAGTTTTTTCCAAACCCAATCAGGTTCACCAAACAGCGCGTCAATCAGCATAGCCAAGACCAATGTCACAATGCGGCCTCCAACTGCGCCCAACCGCGTACTGTCGGCAGACCTAACCGCAGCCAGGATGTTGAATAGGGGAAAATACGGCTCCAGACATGGCCACGCGCCAGTTNNCCAGCCGCGTCGCCCACATCATACAGGCGAAACAAGGTGGTGCCACCAACCAGCTTTGCGCCGTGATGCTTCATTGTCCCATCCAGCCGCGCTGTTTCAACTGCCAAACGGCGCCGTGTCTTCGAGGCCCAGTCAAAATCCTCAAGCGCCCGGGTGCCAATTTCCAACGCTGGGCCAGAGATCTGCCATGGCCCAATTGCATCGCGCAAGCGCGCAATCAGCGTGGGGTCCCCAATGACAAACCCCAATCGAAGCCCGGCCAAACCCCAGAATTTCCCAAAGGATTTCAGGATGAGCACACCCGGTTCCGAGGCGCGCTTGATGTGAGATTGCAGTGGCATCACATCGCAAAAACTCTCGTCAATAATAGTTAATGACCGCGACAGATCCGGCGCGGTCCATAAAAACCCATCTGGATTGTTGGGATGCACCATCACGCGTGCGTTGCCCTCTGCGGCAACCTCCCAACCCTCGGCCAAAAACCCCGCCGCGTGTTCATTATACGTCGGCGCGGCAATCTCAACTTTTCCGGCAGGCAACAAACTGGGGATCCGCGCAATCAGCGCTGATGCGCCAGGGGCTGCCAAAACTGCGGCCTCATCAGGCACGTCCCAAAAGGCGCGCGCGGCGGCCTCAAGCCGGGCAAATGCACCGTGATCCGGTAAGGCAGTCCATGCCTCTGGATCACATTCGCCCACCGGATAGGGATGCGGATTGATGCCCGTTGATAGGTCCAACCAATCCCCCCGCTTGCCACCATAATGGGCAATCGCCGCATCCAGTCCACCGCCATGATCACGCATCTTAGTCATTGTTATTCTTCCGGAATTGGGTGGTGGCGGGTTACAAAATGCCCTTTCACCGCCTGCGGCCATTCACGATAAGGCACGGTGCCGCTGGCACTTTCCGCATGACCTTTCGCATAGGCGACAATGCCTTCAGCCGCCTCAACCACCGGATCGAACATCCCCATTGTGTAAGCCAGTTTTCCATGTGCCTGGATCGTCACATTACAAGAATTGGAGCACCCCATCAGGCAAGAAACCCGGCGCACTTTCAGCTCGCTTCCCGCCGCAGCGGCCTCAACCATTTCGGCCAAAGCCTCGCCATCAGTTTTCCCCCCCGACCGGGTTTCATCCCAATCGTCTCGTTTGCAGGTGTCACAAACGGTGATCCAGCTCGTCATGTCGCACTCCCTCACTTGCTCCTTGCCTTGAAGCGGAAAACCGCACGGAAAACAATCCTACTTTGCGACATGATGCCGATTGTCGCCGCCATCGAAACAACACAGCCGACTGTTCACGGGGAAGTGTTAGCGAATCTTACTGAGATATGAGAGAATTTAGATGGGAGCATACATGCGAGTATTAATTGTTGAGACCAACGCCGATCTCGCAGAGGTTTGGGCGCGCTCATTAGAGCGGCAAGGTGCAGTGGTGACGCGCGCCGACGGGGAAGACCGAGCCATTTCCGCCATTAACCAAGATCCCTTTGACGTCATTGTCATGAACATCAAACTGGGCTCAGGCAACGCGTTGACCGTGTCTGATTATGCCGGGTTTCGCCTGCCCAATGCGCGGGTGATCTTTGTCACCAATTCAAGCTTTTTCTCCGATGGTTCTATCTTTCAACACGCCTCAAATGCCCATGCCTGCATTCCCGACCAGACCCCTGCCGAAGACCTGGCAGCCTTGGTGGAATACCACGGTAAACATGCCGCAGAACTCTCTGGCTGATCTGCGCCCAATCCCCATTCCCAAGACACTCAGGCTGGGTTAGGGTCGCCGCATGATTGATGATTTGCCCCGCCCAGACGCCGTGATTTTTGACATCGGTAACGTGTTGATCCGCTGGCAACCTGAAGAACATTACGACCGATGGATTGGCGAGGCCCGTCGCCGCGCTATGTTCGCCGCAGTTGACCTGCATTTTATGAACGAGCTGGTCGATCGGGGCGGCGATTTTCAAGATGTCATTTACACCACAGCCGATAAGCATCTGGAATTCAAAGAGGAAATCCGTTGGTGGCATGATCGCTGGCTCCAATTGGCGACACCACCAATCGACCTGTCTGTTGCGACGTTACGTGCGCTAAGACACCGCGGCATACCGGTGTTTGCGCTGTCCAATTTCGGCATTGGATCCTTCGCCCTTTCTGAAACGGACAATGATTTCCTGCGCGAATTTGACCGTCGTTACATCTCGGGACACATGGGTGTCACAAAACCAACCGCAGAGATTTATCAACGCGTCGAAGAGGATTGCAAAATCGCCCCCAAACGGCTTTTGTTTACCGACGACCGCGCCGAAAACATTGACGCCGCGGCCGCCCGTGGATGGCAAACCCATCTGTTTCAAGATCCAAGCAGCTGGGCTGATCGACTGATCCGCGCTGGACTAATCGAGGAGAGTGACCTGTGACCATAACCGCGCCCCCGGAAATCATCCCTTTCGAGGCCGAAACCTTTTTGACTTGGCGGGGGCTAACGGACGCGTTTCTGACCGACCACAAGCGCCCCAAAGCACAGATTGGCGACACATTTCTATATCGTGGCGAGGACACAATGCTCACCCGTTCCGCCTGGATTGACGGGCTGGGAAGTGCTGTGAAGACAGCCAATATCATCCCCGGAAATCCCGGTCGAAATGAACCGATGATTCACGGCGCGGTTAACCTTTATGACGATGTCACCGGTGTTTTGCAGGCCATCGTTAATTTCCATTTGGTCACCAAATGGAAGACAGCAGGCGATTCTGTCCTGGGTGCGCGCCTCTTGGCCCGGCCTGACAGCGAAGTAATATTAATCGTCGGCGCAGGCACTGTAGGGCGGAATTTGCGCGAGGCCTATGGCGCGCTCTTTCCCGCCGCCCGTTTCCTGATCTGGAACCGCTCTCCGAAGGCCGCCGAAGAATTTGCGGCAGAATGTGAGAAAACATCGGTGGTTGCCTCGCTCGAAGAGGGCGTGCGACAGGCCGATATTGTCACCTCTGCCACCATGACGACCGAACCCTTGATCAAGGGCGCGTGGCTGCGGCCCGGCCAGCATATCGACCTGATTGGCGCTTATCGACCAGACATGCGCGAAGCGGATGATGAGGTTTTGACCCGCGCACGCCTGTTTATGGACAGCCGCGACACAGTGCTGGACCACATCGGAGAATTCAAAGATCCATTGGCCCGCGGCGTGATCACGCGCGATGACGTGTTGGGGGATTTATATGATGCCGCAAGCGGCGTTTTTGCTCGGGCACCCGACGATATCACCCTTTTTAAAAACGGTGGCGGAGCACATCTCGACCTGATGACCAGCCAATATATTCTAGCCGCTTGGCAAGGAAGGTAAACACGATGGTAACCATCACGACGCAGCAAATCGAAGACTTTCAGCGCGACGGTGTGGTGATGATCCCCGGCGCGCTCACCGACTGGGTCGAGGTGATGCGCGCAGGCGTGGATCGCAACATGGCAGAGCCCGGCGAATACGCGTCAGAAAACGCCGTCACCGAGGGGCGTTTTTTCGACGATTACGTGAACTGGACCCGCATCCCGGAATATGAGCGTATGGTGCGCGAAAGCCCTGCGGCACAGATCGCTGCGGCTTTGATGCAGTCCGCCACAGCACAGTTTTTTCATGATCATCTGCTGGTCAAAGAACCCGGCACCCCAAAACCGACGCCGTGGCATCAAGACGGGCCTTATTATTTTGTGGATGGCCGCCAGACCGCAAGCTTCTGGATCCCTTTGGATCCGGTGCGCGAAAACAGCCTCCGCTTTATTGCGGGCAGCCACAAATGGGAAAAGATGGTGCGTCCGGTCAGCTGGGCCGACGACAGCAATTTTTACGAAGGTGAACAAGATTACATCCCCGTACCCGACCCAGACGCCACCCCCGGCGACATGCAGGTGGTAGAATGGGAGATGGAACCGGGCGACGCGGTGGTGTTTGATTATCGTACCGTTCATGGTGCCCGCGGCAATGGATCAGGCACACGCCGCCGCGCCCTAAGCCTGCGCTGGATCGGCGATGATGCACGCTATATTGAGCGCCCCGGTCGTACCTCGCCCCCCTTCCCCGGCCACAACATGCAAACCGGGCAAAAGCTGCGCGAAGATTGGTTTCCAGTGATCTGGAATGCGGCGCAGCAGGCGGAACCATAATGTCATATCTGGCACTATTTCTGATCTGGATGCTGGCCAATCTGGTCATTGCCCCCTGGGTGCTGGAACGCGCCCGCAAAGAGATGGACAGTGCCGCGCGCCGTGACGCCCCCGGTGGCTTTGCCGAACTGCCTTCGGGCCTGACCCATTATGAATGGCATGGCGTGGGACGTGGCCCGGTGGTGGTGATGGTGCATGGGCTGACCTCACCCTCTTGGGTGTTTCAGGCGCTGATCCCGCATCTCGCCCGGTTTGGATTTCGCATTCTGACCTATGACCTTTATGGGCGCGGCTATTCGGACCGGGTGTCTGGCACACAGGACGAGATCTTTCATGTGACACAGCTTGCAGAACTGCTGGACGCACTTGATATTGCAGACCAGGAAATCAGCCTCTTTGGTTATTCCATGGGCGGATCCATTGCCACCGCCTATGCCGCGCGCCACCCAGAACAGATTGACCGTCTGATGCTGTTGGCCCCCGCCGGAATGAGCTATCACCCCCGTTCGCTTCTGGATTGGGTGCGTGACAAAGGGCGGCTTGGCGATTGGGTATGGGGGGCGTTGGGCGCGTGGGACTTAAAGCGCACAGCCCTTGCAGAAACCGACGAGGTTGCCATCCACGACCTGCCGGAACGCATGGTGGCGGAAACCCAAAACCGTGGCTATTTACGGGCGGTTCTGTCATCCGAACGTCACATGCTGAGCCAAAGCCAAGAGGCCAACCACCGCGCCATTTCCAAAACCCCAATTGCGGTAATTTCCGTTTGGGGAGAAGAGGATAGCGTGATCCCCCTGTCCTCGATCGGCAAGCTGACGGAATGGAACCGGAAGGCGTATAAGTACCAAATTGCGGGCGCGGGGCATGGCATCGGTTACTCACATCCCGACGCTGTTGCGATGGCCTTACAGGAACATCTGCGCGAGGTATGACCCCCCAAAAAACAAACCCCCGAAGCGGCTGCTGCGGGGGTCGTTTTGGCGAGCGGTTGACAACCCTCTCACCGGTGCTTCAGGGATGATTTACATCATTCCTTCGCGCTGAAGTTTCTTGCGAGCCAGCTTACGCTGACGGCGGATAGCTTCCGCTTTTTCACGAGCTTTCTTCTCGGAGGGCTTCTCAAAATGTTGCTTGAGCTTCATTTCACGGAAGACACCTTCACGCTGAAGTTTTTTCTTCAGCGCTCGAAGCGCTTGGTCTACGTTATTATCGCGTACCGAAACCTGCATGTGGTTGTCACCACCTTTCTAAGTTGAAGTTTGCAAAATTGCAGGAATGGCCCGCTTAGCAGGGAAAGTGAGTCGTGTCTAGATCATGCACGCGAACCGCTACTGCCGCCATCCGACCCTATCATCCCGCGCCCAATCAGATGTATAAAGAGGCGAACCAACGAAGAGGTCGCCGTTATGACTGGCACAGCTCCCATCACCAAAGATCAGTTCCTGAACGCAGCCTTAAACCACGTCCCGTTTGACGGCTGGTCCTGCGCCACATTGGACGCCACACAGGCCGAACTGGCCATGACCACCGCAGAGGTTCGGGCGCTGTTTCCCCGTGGCGCATTGGATCTGGCGCTGGCCTATCATCATGCTGGGGACGACCAAATGGTTGCGCGCCTAAGCGATGCGGATCTGGCCGCCATGCGCTTTCGTGATCGGATCGCGGCGGGCGTGCGGTTCCGGCTGGAGGTGGCGGATAAAGAACTGGTGCGCAAGGGAATGGCATTCTTTGCGATGCCGCAAAACGCCACCGATGGAACGGCCGCCTTATGGGGCACTTGTGATGCGATCTGGACCACGCTGGGCGACACGTCACGCGACATTAATTGGTACACAAAACGCGCCACACTGTCGGCGGTTTACTCCTCAACCGTACTCTTCTGGTTGGGCGATGACAGCGAGGGGTTTGCGGCCACCTGGGCCTTTCTCGACCGGCGCATCGACAATGTGATGCAGTTTGAAAAGGTCAAAGGGCAGGCGCGGGAAAGCAAACTGTTTCAGGCCTTTATGGCGGGCCCCGGCAAAATCTTTGACAGCGTAAAAGCCCCCGGCGCGCGCGATGTAAACCCCAATTATCCAGGCCGCTGGGCCCCGAATTCCACGCAAGATGGAGACACGAAATGAGCAGTATGATGCGCGCAGTTGAGATCTCAACCCCCGGCGGGCCAGACGTGCTACACCTGATCCAAGCCCCTATCCCTACGCCTGCGTATGGTGAGATCCTGATCAAGGTGGCCTACGCCGGGGTGAACCGCCCGGATGCGTTGCAACGCGCGGGCGCTTATGCCCCGCCGCCCAGCGCCAGCCCCCTGCCCGGGCTTGAGGCTTCGGGCGAAGTGGCCGCC
>DDMF01000116.1:21714-30999 GCA_002340515.1 Rhodobacteraceae bacterium UBA2553 | reverse complement strand
GCTGCGGGTGCCGAACGGCATGGACATGCGCCAAGCGGCCTGCCTTCCTGAAACATACTACACCGTATGGTCCAACGTCTTTATGCGCGGCGGGCTGTCGGCGGGCGAGCGGTTTTTGGTGCATGGCGGCAGCTCTGGCATCGGCACCACGGCGATCCAGCTCGCCAATCATTTCGGCGCACGCGTGTTCACCACCGCAGGAAATGCTGAGAAATGCGCAGTCTGTACCGATCTGGGGGCCGAACGCACGATCAACTATAAAGACGAGGATTTTGTTGAGGTCATGAAAGCCGAAGGCGGCGCGAACCTTGTGCTCGACATGGTCGGCGGCAGCTATATCGCCCGCAACATCCGCGCCATGGCCAATGACGCCCGCATGGTTCACATCGCGTTTCTGACCGGCCCCAAGGCCGAGATCAACTTTGCGCAAATCATGGCCAAACGCCTGACCGTGACCGGATCCACCCTGCGCCCGCAATCCGACCTCGCCAAGGCGCGCATTGCAGAGGAGTTGGCGGAAAAAGTCTGGCCGCTTTTGGACGCAGGCACCGTGAAACCCGTGCTAGATCAGGTCTTTGCCCTAAAAGACGCCGCCGCCGCCCACGCACGCATGGAGAGCAGCACGCATATTGGGAAGATTTGCTTGGAGGTTTAGACGTTTAATTTATGCATTATTTCAAGCATTTTTGGCTAAAACAGGCTTTGAGAAGAGTCGTAAATAAGCTTTCGCCAAACAGAATTCCGCTGTCTGGAGACCGCGCCCTTGAGAACGACTTCTATAATTCGGATTTACGCATCTTAGATGGCACCTACTGTGACATCATGGTCCAGACTGCATCTCCGAAAGGCTTTACCGGAATTGCGTGGAATGAGGAAGAGAGACGATATACGATCAAAACTTCGGTTTGCTACCAATTCTTGGACCGCTATCAGATTCGCATTTCAAAATACTATCGTGGCCACGAATTTACTTTCAGAAACCCAGTGTCATTTGTCCTTCAAGAGTTTTTCAAAATTCCTTGGCTCCAAGTTCAAATTGAAAACCTAAACCAGCGACTATTCAACTTTCGGACACCGACCCGTAAATCTCGTATTGAAATACTTGAGAAACTCATAGCCCAGAGGGAGCAAGATGCCGCCAAAGGCAAAGTGCTGCTGAATCGCGACGGGCTAACCATGCACATGTTTACCGTTATGAAATTGCTTTATGGGCAACGCGTTCAAGGGCATCCCCATTTCCATTCCATGCTTGATCACCTTCATTTGCAAATCGAAGCGATGGCTGCAAACGGCGAGGTCATCTTCAAAAATCAAAAAGTTCTCGTTACCGGTCAGGCTCTACTTGCCATTGCTCAATACGAGGAAGACAATCGCCGTCATCGCTCGGAGGTATTTCGAAATTGGGTTATGCTGGTCTTAACTCTTGTGATTGCTGTCGCGGCATGGGTTGCCATTTACAAAAAACCATAGAAGCAAGGTTCTAGGCCCATCCCCCCTACCTAACCGGATCAAACAGCGCCCTAGGATGGCTACAATCCCGGCTCACGTCACGACCACATTTGCGCGGCTCAAGGTCGCGGGTCAGGCACAGGCGCGCCTCTTGGATGCGGTCGGATTTACAGGTGATGGTCAGCATATTGGCCTGCCATGTGGGGTTTGATTGCAGGAACGCTTCTTCAATGACTTTTGCGGGCAGGCGCACGGATTTTTCCAGTTTGCGCAGCACCGGGGGGCGCACCACGACACCGTAGGCTTTGCGCACCGTGTCAAAGTAATCCTGCGGTTCTAACCCCGCACAAGACCCGTGCTTTTTCCACTGATACCACGCGGCCCCACCGGCGCCAAAAATATCGGCCTGCGCGTCAGTTAACCCACGGGAAGGGTTGCGGAAATTGTGGCGGCAATAGCTGGGCCAACCATCCTCATATTGCGGCCAAAGCCCATGCACAACCCAGCCGAGATCACGGGATGGATCACATTGCTCTGACCCACGGGCATCCCCCTCAACCGCGCACCAATTGGGCGACCACGACAGGGCCAGGACGTAATAGTCAAAGTCCCCCGTTGCCTCTCCATCCGCCCATGCGCCGACAGTTGAAATCACCCAGATAAATGCCGCCCGGATCACATTTCGCATTTGCTCTTCCCTCTTTTCGCTTTCTCCCTTATAAGCCACGAAAGTTCCCCCACAACGAGAACCGGTTTGGAAAGTTCCCCGTAACCCCAGACAGCCCAGCCAGGGCGCGGGAAAGTTGTATGTGGACCCTGAGATTTTTGAAGGAGTGTTCCGATGTCGAACAAACCGATTATGGCCAAAGCAACCGCCGTCTGGCTGGTGGACAACACAACGCTGAGCTTTAAGCAGGTCGCTGATTTTTGTGGGCTGCATGAGCTGGAAGTACAGGGCATTGCTGATGGCGATGTGGCCACCGGCGTGAAAGGGTTTGACCCGGTTGCCAACAACCAGCTGACCCAGGAAGAGCTGGACAAGGCGCAGGAAAACCCGCTGCACAAGCTGAAGCTGAAGTTTTATGCCGCCGCTATGGGCGAAGAAAAACGCCGCGGTCCGCGTTATACCCCGCTGTCGAAACGTCAGGATCGCCCGAATTCAATCCTGTGGCTGGTGAAATTCCACCCCGAATTGGCCGATGCGCAAATCGCCAAGCTGGTCGGCACCACCAAGCCAACCATCCAATCGATCCGCGAACGCACCCATTGGAACATTTCCAACATGGAACCGATTGATCCGGTGGCCTTGGGTCTGTGTAAACAATCCGAGCTGGATCTGGCCGTGCAAAAAGCCGCCACCAAGCAAGAAACCGTGATGTCGGATGACGAGCGCCGCAAGCTGGTGTCGACCGAGCAAAGCCTTGCCATGGACGCTGAACCCAAAATGCCAAGCGCAATTGAAGGGCTTGAGACCTTCACCTTGTCGCCTGAGCCTCGGGAAGAAAAAGAAGAGGATGTGCGCGACGCAGACAGCTTCTTTAACTTGCCCTCCGGTGACGATGACGACGCGGAAGACGACAAGTAATCTCTTCCACTTGTGGATGTTCAATTTGGAAAACCCCGGCCATGCGTCGGGGTTTTTCTTTTGGAACAAGCGGTTGCGGGAGCAGTTTTTGCGCCTTTCACATTGGATATTGGGTCGCGGTTTCCCCATCGCTCAAAAGCCCGCTCATTTTTAGAACGATTTTCTGCATCTTGTTAAACTCCTGTTCATCCTCATCGAGGCAATGTTGCCCATGACCGGAACGCAGAATGCGGAGCATCAGATGAAAATCGACGACATCCTTGCACAGGAACGGCGCGCCAGAATGGCCGCCGAACGCATGTTGGCCCAGAAACAAGCTGAGCTTTCCAACGCAAATAAGATGCTCTCACTGCATGCGCGGTCCCTGTCGGAAGAGATTGTGGAAACCCGCGAAGAAATGCAGGAAACCCTGTCGGAAAATACATCCGTAAAAGCCGATCTGGAACGCGCCACCCAAGAGGTGGTCATCGCCAAACGACGCCTTTGGGACAGTCTGGAAACCATCCAAGACGGGTTTGCGGTGTTTGACCAAAGCGAACGGATGATTGCCGCAAATTCCGCTTATCTAAAGCCCTTTGACGGGTTGGAATGCGTCGGGCCCGGCATCCCCTATATCGAGATCTTACAAATCGCCTTGGACGAAGGCATTGTGGACATTGACGACATGCGCCCCTTGGCCTGGCGCGACATGATGCTGGCCCGTTGGCGTGCCCCCAAAATTGCCCCGCACACCATCCGCCTGTGGAATGGCACCTATATCAAACTGGCGGATCGACGGTCGCAAGATGGGGATACGGTTAGCCTTGGTCTCGATATCACCGACACCATTAAATACGAGGCGGAACTGAAGGAAGCGCGGTCTAAGGCCGAAGCCGCCAGCCGCGCCAAATCCGCTTTCCTCGCCAATATGAGCCATGAAATACGCACCCCGATGAACGGCGTGGTCGCGATTGCCGAACTGATGGCAGAGGGCGATTTGGATGATGAGCAGATGCTTTATGTCGAGACGATCAAAAAGTCCGGCGAGGCCCTTTTGACCATCATCAACGACGTCTTGGATTACTCCAAAATCGAAGCTTCAAAACTGACCTTACATCCAGAGAGCTTTGATCTCGAACGTAAAATTCACGACGTGGTCACGCTTCTGAAACCTTCTGTTCAGGAAAAAGGGCTGCAACTCTCCGTCGACTTTGACATTTTCATGCCAACCAAGCTCAAGGGCGACCCCGTGCGCATCGGGCAGATCCTGACCAATCTTTTGGGCAATGCGGTCAAATTCACAACCAAAGGTCACGTTCTGGTGCGTGTCTTGGGCTTGCCGGTCGAAGATGGCGCAAAGCAAAAGATCCACATCACCGTCGAGGACAGTGGTATTGGCATCCCCGCCGATATGCAGGATCATATTTTTGGTGAATTCAATCAGGTGGAGGACGAGCGCAATCGCAAATTTGATGGCACCGGCCTTGGGCTTGCGATCACCCGCCAACTTATTGATCTGATGGAGGGCGAGATTTGGGTGGAAAGCGAAGAGGGCGTTGGCTCTTGCTTTGGCCTGCATGTCACCCTGCCCGTCGAAGAAACCGTGAATATCCCAAAACTGCCTTTGGGCCTGCGCCACGCTCTACTGGTGATGCAAGATGGCCTGCATCAGGCAATCCTGGAAAAAAGCCTGCTCGCGTTGGGTCTGACCGTCACCCATCTTCCAGACCCCAGCCATATGCCGGCCACCCCAGAGCCGCATCAGGTTGTCTTTGTTCAGGAAGACCTGCCCAAAAACGCTGCGCAAATGCTGGTGGATCAGATCCACGCCAGCCGCTCTTCTGCCAAGATAATCCTGCTCAACGCCCCCATCACATCAGGCGCCCGCACCAGCACTTTGATCGATAAGGTCGACAGCGTTCTAAGCACACCAATTCTACGAAAAGAACTCTTTCAAACCCTTGAAAAAATAGATGCCCCGGTTGCACCGCTTTTTCCAGACGCGGGTATTAATCTCTCCGCAAAAGACAGCGCAGCCGAGGCCGTCGCCGATCTTATTGCCGCCCCGACGAACGATTTGACCTCTCACCACACACCGGCAGAGGACACCACAACAGAAAACATCTTCGCCGACACCTCAAACGCACCAACTACCGCGGCGTGCGACACGCCCCCGAGCGAACAACGCACGATGCGCGTTTTGGCGGCAGAGGACAACCGCACCAACCAATTGGTCTTTTCAAAATTGGTGAAAGCCCTGGATATCGATCTGAAGTTTGCCAACAATGGCCGCGAAGCGGTGGAGCTGTTTCAATCCTTCAACCCGGACATCATCTTCATGGATATCTCCATGCCCGACGTGGATGGAAAAGAAGCGACCCAATGCATTCGTGCCTTGGAGCAAGAGCAGGGTTTAAAGCGCACCAAAATTGTTGCCCTCACCGCCCATGCGATGACCGGAGATGCAGAAGAAATCCTATCACATGGATTGGATAAACATTTAACCAAGCCGCTGAAAAAAGACGCAATTTTGGCTGAAATTGCGGCCTCACGCCCAAACAAAGCCCGCGATCCCATCCCCGAAGACTAACCCTCTGCGTCGCGCAGAAACACCAGTTGATCGCCATCACTCATTTGGGGTTGATGGCGATAACCGCCAAGGTCAAAATCCTTCAGGTCTTCCGGGTCGGTCAAGCGCCGCTCAATCATAAACCGCGCCATTGAGCCACGCGCCTTTTTGGCAAAAAATGAAACGATTTTTGGCGCACCGTTTTTCATCTCATAAAAGCTTGGCGTAATCACCCGAAGCCCCAATGTGACCCGATCTGCGGCGGCGAAATACTCAACCGACGCACAATTTACCAAAACCTCGGTCCCCGCTGATTTGGCGCGTTCATTCAGCGCCTCGGCAACTTGGTTGCCCCAAAACTCATAGAGGTTCTTGCCGCGAGCATTGGCCAATCGAGACCCCATTTCCAAACGGTGCGGGGCGATATGATCCAAGGGGCGCAACAGGCCATAAAGGCCCGACAAAATGCAAAGATGGTCCTGCGCATACCGCATGTCATCCTCGCCCAGGCTCACCGCATCAAGCCCCGCGTAAGTGTCCCCCGCAAACATCTCAATCGCCGGTTTCTCACCCTGACCAGATCCAAAAGCCGCAAACCGGTCCACATTCAACGCCGCCAGATTGGGTGAAATATGCATGAGCTTTTCAAGCTCGCCCCCGGTCAAAGCGCCCGCCGTTTTTGCCAACTCCTGAGCCTGTTTCAGAAACACCGGCGAGCTACCACCCGCGCGGCGCGCCTCCGTTTCATCCAATCGTTTCGCGGGGGATACAGCCACCAACATCACTCGGCCTCCATCAAGATTTCAAAAAAAGCGGGGCCAAAACGGTCGGCCTTTGCATCGGTCATGCCGGACAATCGCGCAAGATCGCCGGTGGACATGGGTTTGCGTTCCGCAATTTGGCGCAAGGTGCCGGGCGTCAGGGTCAGGTATTTTCCGGTGCCATCTTCGCCGCGCAAAAGCTCAGTCGCGGCGGCTTGCAATTGATCGTAAAGCCCGCCGGTGGCACGGCCCGCAAGCTTGCGACGCACCGGGTGCAGATCTGGTGCATCCCCCGCAATCACCTCAAGAAACGCTTGGCCATAGGTCTCTAGTTTCTTGGCCCCAACCCCGCCAATACGCGCCATATCATCCAGCGTCATCGGGCGACGTTCTGCCATTTCAATCAAGGTTTTGTCGGTAAACACAACATAGGCGGGTGCGCGGGCGGCCTCTGCCAACGCACGGCGTTTCGCCTTAAGCGCAGACAGCAGTGGCGCATCCTCTTCTGACACCATCATCTTGGCGGCGGGGCGACGTGTCGCTTTCAATGTGTCACGCCGCAGTTGCACCTCTGCCTCACCGCGCAGGACCGGATGCGCCTTGGCCGTGATGCGCAGCGCCCCGTGGCGTTCAGGATCTGGCCGCACCAAATCTAGCCCAAGGATTTGCCGGAAAATCGCCTGCCACATGCGTTTGTCATGGTCGCGCCCAACCCCAAAGGTGGGCAGCGCATCATGGCCCCGTTCACGCATTTTCTCAGTCTTATTTCCACGCAAAATGTCGATCAAATGACCCGAGCCAAACCGTTCATCCGTGCGCAAAATCGCCGACAGGGCCTTCATCACGTCGACAGTCCCATCAAACAGCTCCGGCGGGCGATCACAAAGGTCACAGTTTCCACAAGGCTCTGACGCCTCGCCGAAATAGGTCAAAAGCTGTCGGCGGCGACAGCCATGCGCTTCGGCCAGCCCCAGCAGAGCATTCAGCCGCCCGTGATCCGCACCGCGCCGTTCGGCTGGCGCCAACCCTTCATCAATTTGCGAGCGTCGCAGGCGAATGTCATCCGGACCAAACAGGGTCAGCGTTTCCGCGGGCGCCCCATCGCGCCCAGCGCGGCCAATTTCCTGATAATAGGATTCAATGGATTTCGGCAGGTCGGAATGCGCGACCCAGCGGATGTCCGGCTTGTCGATGCCCATGCCAAAAGCAATGGTGGCCACAACAATCAACCCATCTTCTTGTTGAAACTGACGTTCCACATCGCGGCGATCTTCGGCCTGCATCCCGCCGTGGTAATGCACCGCACTATGCCCCGCTTCGCGCAACGCCTTGGCCAGCGTTTCGGTGCGCGCGCGGGTGGCAGTATAAACGATACCCGATTGCCCCCGGCGCGCATCTGCGAAATCAAGGATTTGCGCGCGCGGGCTGTCTTTCACCGCAAAGGCGAGGTGAATATTGGGCCTATCAAATCCACGCAGGAACGAACGCGGAGCCTCGCCTGCAAACAGCTTTTCAACGATCTCTTCGCGGGTTTCTTCGTCCGCCGTGGCGGTAAAGGCGGCAAGCGGCACGTTCAGCGCACGTCGCAATTCGCCAATGCGTAAATAATCTGGGCGAAAATCATGGCCCCATTGGCTGACGCAATGCGCTTCATCCACCGCAATCAACGACGTCCCGACCCGTTTCAACAGGTTAAATGTCCCGCCAGAGGCCAGCCGTTCGGGCGCCATATACAAAAGCTTCAGCCGCCCCTCGCCCAGCGCATCAAAGACGGCGTTGTTTTCCTCTTCGGTGTTGCCAGAGGTCAGCGCGCCGGCCTCAACCCCCGCCGCTTGCAGCGCGCGCACCTGGTCGCGCATCAGGGCGATCAGCGGTGAAATCACCACCGTCACACCATCCCGCACCAGCGCAGGCAGTTGAAAACAAAGGGATTTCCCGCCGCCCGTCGGCATGATCGCAAGGGTGTTTTCGCCCGCAATCACAGCATCAACGATCTCGGCCTGACCAGGTCGAAAGTCATCAAACCCAAAAACGGATTTCAAAAGGTCCATGTCGCGGGGCATGTTTGGCAGCTGCTCGTTTTGTTTCAGCTACAATCTCATGCGGGGCCGCGCGCGACAAGCATTTAACGCGCGGTTAATAGAAACTTGAGGCGTTGTTGATCAGCACAATGCGGATCGCCATCAGCCCCAGCAACAGCACCAGCGGCGCAAGGTCCAAGCCCCCCATTGGCGGCAGGAACGACCGGATACGAGAGTAAATTGGCCCCAAAAGACGCTCGAGCCCATACCAGATTTGCGCCACCAATTGTTGACGCAGATTGAGCACCTGAAAGTTGATCAGCCATGACATGACAACATGGGCAATCACGACATACCAAACGATGGAAACAATCATCAGCAGGATCTGGATCAACGACAGCATGGTGGCTCCTTTTCATGGTCTGCATCCCATCTAGGGACAGCGGGGCAAAAGGGCAAGAGTGACGCGCGGTCTTGGTTGACGACGCGCGCCCCACGCGGCAAGGGGGATTTTTTGACAGGAGCGCGCCATGTATCCCTTTATCCGTATGTTCAAAGAGCTGGCCATCAATGCAAAGGCCAAGCCGCTGCCCATCACCGGCGTGCATGTCAGCCATCATATCTGCTGGCCGTGGGATTTGGATCTGTGGCGCGA
Source organism: Rhodobacteraceae bacterium UBA2553 (assembly GCA_002340515.1). Classification (GTDB taxonomy): domain Bacteria; phylum Pseudomonadota; class Alphaproteobacteria; order Rhodobacterales; family Rhodobacteraceae; genus Aliiroseovarius. Next base: position 21,980 of record DDMF01000116.1, on the reverse strand, counting down.
GCTGAACAATGGGCGCACTCTGACCCTTTATGATCTGGGGCGGATCCCGCTGGCGGGGCGCACGGGCTTGACCAAAGTGCTGTTGGAAAAACGCTGGGGGCTGACGATGGCGGGCGCCTCTGTACGCTATCGCAAGCGCATCCGCATGATGGCAAAGTTTGAAACCCGCTCGCGGTTGGTCGGTTGGGACGCGCGGTTTTTCTATGTGGAACAAAGCATGTGGCTGGGCGGCGAATGCGCCAATCAGATCGTTTACCGATCTGCCG
>DDMF01000116.1:17237-21657 GCA_002340515.1 Rhodobacteraceae bacterium UBA2553 | reverse complement strand
GCGGCATTGTGCCGTCCGCCGAAGTGATCGCGGCGATGGGTTTCACGGGGGATGCACCAGAGCTGCCCCGTTGGGTGCAAGCGTGGATTGACGCCGACGCCGAACGCCCTTGGCCGCCGGAAATGCCTGTCGAAAACACTTCGGAACAGCCCAAACCCGACGCCGCATAGCCCCCCACATCCGCCACAGGCCACTTGCAGTCTTGCCCCCAACACGCAAACCCTGTTTGATCGGCTCAAACAGGCGCGAATAGGGGCAGCAAATGGCAGAGATTTCCGCACGCAAGCGTATTTGGGGATGGTATTGGTTTGATTGGGCCAGCCAGCCGTATCATACGCTGCTTCTGACCTTTATCTTCGGGCCCTATTTTGCCTCGGTGGCCGCGACGCATTTCATGTCGACCGGGCTGGATGAACTGACGGCCGACGCCCGCGCGCAAAGCGTTTGGTCCTGGGGCTTGGCCATCGCCGGGCTGATCGTCGGATTTGGTGCGCCGATTATGGGGGCATTGGCCGACACCACCGGGCGCGTGCGCCCTTGGGTCGCGGGCTTTGGCATCCTGTGTTTCGCCGGTGCCTATTCCCTGTGGTGGACGCTTCCGGATGGGTCAAACATCTGGCAGATGCTCTTTGCCTTTGGCGTTGGCTTTGTCGGCGCAGAATTCGCGCTGGTCTTTACCAACTCGCAATTGCCCACCCTGGCCGATAAAGACGAAGTGGGACAGATCTCTGGATCTGGCTTTGCCTTTGGCTATGTCGGCGGGTTGGTGGCGCTGGCGATCATGCTGGCATTGTTTGTCGAACAGCCAAACGGAAAAACACTGGTCGGCCTTACACCCGGCTTTGGCATTCTTGATGCAGAGGCGCGCGAAGGCACACGATTTGTTGGCCCTTTTGTGGCGGTCTGGTTTGCGATTTTCATGATCCCCTATGCGCTTTGGGTGAAAGACGGGCCCAAGACGGGCGCCAAGCACAGCTTTTCCGGCGCGATGGCCATCTTGGCCCGCTCGATCAAAAGCCTGCGCCACAAACGAAGCCTGGCCGCTTACCTTGGCAGTTCGATGTTTTACCGCGACGCCCTGAACGGGCTTTACGGATTTGGCGGTGTTTATGCGGGTCTGGTGCTGAACTGGCCGATTGTTCTGATCGGCGTCTTTGGTATCATCTCGGGCATCGCCGCGGCACTTTTCAGCTGGCTTGGTGGCGGCGTCGACAGCAAACGCGGCCCAAAACCAGTGATTATCGGATCAATTATTGTCTTGATGTTTGTCTGTCTTGTGGTGGTGAACATGACCCGTGAGGCGGTGTTTGGCATCGCTCTTGCCGAAGGCTCCAACCTGCCCGACATTATCTTTTTCGGCTGCGGCATCCTGATCGGCGGTATGGGCGGCACCCTGCAATCGGCCAGCCGCAGCATGATGGTCCGCCACGCCGACCTTGGCGCGCCCGCCGAAAGCTTTGGCCTTTATGGCCTATCTGGTCGCGCCACCGCCTTTATGGCCCCAACGCTGATTGGGTTGGTCACGGCCCTCACCGGCAGCGCCCGTCTGGGCGTTTCTCCGCTGATCGGGCTTTTTGCCGTGGGACTTATCCTGCTGGTCTGGGTTAAACCTGATGGGGAACATTAAGAGGATGCATTTATGATCAGAACATTGGTTGTTGCGTTGGGCTTGATGATTTCACTGGCCCCACCGGCGCTGGCGGAACGCCCCGCGAAAGAGTATTTTGGTGCAGCGCGCCAAGGGTCTGCCCAGCGCGCCGCGCCGATTGGATCCTACGCCAAAGGCTGTGTTGCGGGGGCCGTGCAATTGCCGCAAACCGGTGACACATGGCAAGCCATGCGCCTGTCGCGCAACCGCAATTGGGGTCATCCTGAACTGGTCGATTTCGTGCAGGATCTGTCGCGCAAAGCCGCCAAGCAAAAGGGCTGGAAAGGGCTTTATGTCGGTGACATGAGCCAGCCGCGTGGCGGGCCAATGCTGTCGGGGCACCGCTCGCATCAAATTGGGCTGGACGCTGACATCTGGATGCTGCCCCCAAAACGCCTGAACCTGAGTGCGGCGGAGCGCGAAGGGATTTCCTCGATCTCGATGCGCCGCGCCAATGGGGCCTATGTGAACAACAGCTGGACGCGTGCGCATCACAATATCCTGAAAGCCGCCGCCAAAGACCCGCGCGTGGCGCGGATTTTCGTCTTTCCGGGCGCAAAAGTGCAGATGTGTAACGATGAAAAAGGCGACCGGAAATGGTTGCGGAAAATCCGGCCTTGGTGGGGGCATCACTATCATTTCCATGTCCGCCTGAATTGCCCTAAAGGGGCAAAAGGCTGCACCAATCAGGCCGCTCCACCCGCAGGTGACGGCTGTGCGGATGCCGAAAAATGGGTAAAGGACATTCTGTATCCGCCCCCGCCCAAGCCGGCCCCGAAAAATCCCAAACCGCGCAAGCCGCGTGGCCCTTTAACTTTGTCGGATCTTCCAAACCAATGCGGATCGGTTCTGTCCTCACAATAGCCTCGGCGCTGGTCTTTTTGACCGCCTGGAGCGAGGCCCAATCGGTGGAAAACGCCGATTTCCTGCAGTCGTTTCGCTGGCGGGGCGAGGGCGAGCAGTTTGGTGGGTTCTCTGGAATCGAGATCGGCGCAAATGGGCGCGATTTCACCGCAATCACGGACAAAGGCTATTTTGTCACCGGGCAAATCACCCGCGGCGAAGGTGGCGAGATCACTGGAATTGAACACATCCCGCCCACCAGTTTGCGCACCGACAAGGGCAACAAGCTGCCCAAGTTTTTCAACGACAGCGAAGGCTTGGCAATCGGCCCCGATGGGCAGGCCTATGTCAGCTTTGAAGCCAAACACCGCGTGCAAGCCTATGACGTTTTGGGGCTGGCCTCGCGCAACTTGCCCAAGCATCCTGATTTTGCCGAAATGCAAAACAACTCTTCCCTTGAGGCATTGGCCATTGATGCGGAAGGCACGCTGATCATCATCCCGGAACGCAGCAACAGCAGTTCAAGGCTGCCGGTTTACCGCCTGCGCCAAGGGGCTGAAAAATGGGACAAATCCCATTCGATCCCCCGCACCGGCCCCTATTTGCCGGTGGGCGCAGACGTTGGCCCGGACGGGCGGCTTTATGTGTTGGAACGTCATCTGGCCGGGATCCTTGGCTTCACCAGCCGCGTGCGCCGCTTTGATCTTGGCCCCAATGGCCCCACAAATGAGGTGGAGCTGTTTCGCTCTGGCCTTGGCGTGCATGACAATCTGGAAGGCATCGCCGCGTGGCGCGACGATCAGGGGCGGATCCGCCTGACCATGGTGTCGGACGACAATTTCCAGTTCTTCCAAGTGACCGAATTGGTGGAATATGTGGTGCATGACGCGCCGCAAAGCTAAGCGGGCTTGACCCAAACACCAATCTCAGGGCTTGATTTTCCAAAAAAACCCAGCTATGTCCGCCCTGCTTCTCAATCCAGAGAGGCCAAGTCTCCGCGACCTTGATAAAACGGATCAGATAAATGACCAAACTTCTTCCTGGCGTTCTCGCCATGGCCGCCGTTGTGGTGGCTTCAAACATTCTGGTGCAATACTTGCTGGGCTCATGGCTCACCTGGGGCGCCTTCACCTATCCCATCGCTTTTCTCGTCACCGATGTGATGAACCGCGTTTACGGCGCGGGCCCGGCGCGCAAAGTTGTCTTTGTGGGGTTTGTCGTGGGCGTAATCTGCTCGTTCATCGGCACGCAAATCATCGGCGAGTTTGGCCCGCTTGTCACCCTGCGCATCGCCATTGGGTCGGGCACAGCCTTCCTGATTGCACAGCTTTTGGACGTGTCCATCTTTGATCGCCTGCGGGCGGGAAAATGGTGGCGCGCACCGGTTGTGTCGACCTTGGTGGGCAGCTCGGTGGACACCGTATTGTTCTTTACGATCGCGTTCTCCGGCGCCCTGACCTTCCTTGAACCGGCCAATGATGTCAGCTGGGCGGGCGAAGTTTTGCCCCTGCTTGGCATGGGTCCAGAGGCCCCGTTGTGGGTGTCTTTGGCGGTGGCTGATTGGATGGCCAAACTCACGCTTGCTCTCATTGCCCTGATCCCGTTCCGGGTTCTGGTCACAAAACTTTCACCAAGTGTTGCGTAAAAATGTTTGACATACACCAGATATGTGTCACCATCCTTGTATAGCAACATTGAGAAAGGAGGTGTCCATGTCCAGAGATACTATGGAGCGGGGTGTCGAGACAGCTTAGGTCGCGCGCTTCCGGGGCAGCCCCCGGTGGTGTTGTGGGTCTGAATTGACGGACGCCTGAAAATCCGGGCAACCGACTAACCGACCACGCCTCCCAAATCTCGAAGGGTCGTCCCAAAGCGGGCGGCCCTTTTTGCTGCACGATCAAGGCGGCCAAATACCAGAAAACTAGTTTT
>DDMF01000116.1:2219-17189 GCA_002340515.1 Rhodobacteraceae bacterium UBA2553 | reverse complement strand
CTAGTTTTCTAGTTTTCTAGGAAACCACACATCCGTCGCGGTCCCCAAGTCAAATGGCTCCGCCGCATTTATTGTATCGACACGCAAAGGACGCCCCATTCGGGCTTCCATTTTGGATCCAATCCGCTAGGGTGCGCCAATGATCCGCGTAAACGACGATATTACCCTGCAAGACTGGGAGTTGAGCGAAAGCTTTTCACGCTCCTCCGGTCCCGGTGGGCAAAACGTCAACAAGGTCTCAACGGCGGTCGAATTGCGGTTCGAGGCCGCGCGCAGCCCTTCCCTGACCCAAGCCGTAAAAAACCGATTGCGCCGCGTCGCCGGGCGAAAATGGACCCTTGAGGGTGCCATTCTCATCCGCGTCGAAGACACAAGATCGCAAGCCCGCAACCGCGAAATTGCCGCCGAACGGCTGGCCGAAATGATCCGCAAAGCGCTGATCGCCCCCAAACGCCGCATCGCCACACGCCCCACGCTGGGGTCGAAAAAACGCCGTTTAGAGACCAAAACCAAACGCGGGCAGGTGAAATCCCTGCGTGGCCGCGTTCAGGAGGACTAATGTCAGATATTCCCGCCATCCTTGCCCGTCGTGAGCGTCTTCTTGGACCCAATATGACCACCTTTTATCAAGATCCCGTGCATCTGGTAAAAGGCCAAGGGGCGTGGGTCTGGGACGCCGACGGCAACCGGCTTTTGGATTGTTACAACAACGTCCCGCACGTCGGCCATGCCCATCCAAAAGTGGTCGAGGCGATCACCAATCAGGCGCTGACCCTGAACACTCATACGCGCTATTTGCACGAAGGGATTTTGGATTACGCCGACCGTCTGACCGCCACCATGCGTCACGACCTATCCGCCATGATTATGGTCTGCACCGGGTCCGAGGCCAACGACATCGCCCTGCGGATGGCGCGCGCGGTCACCGGCAAAATCGGCATCATCGGCACCGACAACACCTATCACGGCAACACCGATCTGGTCTCACATCTGTCTGCCAAGAAAACGCCGATCGGGGGGCATGTGGATTGGGTGAAAAAAGTGCCCGCGCCCGACAGTGTGCGCCCGCTGGGCGGATCACATGACACCCACGCGCAGGCATTTGCCGACGGGGTGCAAGCGGCCATTGATGAACTTGAGGCCGCAGGCCACGGCTTTTCCGCGCTGATCCTCGATCCGTTTTTCGCCAACGAAGGCTGCCCGACCCTGCCGAAAGGGTTCCTTGATCCCACCGTCGCTGTGGTCAAACGCGCGGGCGGCGTGATCATCGCAGACGAAGTGCAGCCCGGTTTTGGCCGCACCGGACATGATTTCTGGGGCCATGAACGTATCGGTCTGGTGCCGGATATTGTGACCATGGGCAAGCCAATGGGCAATGGTCATCCGGTGGCGGGCGTGGTCGCGCGGCCCGAAATTCTTGCCGAGTTTCGCAATGCTTTTGGCTATTTCAACACCTTCGGCGGCAACCCCGTTTCCGCAGCCGCCGCCAATGCCGTGCTGGATGTGCTAGAGGATGAAAAACTGGTGGAAAACGCCCGCGACACGGGCGACTACACGCTTAATCTGATGCGCCAGATCGACCATCCGATGATTGCCGATGTGCGCGGGTCGGGCATGTTTTTGGGCATGGAATTCACGCATGAAGGCAGCGTGATCCCCGCCGCTGATTTCAGCGCGCAGGTGGTGGAAGAAATGCGCAATCGCGGTGTTCTGCTGCATTCCATGGGGCGCGAGTACCACGCGATCAAAATCCGCCCTCCGATGTGTTTTTCCCACGAACAGGCTGATTTCCTTGTGGAAACACTGGCATCCGTTCTAAAGGATTTGCCCGCATGACCGAGCTGAAAGAGGCGCTGAGCGCTTGGGGCGCCCAGCATATTCGCATGATCAAGGATCGCGAAAATCAGGTGCATGAGGTCAAGATAGGTGGTGCGCGCGCCGCCTTGCGCCTGCACCGACCGGGTTACATGACGAAGGCAGAAATCCGGTCTGAACTGATCTGGATGGCCGGTCTGTCAGACGCCGGAATGGACGTGCCCGCCCCCCTGCCCGCTAAGGACGACAGCTCCGTTGTCACGCTCTCATCGGGACGTCTGGCGACGGTTGTCACTTGGGTCGAAGGCGCCCCAATTGGCGATGGCGATGTGCCGTTTGAGATGCCCGTTGAGGAACAGATTTCGATCTATCACAAGCTGGGGCGTGAACTGGCCCGGCTGCACAATATCACCGACACGCTGACCCTGCCCGAAGGGTTCACCCGGCACCGTTGGGATCTGGACGGGCTGCTTGGGGACACACCCTTTTGGGGACGGTTTTGGGAGTGCCCGGCGCTGAATGCCGAAGAACGCACGCTCATCAACCGCGCCCGTGCCGTGGCCCATGACCGGGTGCAGGCTTACATGGAAAACGGCGCTGATTTTGGCCTGATCCACGCGGATGCCTTACGCGAAAATGTGTTCATCAACGACGGCGCGATCACCTTGATCGACTTTGATGATGCGGGCTTTGGCTTTCGCCTTTATGACCTTGCGGTGATGATGACCCAGAATGAGCGCGAACCCGCTGCCGCCGAGATCCAAGCCGCCGCCATCAAAGGCTACCGCGAATTGCGCGCATTTTCCGACGAGGCGGAAGAGCTGTTACCAATGTTCATCATGATCCGCCGCTTTGCGTCGATGGGTTGGGCTGTGCCCCGCAATGAGGCGGGGGGCGACGCCATTCGAGTTTATACCGACAAAGCTGTGCGGGCGGCACGTTTGTTTATATAAGTCAGGTAAACGTGCCCCTTCCGGAGACCCTACCTGCTCTATCCATTCAAGATTTCTTTGCTGTTCCCCCAGAGGAGCAGCATCCCCAAAAGCCCCAAAACAGCTGATATTCCAAATACGTAGATTTGAGAGATATACGAGGGTTCATAAAGCACATAGATCCCATCTCGTGCCTGCCCAACCACATGAACAAGCGGATTCAGCCATAGATACCCCTTGACGCCCTCTGGCACACTTTCAAATGTAAAAAATATAGCGGATCCGATAAAAAGTGGTCGTGTAATGACAGACCAAATTCGTTCCCATGCAGGAAAGCGCCAGAACAGATAGCAGTTAATAGTTCCAACGCCAACGGCCAAACTGATAGCCATTACGTAAGACCAAAACAAAACAGGCACATTTAAGAAGATGTGTGTACGGCTAAACGGAATGATGCAAGCCAAAAAGATTGCACCAATCATAAGTTGCGTCAATGAGTTAAGAATTATACGCGCAATAAGTGCATCAACAAAAGTCACCCGAGGATAATAAAGCAAGCTCTTGGAAAATCGAATCGCTGTTGCGGTTTTTCGGGAAAGGTCCATAAACGCTGAAAAGGGTAAAAAGCCCGATGCATAGAAAAGTGCGAAGCTATCGCCCAGACCTGGAGCGCGCAAAGCGAGCGAGAAAACAAAGGTTAGGACCGCGACGCCGCCTACAGGTTCGGCTAGCGCCCAAAAGTATCCCATAATTGACCTACCGTAGGTCGATGACATCTCTCTGAGCATCAGGGCTGATATGGACCTAAGTACACGAAAAGATGACGCAGAAGCTGGTTGAGGGTTTGGCATGAATATTTACCCGTTGAAACTGCACGTCCAGTAACAGATAAGAACAATTGGGTCCATAAGGCTCCTAGAGACGAACGTAATTGATTGTAGTACGCGTTTAAGCAAAAAGGCGACGAGATGAAAGACGGTAAAGCAACTCTCGGGGGTGCAGCAGACAAACCAGCAGCGACGCCAGCAAAACCCAAACCTGCTTCTGCAGCGAAATTGCAGCCGCGCCATCGCCGCGTGATTCATGCTTTTTATCTTTCGGTGCTTTTGCCCAGCATTGTTGCAGCAATTTATCTTTTTGTCTTCGCCCAGGATCAATACGCCTCAACAATGGGATTTTCTGTCCAATCGCAAGAAGCCAGTTCGCCTGTTGATCTTCTTGGGGGTATCACGCAACTCACAGGTAATACAGGGTCAGATACAGACATTCTATTTGAGTTTATGCAAAGCCAACGATTGGTTCAAAATGTGGATGCGGCTTTGGATCTGCGAAGCAAGTATCATCACCCCTCGGACCCTATCTTCAGCCTCTCGAAAGATGCTTCAGTTGAACAATTGGTGAGATACTGGTCCCGGATTGTGAATATTTACTATAGCAAATCAACCGGGCTAATCGAAGTCCGCGTTACCGCGTATGACCCTAAAGATGCGCAAATGATCGGCCAAGTCATCTATGATGAAAGTGTACAGATGATTAACAATCTGTCGACCACGGCCCGCAACGACGCCACGCGCTATGCTCGCGAAGAGTTACAGCTCGCGAAGGACCGCCTGAAAGAATCCCGAGAGGCCATTCAAAAATTCCGCCTACGCACTCAGATTGTAGATCCACAAGTCGACATTCTCGGTCGAATGGGGGTCCTTAATTCCCTTCAAGAACAGCTAGCTACTGCGCAAATCGAGCTTGATTTGTTGTTTCAGACTACCGGAACAGGAGATCCGCGTGTCAAGCAGGTTGAGCAGCGCGTTAGCGTCATTCAGAAACGCTTGGACGCCGAACGTGAGCGCTTCAGTTCCGCTGAAGGAGACGCCTCAGGCGCATATGCTACTTTGGTTGGTGAGTATGAAAGATTATCGGTTGACCGCCAATTTGCAGAAACATCCTACGTCTCCGCTCTAAGCTCACTGGACACTGCCGTGGCTGATGCTGCTCGTAAATCACGCTATTTGGCCGCCTATATCGAACCGACGCTTGCAGAAACGGCTGAGTACCCCCGCCGCGTGATCACTTTGGCAACTCTGGCAGGATTCCTCTTTGCCGCATGGGCAATTGCTGTCATGATCTACTATTCACTTCGTGACCGCCGGTGACCTTCCGTGATTGAACTTGTCAACTTAACGAAATACTTTTACTTGCGTGGCGCGCGTACAATGGTCGCCGACAACATTAACGCGACCTTTCCATCGGGCAAAACCGTAGCATTGCTAGGGCGCAACGGGGCCGGGAAATCTAGCTTGCTGCGCATGATCGCAGGCACCATGTGGCCATCGGATGGAGAGATCAAAATCACGGGTAGTATGTCTTGGCCTGTTGGCTTTGCGGGTTCGTTTCATGGCGACCTAACAGGATCCCAAAACGCCAGTTTCATCGCCAGAATTTATGGCGTCGACACCCAAGAACTCTGCGACTATGTTCAAGATTTCGCGGAACTCGGACAACACTTTAATCTCCCGGTTCGCAGCTACTCATCAGGCATGCGATCTCGCTTGGCTTTTGGTATATCCATGGGTATCCAATTCGACACTTATCTGGTGGATGAGGTGACATCCGTTGGCGACGCGGCATTTCGGCGAAAAAGCCGCGAAGTCCTTGTCGACCGTATGAAAAGCAGTGGAGCAATCATGGTGTCGCATGATATGGGGATTATCGAGGCCGTCTGTGATCACGCAGCGATACTCGAAAAAGGTAAAATGATATACTTTGAAGATGTTAAAGCCGCAATTGCCGCACATCGCGAATTGATGCTTTAATTATATGTGACACTTATACGTCCAATTTTTATTAACCGTAGTTCTTCTGTTGAGCCTGACACATGATACAACTAAGTTGGCGCCACAGCAGGGTGGAAAAAAGGAAGCAATGCATGTTGCGTCTAATTTTGTCAGTCGGTGCGATTGCACTTTTATCAGCATGCAATCTACCACGTGGGGCCGCCTTACAGTCAGAAATTGTAGCCGAAGCAAACTCCTCAGCCCCGCAAATTGCTTTGTATCAAGTCGATCGATCTACACTACCTAAATACCTATCCTGGCCTATGACCGGCCGCGACCACAATCATGGATGGCTCCGCCATAAACACACCGGTCCTGAAAATGCTATTGCAGCAGGCGATCTGATAGACATCGTCATTTGGGACAGTGAAGAAACCTCTCTTTTGTCCGGTCGCGGCAACCGCGCCACCCAGATGAAGGGGTTGAAGGTATCGACTGGCGGCACAGTGTTCTTGCCCTTCGCGGGGGCCGTTCAGGTGGCGGGCTTGTCCGAAACCGGCGCGCGCAATCGCATTCAGCGCAAGATGTCCGAGGTTGTGCCCTCGGCACAGGTGCAGCTCGCCGTGACCAAAGGGGAAAAAGGGTCCGTTTCAGTTGTTTCAGGCGTATTGCGCCCTGGCAGCTATCCTGTTGATTCCTCGCATTACACCATTCTGAATGCCGTAGCATCCGCGGGTGGGGCCTCGGCAAAAGTCGAAAACCCACAGCTGCGCTTGATTCGAGCAGGCAAAGTCTACACCAAGTCCATGTCTGCACTTTTAGAGAACCCGGATCTTGATACGGTTCTGCGCGGCGGGGATAAATTGACCGTCGAAACAGATACACGCTACTTCCGGTCGCTTGGTGCCGCAACAAAGGAAGCCATCATACCGTTTAGCAAAGACGAGATCAGCGCATTGGATGCAATGTCAATGATTGGCGGCTTATCTGAAAAACGCGCCAACCTCCGTGGGATCATGGTTTTGCGGGACTACGATGCCGCGCATGTTCGCCAAGATGGAAGCGGCCCTTCAAATGAACGCTCGGTCTTTGTCTTTGATTTGACCTCAGCAGACGGGTTGTTCAGCGCGGGTGAGTTTTCGATCCACCCCAAAGATACCGTGCTTGTGACCGAAACCTCAATCTCTTCAGCCTCCGTGGCCTTGGCCGTCTTGGCGCGATTGGCCGGTATTGCATCCGATGTGAAGTCGCTGAATTAAGTCAACGAAGACCTAAAGTTATCACCCAAATGGTGCTGGCGCAAACCAAGCTACGCCTCACTCCTGAAACTTGACCCCTCACCTTAAGCGTCTTAGGCACAGTAACCGAAGGAGCCAAAGATGTGCGACGCCACCCATGCCTTGATTGTGATTGATGTTCAAAACGATTTCTGCCCCGGTGGTGCGCTGGCCGTCGCCGATGGCGACGCCATTATCGCCCCAATCAACGCCGTATTGTCGGAATATCCCGTCAAAGTGTTCACCCAAGATTGGCACACCGCGGGGCACAGCTCGTTTGCCACATCGCACACAGGAAAAGCCCCGTTTGAGACCACGGAAATGCCGTATGGCACACAGGTTCTATGGCCGGATCACTGCGTGCAAGGATCAGACGGGGCCGCGTTTCACCCAGACCTCGACACCACGCATGCCGACCTTATGATCCGTAAAGGGTTCCGCCCTCAGATCGACAGCTATTCTGCGTTTTTCGAAAATGACCGCACCACACCAACCGGGCTTGAGGGGTATTTGCGCACAAGGGGTGTCACCCATCTAACCCTTGTGGGCCTCGCCACCGATTTTTGCGTGGCCTATTCCGCCATCGACGGCGCGTCTCTTGGCTTTGACGTCACGGTTGACACCGCCCTGTGCCGCGCCATTGATCTGGACGGGTCTTTGCAGGNNGGATCAGATGACAGCCGCAGGTGTCACGCTGATCTGACCCACGCGCCCCAAGCCTATACAAGCGACCGGGGGCATGCTCTAACAAGATTTCATAGAAATGGATGGACCAGATGGTTGATATTGCAACCCGTGTTTATGATCACAACTGGAAGATTGACCCGATTGTACGGTCGCTGATCGACACGGATTTCTACAAGCTTTTGATGTGCCAATCGGTGTTTCGCAACAAGCGCGACACGCAGGTCACCTTTAGCCTGATCAACCGATCGAAACACGTCCCGCTGGCCGACCTGATCGACGAGGGTGAGCTGCGCGAACAGCTGGATCACATCCGCACACTCAGCCTGTCGCGGGGCGAAAGCACATGGCTGCGTGGCAATACATTTTATGGCAAGCGTCAGATGTTCCGGTCGGATTTCATGGAATGGTTCGAAAACCTGCGCCTGCCACCTTACCATCTGGAACGCGTTGGTGATCAGTATGAGCTGACCTTTGAAGGGTCGTGGCCCGAAGTGATGATGTGGGAAATTCCGGCCCTCGCGGTACTGATGGAGCTGCGCGGCCGCGCGGTTTTGCGCGGTATGGGCAAGTTTGAATTACAGGTGATGTACGCTCGCGCGATGACCCGCACCTGGGAAAAGATCGAAAAACTGCGCAAATTGGACGGGCTGAAACTGGCCGATTTTGGCACCCGGCGGCGTCATTCGTTTTTGTGGCAAGACTGGTCCGTACAAGCGATGATCGAAGGGTTAGGCGACGCTTTTGTCGGCACCTCAAACTGTCGGATCGCAATGAAACGCGACATTGAAGCGATCGGCACAAACGCACATGAATTGCCGATGGTCTATGCCGCGTTGGCCAAAGGCGACAAAGCCCTGCGCCAAGCCCCCTACGACGTGCTTGCGGACTGGCAAGAGGAACACGATGGCAACCTGCGCATCATCCTGCCGGATACCTATGGCACCAGCGGATTTCTCGATGGTGCGCCCGATTGGCTGGCCGGTTGGACCGGTATGCGCATCGACAGCGGCGATCCCGCAACCGGGGCCGAGACGGCCATTCAGTGGTGGAAAACCCGTGGCGAAGACCCACGAGACAAGATGGTGATCTTTTCTGACGGGCTGGATGATGACAAAATAATTGAGCTTCATCAACAGTTTGCGGATCGCGTCAAAGTCAGCTTTGGCTGGGGCACCATGCTGACCAACGACTTCAAGGGGCTTGTGCCGAATGATGCGCTGGCGCCATTCTCGCTGGTCTGCAAAGCCATTTCCGCCGACGGAAAACCCACGGTGAAGCTGTCTGACAACCCCAACAAAGCCATGGGCCCCGCCGATGAAATTGCGCGGTATAAGCGCGTGTTTGGGGTTGGCGATCAGGAGCAGCAGGAGGTTTTGGTTTGACAATCCACTCTGGTAGCGGATCGAAGCGCCAATAAAGCACTAAACCATAACGCCACAAAGCTTCTCTTGCAGAATGCGTAGGATGGTTTTATGTCCAACTGAAAGCCATTGTCATGGGAATGAATATGTCAACTGATAACATTGAAAAGCTAGTTGGAGCCTTTGTTGAGGCGCTACAAATCGAACCAATTACTGTGACGGACGAGTTGCAATACAATACCATCAAAGAATGGGATTCTGTTGCGCACATGACATTGGTCGCCGCATTGGAAGAAGCTTTCGACATTATGCTCGACACCGATGATATCATTGACATGTCAAGCGTTGCGAAAGCTAAAGAAATCTTGGGACGATATGACGTTAATTTCTGATCGCTTTCAGTTAACAGGCCAAGTGGCTCTTGTGACGGGTGCCAGTCGTGGAATCGGAGCTGGAATTGCACGCCTTTATGCAGAGGCCGGTGCCCATGTTTGGTTGTCTGGTCGCAATATTGCAGATGTAGAAGCGCTTGCAGCAGAGCTTCCAAATGCGCGCGCCATTGCACTAGACGTTAGCGATGCCGCATCGGTCAAAGCTGCGATAATGACCATCCGAAAAGAGGCCGGACGGCTTGATGTGCTTGTCAACAACGCGGGCGTTATGCGCCCAGCGATGCTTGCAATGTCATCAGAAGCGGATCTGGATATGATGCTGGACACAAACTTGAAAGGCGCATTCCTTTGCGCTCAACTTGCGGGCCGCCTAATGGTCGGCAAAAAGCACGGCGTCATTTTGAACATGTCCTCAATTATGGGGCGCATTGGCGCTTCGGGACATTCTGCCTATTGCGCAACCAAAGCTGGTATGATCGGATTAACCCATGCTTTGGCAAAAGAGCTTGCCCCCCACAACATCCGCGTCAACGCACTGGCACCCGGGTTTATTGAAACCGATTTAACCTCGGATATTTCTGGTGATGCCCGCGAACACGCGCTTGCAGACATTGGCCTGGGCCGCTTTGGCACAATTGAGGATGTCGCAAACGCGGCGCTCTTCTTAGCAAGCCCCGCAGCGGCTTATGTGACAGGGCAGGTGCTCGGCATTGACGGCGCCATGCAAATCTGAGGAAGCTATGCTTTGTGAATTACGACCAAAGAATGCGTCGCCTGAGGCAGTATTAGCGCAAGACGATACAGGCGCTCAGCTCTGCTACGGCGACTTGGATGATCTTAGAGACCGTTGGGCCGCACAGGTGCCCGGCCGACATATTGTTGCATTGCTCTGTGCCAACACCGTGCCGATGTTGGGTGCATATATTGGGTTGCAGGCGGCGGGCCACACCGTGTTGTTGTTGTCATCCAAGATTGCCAAATCAACGCTGGATAGCTTGACGCAATTATACCAAATTGGCGCAATCATCCGGCCTGGACCAGAAGAAGCCGCTGTAGAGCTTCGCACTGACGTAACGGCCCCAGATTTACATCCGGATCTCTCAGTTTGCTTATCTACATCCGGCTCAACCGGCTCCCCCAAACTGGTCCGCTTTACAGCAAAGCAACTGGCGGAAAACGCATTCTCGATTGCCGATTACCTTAATCTAACAGCCGACGAAAAACCGCTTGCTCACCTTCCGTTTGAATACTCCTATGGACTGTCCGTCTTACATAGCCATATGGCCGTTGGCGCAACGGTATTGTTGACAGAGCATTCCGTTATGCAAAAACCGTTCTGGGAACGTCTGGAACAAGCAACAAGCATTTCGGGGGTCCCTTTTCACTTTGAAATGCTTCTAAGAATGAGGCTGGGGCGCAAATCGCTGCCAAAACTGCGCACTCTCACTCAGGCCGGCGGGCGTCTGGAGCGAAAATATGCTGAAGAACTGCATGCCATCGCCACGGATAGGGGGTGGGAGTTCCACATTATGTACGGACAAACAGAGGCTGGCCCGCGGATTAGCTGGCTGCCCTTTGACAAGATGACCACTCATTTTGATTGTATTGGTTATGCCATTCCCGGAGTTTCGCTGGAACGCTCTGGCGAGGGCGACTTAGTGGTCAATAGCCCTTCCATTATGATGGGCTATGCCGAGTCTGTCCGCGATCTGTCCGAAGGCGATCAAATGAATGGGCAACTTATGACTGGCGATTTAGTCGAGGAGCCAGAATTAGGGCTATTTCGGATCATTGGACGAAAGAACCGCTTTATTAAGTTACAAGGCAACCGTGTGAGCCTCTCAGACGTTGAAAGCAAGCTAGGGGGACTGGGTTATCCGGTTTGCTGCTCTGGGCAAGATGACACGCTTGTCGTATTCACTGAGCAAAGCGATATCGACATCATCCGCAGCGCCGCCATCGAATTATTTTCGTTTCCCACAAGGTCCCTTAAGGTGGTGCATATTGACACCTTTCCGCGAACGGCAAATGAAAAAATTGACTATGCGGCGCTGCAACTTTTGGCGCAGGAAGAGATTTGATAATGTCTGATCAGCTAGACACCCTTTTCACCCAACCAGTCTATGCATCTAAGCAAGCTGAAAAGGAAAAGACGTTGCTTGCTGCCTTGAATGAGCTGGAAGCCCATCATCGCGCGCATTGTGCTGCCTATTCTGCAATTACCGCAGCTGAAAACGCCCCAAATAGCGTTGAAAAACTGGCTGACCTTCCGTTTTTGCCAGTTCGCCTTTTTAAATCACATCTTCTTGAATCGATTTCACCCGAAGACAGATTCAAAATGCTGGCGTCATCTGGCACCACAGGTCAGCAGGTGTCGCGCATTTCCCTGGATCGCAGAACCGCAGGATATCAGACCAAAGCTATGGTTCAAATCATGCAAAGCTTCCTAGGCAAGCAACGCATGCCAATGCTGGTTCTGGATCACCCATCCGTCGTCAAAGACCGTTTGAACTTTTCGGCCCGTGGCGCGGGTATCCTTGGTATGGCCAATTTTGGACGAAAGCATTGCTATGCCCTGCACGATGAAACAATGCAGCCCAATTGGGACGCTATAGATCCGTTCCTTGAAGAGTTTGGCAATGGGCCAGTTTTCCTGTTTGGGTTTACATTCATGGCTTGGAAATACTTTGTGCGCGCACTCGAAGAAAGCGGACGAACGGTCAATATTCCAAACGGCATTCTGGTTCATTCTGGTGGCTGGAAAAAGCTGTTGAGTGAGGCCGTTGACAATGATGCTTTTAAGCAACGAACAAAAGCTGTGACGGGGATTTCAAAAATCCACAACTTTTACGGCATGGTCGAACAGGTTGGCTCTATTTTTGTAGAATGCGAAGCAGGCCGCCTTCACGCCCCCTCATTCGCAGACGTTATCATCAGACGAGCGCATGATTGGAGTGTTGCGGATCACGGAGAAGAAGGCTTGATCCAAGTACTTTCGTGCCTGCCTCACAGCTATCCCGGACATTCACTTTTGACAGAAGATCTGGGTCAAATAACGGGAGTAGATGATTGCCCTTGTGGCCGTAACGGGCACACATTCGCGGTACATGGTCGACTTCCAAAAGCCGAAGTCCGCGGCTGTTCAGATACTTTTGATGGAGCAGCCTCATGAAAAATTTCTTATTTCGTAAGGCTACTGACAAAGACATTTGGGATGTGCATGCATGGCGGAATGCTGAAAAAGTGCGAAATGCGATGCTCACTCAGCACGAAATCTCCGGCGAAGAACACCAAAAATGGTGGGCACGAAAAATGCAAGATCCGAGTTTCAGCATGATGTTGCTCGAGCAGGACGGCCTTGTCAAAGCCGTACAAATTTTCTTTGATATTCAACAAGAAAAGACCGGCTGGTGGGCATTTTATTTCACACCTCATGCCCCGGAAGAAATGGGGCCAATGTTGCAGTTCTGGAAAATGACCGAGTTGGCGGGGCTTTCATATGCATTCGATACATTGAAGCTTGATCAACTGACCTGTGAAGTTTTGCTTAGCAATCAAGGTGTCTTGAATTGGCACAAACGATTTGGCGCTAAAGTTATCGATCAATCTACGTCTCAGAATACGCAACAATACGACTTAGAAGTAATGGAGTTCACAAGGTCGGGATATGTTGAAAAGCGGGATACACGCTGGGCCCAACCTCTCTCAGAAATCACCTTCCAAACGGATTTACACTAGAATATCGTCTGCTAATGCAAGGGTATTCGAGTTCAACACTGTCAACTGATCGCCGCTTGCAAAATAAAACACAACCGAGCTACCATTTTGGATAGCACTTGCAAGCGCAGCTGTTGCATCAGCAAAGCCAAATCCTGATAGTAATAATTTGTCTTGATTGTCTTCGAAGTCACGGACTACTGCCTGCTGATTGCCAGAGAGAAACACAAACTGATCATCACCACTTCCACCATGGAATGTGTCATTACCCGCTCCGCCATCAAGGGTGTCGTTCCCATAACTTCCTGACATGTAGTCATTGCCATCTCCGCCATAGAACAAATCATTACCAGCCCCACCATGCATTGAGTCGCGACCAGAACCTCCATGAAGTGTGTCATTTTCGGATCCAGCGTCTAAATAATCATTCCCGGTGCTGGCGGACATGTAATCATTCCCCGCCCCTCCCCAGAAACGATCATTACCACTTCCAGCGTGCAGCGTGTCATGACCAGATCCGCCATATATTGTGTCATTGCTGGAGCCGCCATCAATGTAGTCATTGCCAAAACTTCCAGATAGATAGTCCGCCCCAGTTTCACCAAAAAGTCTGTCATTTCCACTTCCGCCATGAAGTGCATCGTTACCCAAGGACCCAAAAATTTGATCTGCGCCACCATTTCCTGCAATGTAGTTATTACCATTATTCCCACGCAAAATATTAACACCTGCGCTGCCATAGAGATTCAGGTTTGCCGTCCCGAGTAGGGTTGCATCTTCGAGGTTAGAATGGAGAGCCAAATTAAAGCTAATATAGCTATTGGCTTTGTCTTGCCCACCATTGCTTGCTTCGTAAATTCGGTCACTTGTCGAATTTACGTAGTAGTGGTCATTGCCAGTACCGCCAGACATTGAATCCGATCCAGCTCCACCATCTAGGGTGTCATCACCCGCATTCCCGGACAAATACTCATTACCACTTCCACCTATCAACCGATCACGCCCTTCACCACCACGCAAAGTGTCGTTACCAGCCCCCCCGTTGAGCGTATCATTTCCTGAGCCACCCTCTATGTAATCGTTACCAGTGCTCCCAGAGATATAATCATGCCCGTCATGCCCGAAAGCCCGATCATTGCCACTGCCTGCATGCAGAGTGTCGTTTCCAGAGTTGCCATACAGGGTGTCTACACCATTATCTCCAACGATGTAGTCATCGCCAGAATGCCCCAGCAGGTAATCATTATCATTCCCAGCGTAAAACCAATCATTTCCTGTCCCACCAGACAGCGTATCGTTGCCTGCTCCACCGTGCAGGGTGTCATTCTCAGATCCACCCTCTATGTAATCGTTACCAGTGCTCCCAGAAATATAATCATGTCCACCGTGGCCAAAGGATCTGTCATTGCCACTCCCAGCATGTAGTGTGTCATTCCCGGAGCCACCATAGAGAGTGTCAACACCGCCATCTGCGACTATATAATCATTGCCCGAGCTCGCCGAGAGGTAATCGTTACCATCCCCGGCGTAAAACCAATCATTTCCTGTCCCACCAGACAGCGTATCGTTGCCAATTCCACCATGCAGTGTATCGTTATTTGCGCCCCCCTCAATGTAATCATTCCCGGTGCTTCCTGACAGATAATCATTCCCGTCCTCGCCGAAAAGCCGGTCGTGACCGCTCCCACCGTGCAGGGTATCCCCGCCCAGATCACCATAAATTCTGTCATTCCCACCATTTCCGATAAAATAGTTATTTCCGGAATTGCCTCGAAGCACATTTGCACCTGCATTGCCGGTGAGAGAAAGCCCCGAAGATCCCAAAAGTGTAGCATTTTCCACATTTGCATATTGGGTCAAGGTCAGGCTGAACGTACTGTAAATCAGGTCCATACCGCCGCCCGAATGCTCATAAACCCTATCACTCGGTGCATTTACATAGAAAACGTCATCACCACTTCCACCATGGAATGTGTCATTACCCGCTCCGCCATCAATGGTGTCGTTCCCATAACTTC
>DDMF01000116.1:0-2055 GCA_002340515.1 Rhodobacteraceae bacterium UBA2553 | reverse complement strand
CCATCAATGTAGTCATTGCCGGCATCCCCTAGGACACTGTCCGCACCATTCTCACCATATAGGTAATCATTTCCAGCGCCGCCAAATATTGTATCATTGCCATCACCACCATAAACGGTGTTACGCGCAGCGTTTGCGATAACATGATCTCGAGCAGATCCACCTTTATAGTTTTCCAGAACGGTCCCCAATGCCACAACCATATTACCACGGCCACTGCCGACGTCACTAACGCCGCCCTGCCGCATATCCACACGTTGGGCTGTTGATACGTTGGACAGATCAAGTGTATCGACCCCCGCGCTATCCACAACAGTCAGCCCCATCTCATCAAGTGTACTGAATTTTCCGCCTGGGTTTGCATCACCATCGAACAAAAACCCCATGACGCTCCCCAAAAGGCCGTTTGCATTGCTCGAAGCGCCCCATACGGTGTTCCCGGAATTCACATCACTCGGAGCGCCATATAACTGCCAAATAGCGGCGATATCGGCTATCATTGGCGAGACTGGATTAAAATCGCTTCCGGCCACATTGGTATTCGTCTCAGCCTTGAAGTAGGACATTATGGTCATTTGATAGCTATCATTGAGAAAATGGTTACTTATCCCATAGGTTGCTGAACCATTATATGAACCGCTGTGCATCAACCCAAGAGCATGACCAATTTCATGTAAATATGTTAAGAAAGAGTATGACCCAATAGAGGTCCCAAATTGTTGCAACCATTGGGTACTTATATTAACGGTTGATGTCTGAATGGCTCCGGTCGCTGGAATAAAACTAGATGGACCAGCGAATGCCCCAGAAGCTGAATCATCAAACGTAATCTTTGCACTACCTGTGGTTTCGGTAAAGGCAAGCACCGACACATCTTCCCACGCTTCCAGCGCCCATCGGGCTAGTTGTTTTCCTTCGGCCGTCAAACCAGATAAATTAACAGTCAGTGCATTTGTGGTGAAAGCCAACGGAGTTGAGTACCCCCACCCATGCTCTGCCAACTGATTTACAACCTGATCCACCGTGAAAACGTCTGTGGCAGCTTCTAAAATGTACTTCCCAGACCCACTAACAGCCCCTACTTCCAAAAAGTAGGTACCGCTCGAACTTGGAGTGAACGAAATCTGAGAAAATAGATTACCGTCGGCTACGTTGACATCATCATTTTGGATAAGCGTGATTGAATTTGCATTTAGTATTTTCAGAGTTGTATCACGAACCCCTGCGTTGCCACCAGTTCCCCAAGCGGAAAAAACATAAGTTTGGTTGGCTTCCAACTGTATCTCGATCCAGTCCCGGTCGTTGGTTGATGACAAGCTCCCGTGGAATTCTTCCCCCACAGAAAGCATTGCTGTAGTGTCGGCATTTGCTTTCGCATCGATTGTCTCAACGACTGGTTTGATCTTGTGGTCTGCGGGAAAACTCATGTGACTGTGCCTGATTTGTAAGTGTTCAACTTGGGTATGTTTGCCGTGTCCCCTCAAGCCAACAAGCTTTTGTGGCAGGCTGTTGAACGATTAGCAGAAACTGTTGCTAATTTAGTAAAAAACACCCCATGAAATGCAAGGCCACGAATTGAACACCTCCTCTTACAAATCCAAGTCCCAAATAGCTCCGACATAAATTGTGTCATTCCCTGCATCACCATAAATGGTATTTCCCGTCCCCCCACCGCTAATCAGTGTGTCGTTACCATCGCCGCCATAAAGCTCATTAGTGCCATTCCCACCTACAATCTGATCATCCCCGGCACGTCCACGCAGAATACTGTTTCGATTGGGGGCAATCATTCGATCATCATAGGGAGTGCCCGTTTCCTGATATGGGCTGACATCTGGAGTCGAATTGTTTGGAATTGGCTCTTGCATTATGGATATGCGATCAACGCCAATCAGCGCCGTCTCAGGCAATGTGCTAATCGTGTTACTGCCCCAGTCGGAGGATCGTACAAACAGAGTCTCGTCTCCATACACCGTTACCGGCACCACCAAGGATCGAGTCATCACCCGTCCCTGCGACCTCGGCTAGAACGGGAGCATTTGTATCGACATACAG
>DDMF01000117.1:85765-88522 GCA_002340515.1 Rhodobacteraceae bacterium UBA2553 | reverse complement strand
AAGACATAAGAACCGTTTTGGCGTGCGCCCGCCCATTTCTACCAAACCCGAAACCGGCGACCCGGGGCGCGCCAATGCGTGATACATGGGCCAATGCGGGCAGCCTGCCCCAAACCGCGGCAAAGCAAACCCCGACACCCGCCGCCGATAGGTGATCGCCCCTGCCCCATCGCAAATGAGCAACCCGGGGCCACGCACAGATTTTCCATCAGCATCTTTTTCGCCAGGCAAACAGGCCGCGCGACGCAACACCCGATCAAGCGGTTGGCGAAACATCCCGGCAAGGGCTGCTGCATCCCCTGGAACGCGACGCCATTCCTGTAAGAACCCATCCAGCGGCAAGGCCAGCGCGTCCTCAACATACCGCTCCAACCAAGCTTTCGCGAGGATCCGCGCCTCGCCTGTTTGCAAATGCTCTGATCCGGAAACCAATCGTGCGATCTGGCCACCTAAATCAAGAAACCCATCTTCAAGCGCAGGAAAGTGGTGATTGTGGTCAGATAGGAACCCCGCCAGTTCTTCTTGCGGCACCAAGGGGGTGGTTTCCAGATCGGTCCCGGTATCCAGGTAATCCACCAACCCTTGCGCGGAATCTGACAATCGGCGGCTTTCTTCGCGCATGTTTCGCAAAAACCGTGCCTGCCACTCCGGGTCGATGTCCTGCCCTTCTGAAAGAATAGATGCGGTGGACCGAATGGCGGTTACGGTGGAAATCACCTCATGTAGGCTCGCGGCAAGCTGCGGGTCATGGGTGAACCGGTCCGTCAGGGTTTCAACCGTTAATTCCAACTCTTCAATCCGCCTGTGCTGAGCAGCGATCAAACTTGTCCATCCGGGAAAGCGCCCAGCCAAATCCTCTACCTTTTCGGTCTCTGCCCCCGCTTGAGGAACGCGCACGGCGGCATCCCGCAATGTGCCGACCAGCGCGTCCTCAGCCCCCTCGGTCAACTGTACAGGATCAACCGACAAGGCCTTGGCCAAATCATTCAAAAGCTTGCCGCCGATTCTGCGGCGATTGTGCTCAATCAAATTCAGGTAAGCCGCCGATATTCCAACCCCACGCGCAACGGCGGCCTGTTTCACCCCTAAATACAGGCGTCTTTCGCGAATTCGGCTTCCGGTCAGGCGCGACTGGGGCATAGGTTTTCCTTGTTATTTGAGGGGCTTTCTGCACTTGCGAGAAAAAAACTTTACAAGATAGTTAATTCATCTGTTCATTCATTAACAAAATTATCGTTATTTTAAAAGCCCTTGTTGCGAAGTTTTCATTCCCCAAC
This sequence comes from Rhodobacteraceae bacterium UBA2553, assembly GCA_002340515.1. GTDB lineage: Bacteria > Pseudomonadota > Alphaproteobacteria > Rhodobacterales > Rhodobacteraceae > Aliiroseovarius. The sequence continues at coordinate 87,245 of DDMF01000117.1, read as the reverse complement.
GTAAGATGAATGTGTTCTGTAAAAGAACATGGGTGCGCGCGGAGGAGGTGCGAACCCAAAAATGACCAAACGGGAGGATTACATGTCCAATTCGAATTTCACGCGTCGCGGCTTGCTCAAAACCAGCGCTGTTGCTGGTGCAGGCGTTGCGCTGCCGACGATTTTCACAGCCTCGTCAGCTGCTGCTTATACAAATGAACCCACCGGTGGCTCCGTCACCCTTGGCTTTAACGTACCACAAACCGGCCCATATGCGGACGAGGGTGCAGATGAGCTGCGCGCCTATCAGCTGGCTGTTGAGCATCTGAACGGCGAAGGCGACGGCGGCATGCTGAACACCTTCAGCTCCAAGGCGCTTCAGGGGAACGGTATCTTGGGTAAGAAGGTCGAATATGTGACCGGTGACACCCAAACCAAATCAGACGCGGCCCGTGCATCGGCCAAATCGATGATCGAAAAAGACGGCGCAGTGATGATCACTGGCGGCTCTTCTTCGGGTGTTGCGATCGCTGTTCAAGGTCTGTGTCAGGAAGCTGGCGTGATCTTCATGGCGGGCCTGACCCACTCGAACGACACCACCGGTAAAGATAAAAAAGCCAACGGCTTCCGTCACTTCTTTAACGCTTATATGTCGGGCGCTGCTTTGGCGCCTGTGCTTGCGGCGCGCTACGGCACCGACCGTAAAGCCTATCACCTGACCGCTGACTACACATGGGGTTGGACACAGGAAGAAAGCATCAAAGCCTCCACCGAAGCTTTGGGTTGGGAAACTGTGAACGCGGTGAAGACACCTCTGTCAGCCACCGACTTCTCATCCTACATCACGCCGGTTCTGCAAACAGACGCGGATGTTCTGGTTCTGAACCACTACGGCGGCAACATGGTGAACTCGCTGACCAACGCCGTTCAGTTTGGTCTGCGTGAAAAACAGGTCAATGGCCGTAACTTTGAAATTGTTGTTCCATTGTTCTCGCGCCTGATGGCACGTGGTGCTGGTGAAAACATCAAAGGCATTCTCGGTTCGACCAACTGGCATTGGTCCCTGACCGATGAAGGTTCGGCTGCGTTCGTGAAATCCTTCGGCACAAAATACGGCTTCCCGCCATCGCAGGCAGCCCACACCGTGTACTGTCAGACCCTGCTTTATGCTGATGCATGTGAGCGTGCTGGCACCCACAATCCTTGTGGTGTTGGTGAAGCTTTGGAAGGCTTTGAATTTGATGGTCTGGGCAATGGTAAAACAGTTTACCGCGCCGACGACCACCAGTGCTTTAAAGACGTGTTGGTCGTGAAGGGTAAAGACAACCCAACATCAGAATTTGACCTTCTGGAAGTGGTGGAAATCACCCCTGCAGAGCAAGTGACCTATGATCCGGAGCACCCGATGTTTGCGGGTGGAAACCTGGGTCAATGTAACGCAGGCTAAGCGTTAACTTTCAAAAAAATCGACCCGCGCGCCCTGGTGCGCGGGACACCTGAA
>DDMF01000117.1:80866-85733 GCA_002340515.1 Rhodobacteraceae bacterium UBA2553 | reverse complement strand
ATTCATGGGGCCCGGCTCTCAAATCATACTTAATGGTGGGGACTATGGACGCCATTCTTCTTCAGACCTTGAACGGGCTCGACAAGGGCTCTGCCTACGCGATGATCGCGCTTGGGCTTACTCTCATCTTCGGCACATTGGGTGTTGTGAACTTTGCCCACGGGGCCTTGTTCATGATCGGCGCCTTCTGCGCTGTTACAATGCAACGCCTGTTTAGCATCAGCTTTGAGACGCTTGATCCGACACAGACCGACTTTCTTGGCAACCCGCTGAAGGTCAAGACACCTTATGTGGAAAGCTGGTTTGGACCAGAGATGGGGGCATCGATCATTGATTGGTCGGTTCCATTGGCCATTCTCTTTTCCATCCCAATTATGCTGTTTGTCGGTTATGCTATGGAACGCGGGTTGATCAAACACTTCTATAAACGTCCCCACGCTGACCAGATCCTCGTGACCTTTGGCTTGGCAATTGTGATGCAAGAGCTGATCAAGCATTATTACGGCGCCAACCCGATCCCCACCTCGGCACCGGATGCATTCAAGGGCAGTTTTGATTTCGGGACGATGCTGGGGTTTGATCCCAACGTCATCATCTATCCCTACTGGCGCCTCGTCTACTTTGCCTTCTCGGCCATTGTAATCGGTGCGGTTTTTGCCTTCCTTCGCTTTACCACCTTCGGGATGGTTGTGCGCGCAGGCATGGCGGACCGGGAAACCGTGGGCCTTTTGGGCATCAACATCGACAAGCGCTTTACCATCATGTTTGGCATCGCCGCCGCTGTGGCCGGGCTTGCCGGGGTGATGTACGCGCCGATCAACTCGCCAAATTATCACATGGGCATGGACTTCTTGGTGCTGAGCTTTGTGGTTGTTGTTGTGGGCGGTATGGGCAGCTTGCCCGGTGCTGTGCTCGCGGGCTTCATGCTAGGTATTTTGGAAAGCTTTGCCTCGATGAACTGGATCAAGGATATCATCCCCGGCATCGACCAAATCATCATCTACCTGGTGGCCATTCTCATTCTACTCACCCGCCCCCGTGGCCTGATGGGTCGCAAAGGCGTGATGGAGGACTGATCAATGCTTGGACTTGATAAAAAAGATATGAAATTCCTGCTCATTGTCATCTTCCTGACATTGGCAACCCCGATCCTGCTGCAACCCTTCCCTGAAGGGTCCGGTATGGCACAATTCAACGCAGGTTACCCTGATCTGATGCAGCGCTTTGCCATTTTCGGCATCTTTGCAATCGGCTTTAACATCCTGTTTGGTCTGACTGGCTATCTCTCCTTTGGTCACGCGGCCTTTCTGGGTGTGGGGTCCTACTCTGCGGTTTGGATGTTCAAACTGCTGTCCATGAACGTCCTGCCGGGGTTGATCCTTGCGGTGATCATGTCGGGGCTCTTTGCGCTCGTGATTGGCTACGTCTCGCTGCGCCGCTCAGGGATCTACTTCTCGATCCTGACACTGGCGTTTGCTCAGATGAGCTATAACCTCGCTTATTCAGTTTTGACCCCAATCACCAATGGTGAAACCGGCCTGCAAGTGACCTTGAGTGACCCGCGGATCCTGGGTCAGCAAGTATCTGAAAGCGGTAACGTGCCTGGCACGCACTTCTTTGGGATTGAGATGGGGGCGGCTCAGAAAATCGCTGTGGGATCGTGGGAATTCACCTTCTCAGCGGGTTACTACTTCTGTGCCATCATCGCGATCTTCGCCTTTTACCTCAGCCTGCGCATCTTCCGCTCACCTTTTGGTCTGATGTTGCGCGCGATTAAATCAAACCAACAGCGCCTGAACTATACTGGCCTGAATGCACGCCCCTATACACTCGCAGCTTTCGTGATCTCCGGCATGTACGCTGGACTGGCCGGCGGTCTTCTCGCCTCGATGGATCCGCTTGCAGGTGCTGAACGTATGCAGTGGACCGCTTCTGGTGAAGTTGTTCTGATGACCATCCTTGGCGGTGTTGGCACCATGATGGGCCCAGTTCTGGGCGCCGGTGTGATCAAATACATGGAAAACATCTTTTCCAAGATCAACGAACAAGTGTTGCACCAGTGGTTCGGCTGGTTGCCTGACGGTTTGGAAAGCATCGTGATTTGGGCCGCTGAGCATTTTGTTGGCTCGGGCTGGCACATGACCTCTGGCGTGCTCTTTATGATCGTTGTGATCTTCTTGCCTGGCGGTCTTGTCGAAGGCGGCCAACGCATCAAGGGCTTTATCAAAAACCGCCGCGGGGGCGACAGTGACGACCCCGAGCATCACCCGAAACAAGCGCCCCATGTGGCTGAGTAAAAGGAGACGGAAAGATGGGAATTCTTGAAGTCAAAGGCGTTGGCAAACGTTTCGGTGGTCTACAAGCCCTTGGGGATGTGAACCTGAGCGTGCAGGAAAACACCGTGCACGCCATCATCGGCCCCAATGGGGCAGGCAAATCCACGTTGCTGAACTGTTTTGTGGGCAAGCTGATCCCAGACACCGGGTCGGTGATGTTTGATGGGCAGTCCTTGTTGGGTCGCACCCCATATGACATCACCCAAATGGGGGTAAGCCGTGTGTTCCAGACACCCGAGATCTTTGGTGATCTCGACGTGATGGAAAACATGATGATCCCTTGCTTTGCCAAACGCGATGGCAGCTTTCGGATGCATGCCTTTGAAAGCGTTGCGGATGAAAAAGAACTGGTGGAAAAAGCCGAGCAAATGCTCATCGACGTGAATATGATCGACAAGCGGCACATGCACGCGTCGTCCATGTCACGCGGTGACAAACGCCGGTTGGAGATGGCCATGTGTCTGGTGCAGGATCCGAAACTCCTGCTGCTGGATGAACCCACTGCGGGCATGGCGCGCGCTGATACCAACAACACGATCGACTTGTTAAAAGAGATCAAAGAAAAGCGCGACATCACCATGGCGATTATTGAACATGACATGCATGTTGTGTTCTCGCTGGCCGACCGGATCACTGTTTTGGCACAGGGCACCCCCCTTGTCGAAGACAGCCCCGACAAAATCAAAGACCACCCCAAGGTACGCGAAGCGTATCTGGGTGAGACCCAGCAATAAGGAGCGACATCATGGCAGACACATTGCTGACAGAAGGGTCCGCAGCCAAGGGCAAGGACTTTTCAAAGAACCGCAACCACGCCGCCACGGCCCCCGCCTATTTTTCAGTCTGGGACCTGCACGCGTATTATGGCGAAAGCTATATTGTGCAGGGCGTAAGCTTTAACGTGCATGAAGGTGAAATCCTTGCCCTCTTGGGTCGCAACGGTGCAGGGAAAACTTCAACCCTGCGCGCCATTGCGCGGATGGATGAACCGATGGTGACCCACGGCGAGATTTGGTTGGACCACCAGCATTTGCATGATCGCAAAAGCTATGAAGCAGCGCAATTGGGTATGGCTTTGGTGCCAGAAGATCGCTGTATCATTCAGGGTCTGACAGTTGAAGAGAACCTGCAACTGGCGCAAATTGTGGAACCTGTAGGCTGGTCTCTGGAACGCGTATATGAACTGTTCCCACGCCTGAAAGAACGCCGCAAGCAAGAGGGCACAACGCTTTCGGGTGGTGAACAGCAAATGCTTGCCATCGCTCGCGCCTTGGTGCGTGACATCAAGGTTTTGCTTTTGGACGAACCCTATGAAGGGCTTGCGCCGGTGATTGTGGATGAGATCGAAAAGACGCTCAACATCATTAAGGAACAGGGTATCACCACCGTGATTGTTGAGCAAAACGCCGTGCGTGCGCTGCAACTCGCCGATCGTGCTGTGATCCTTGATACCGGAAGCGTGGTTTATGATGGGACGGCAAATGAGGTGCTTGAAAACGAGGCCCTTCGTAACGAATACCTCGCGATCTGACCCAACATAAATATTCACTCTGGACAGGGGCACCAACTGGTGATCCCCTGCTCCGAACCAGAACATGACGACAGGAAGAGGCTCACCAATGAGTGACAAAACCTACCCGCCCTCAGCCGAATTTACTGCAAACGCCCATATTGATGCGGCCAAATACACCGCAATGTATGATGCCAGCGTGAATGACGCAGATAATTTCTGGCGCGAACACTCGGCCCGTCTTGATTGGACCATGATGCCAAGCGTCATGAAAAACGTGAGCTTTGCGCACCCTGACGTCTCAATCAAATGGTTTGAAGATGGCGAGTTGAACATCGCCGCCAACTGTATCGACCGCCATTTGGCCACCCGTGCAGACCAAACCGCGATCATCTGGGAAGCGGATGATCCAAATGTTTCCAAGCACATCACCTATCGTGAACTGCATGAAAATGTTTGCAAACTTGCCAATGTTTACAAAGAGATGGGCGTAGGTAAAGGCGACCGGGTTGTTCTTTATCTTCCGATGATCCCCGAAGCGGCCTATGCGATGCTGGCCTGTGCCCGTCTTGGGGCCATTCATTCGATCGTCTTTGCGGGCTTCTCACCAGAGGCCCTTGCCGCACGTGTCGAAGGCTGTGGCGCGGCCCTTGTGGTCACCGCCGATGAGGCGCCCCGCGGCGGGCGCAATACACCGCTGAAATCCAATGTGGATGCAGCCCTTGAGCATGGCGATCTGGGCAAAACTCCGGTTCTGGTGGTCGAGCGTACAGGTGGCGACGTGGCCATGGTTGAAGGTCGTGACCACAGCTATACCGCGATGATGGCAAATGCCTCTGCCAGTTGTCCCGCAGAACCCATGAACGCAGAGGATCCGCTGTTTATCCTCTATACCTCAGGCTCAACAGGCCAACCAAAAGGCGTTGTGCACACCTCTGGCGGCTATCTGCTTTGGGCCGCTATGACCCATGAATATGTCTTTGATTATCACGAAGGTGACATCTATTGGTGTACCGCTGAT
>DDMF01000117.1:78645-80836 GCA_002340515.1 Rhodobacteraceae bacterium UBA2553 | reverse complement strand
CACAGCTATATCGTCTATGGCCCGCTGGCCAATGGCGCGACCACTTTGATGTTTGAAGGCGTGCCCACTTATCCAGACGCCTCACGCTTTTGGCAGGTGTGCGAAAAGCACAAGGTCAATCAATTCTACACGGCCCCCACCGCAATCCGTGCGTTGATGGCACGTGGCGAAGACTTCGTGACCAAATGTGACCTTTCATCGCTTAAGGTCTTGGGCACCGTGGGTGAGCCGATTAACCCCGAAGCGTGGAATTGGTACAATGACGTTGTGGGCAAAGGCACCTGCCCCATCGTGGACACGTGGTGGCAAACCGAAACNNCCGGCGGCCACCTTCTGACGCCTCTACCGGGCGCAACCGCGACCAAGCCCGGGTCGGCCACAACGCCATTCTTTGGGGTTCAACCTGTTATCCTTGATCCAACCTCTGGCGACGAGATCACCACAACCGAAGCCGAAGGTGTCTTGTGCATGAAAGACAGCTGGCCTGGGCAGATGCGTTCGGTCTACGGCGACCACGACCGCTTTGTGGCAACCTATTTTGCCGATTACAAAGGTTATTACTTTACCGGTGATGGCTGTCGGCGCGACGCGGATGGGTATTACTGGATCACCGGCCGTGTGGACGATGTCATCAACGTCTCTGGTCACCGCATGGGCACCGCAGAGGTGGAAAGCGCCCTTGTTGCCCACCCCAAAGTGTCCGAGGCCGCTGTTGTTGGTTTCCCCCATGATATCAAAGGACAAGGCATCTATTGCTATGTCACCTTGATGGACGGAGAGGAGTATACAGACGATCTGAAAACGGAACTGCGCAATTGGGTCCGCACCGAAATTGGCCCCATCGCCAGCCCCGATCACATCCAATGGTCCCCTGGCCTGCCTAAGACGCGTTCGGGAAAGATTATGCGCCGCATCCTGCGCAAAATCGCCGAGGATGACTTTGGCGCGCTTGGCGACACGTCCACTTTGGCGGATCCTTCCGTGGTTGACGATCTGATCGAAAACCGCCTGAAACGCTAGTCGAACTCCCCGAGAGGGCCCAATATTTATGGGTCTTGGGTCCTCACCTTTCAGCGCCGGTGCTTTTGCATCGGCGCTTTTTTTATGCGCTGGTTCTTGCCGTTTTCTGGGCTAATCGATTGTGGGTTTGCGTGTTTGCCGCAGACACGAAAAGCTATGAGCAACAAAAGAAGCAAGAAGGACAGACCATGTATAAACACCTCATCACTTTGACATTTGCCTCCGGCCTCGGTTTGGCAGGTTGCCAACAACTTCCAGCAGATCAACAACGTGCCATCAGCACCGTCGCAGGCGCAGGCGCAGGATTGGCCGCCGCAAGCTTGCTTGACGCGAACTCCAACTGGACAATTGTTGCTGCACTCGCAGGGGCCGCAGCCGGGAACCTGATCGCAAAAAACAACGAAACACAGGAGTGCGCCTATTCAAACGGCAGTGGTGGATATTACACTGCCCCTTGCTAAAGCAATAAGCAAATCATTGGGCTGATGGTTGAGGGTTTTCTCTGTTATCAGCCCTCCAACTTACGGCGCAGCTCAGTCTTTAATACCTTACCATAGTTGTTTTTTGGCAATTCTGAGAGCCAAAAATAGGCTTTGGGGCGTTTGAAACGTGCGATTTGTGCAAGACAATGCGCATCCAGTTCTGCAGCATCGGGGATTGTTCCTGACGCGGGAACCACAAAGGCAACAACATCTTCACCCCATTCGTCATTGCGGCGACCGACCACGGATACCTCGTGTACCATCGGATGCGTCAGCAAGGCCTCTTCCACCTCGCGCGGGTAGATATTGGTGCCGCCCGAGATGATCACGTCTTTTGAGCGATCTCGCATTGTCAGATACCCGTCTTCGTCCAGATACCCCATATCTCCGGTCATCAACCAGCCCCCCACAAGTGTCTTTTCCGTCGCCTCAGGGTTCTCCCAATAGCCGGGCATCACGGGGGTGCCCCGCACCATAATCTCGCCCACCTCACCAATGGGCAGCGCCTGCCCAGCCTCGTCACCAATCATCACCTCGACTACAGATTGCGCACGTCCGACCGAGGCGAGCCGTTCTCGCCAGCGAGGATGGCTGCGATCAGCAACTTCTTCTCGCGAAAGTACTGTGATCGCCATCGGGCATTCCCCCTGGCCGTAAATCTGCGCAAATCGCGGGCCAAACCAGTCAAC
>DDMF01000117.1:75243-78600 GCA_002340515.1 Rhodobacteraceae bacterium UBA2553 | reverse complement strand
ACATCGGGCCGCCGCCATAAACGATGGTCTTGATCCCATCGCCCCGTTTTCCCGCAGCCTTGGCCACGTCGGTCAGACGGCGCACCATGGTCGGGGCCATAAACATCGACAGCGGGCCCTGCGTTTCGGCGGCCTGTAACAGTTCCATCTCATCAAACCCACCCGAGGCCGGGGTGATGTGCCGCGCGGCTTTTGCCACGTGTATCGGCGCATAAATCCCTGCTCCATGGCTCATTGGTGCCATGTAAAACGCGGCATCTTCGGGTTGTACCTGGTCACAGTCGAGCAGAAACGAAAGCGATGTCGCCCTGATCATTCCGTGGCTGATAAACACCCCTTTAGGCTGGCCTGTGGTCCCAGACGTATAAAAGAGCCATGCCAAATCACGATCAGCACGCGGGACAATCGGCACTGGTTTCTCGGCGCACATTGCCGTGAATTCAGCTGATGTGACATCCACCATCGGAAGCTTACAAACCTTTGCCAGCTCCTCCCCTAATTCAGGGGTGACCAGCACCAGCTTGGCCCCGGAATTTTCCAGAATATACGCCGCTTCTTTCGCATGTAGTTTGGCGTTGATCGGCACCACACCGGCGCCTGATGCCCAAACCCCGTAAAAACCCAACAGGTATTCAGGTCCATTTTTCATGAACATCGCGACCCGGTCTCCCCCGGAAATTCCGCGCGCCATCAGGTCCGCTGCCAGCCCCGCGGCGGATCGGTAAAATGATGCATAGTCATGGACTTGGGTCGCCCCCTTAAAGATCGCTGGGCGATCCCCATGCACCTGTGCAGTGCGCTCCAACCAAAGGGCGAGATTCATTTTGCCACCCCCAGCGCTTCATGTTGCAGCTGTTCGGCAATGGTGACGCAATCATGCGCCTCCGGGCCCATCTTGGACAGTTTTCCAATACTTGCATGTGCCCGTCCTACGATATGCACCATTGCGTTCTCCCTTACTTTCAGCGAATTATCCCTGCACGCGCCCCTTGCACACAAGCGGGTAGAAATACGCCCCCAAATTTGGCAGGATGCACGAATGACGCAAATGGATATTGCTTTCCTTCATGCCCCTACCGGGCTTGCCCTCACCGAAAACCGTATCGTCGTTCAGTGCAATTTACGCTTTGCCGAGATTTTTGGTGCCGCAATCGACTCCTTTTCTCAGATGCCATTAGAACGATTATACCCGTCGCTGCAGGATTATGAAAAAGTAGCCCATATCGGCGGAGATATCCTCAGAGAAACAGGCCGTTACGAGGATGAACGCATCATGCGCCGTCTCGGCGGGGATCTATTTTGGTGCCGGGTGCGCGGCACATCACTCACACCCGAAGACCCATTCAAGCAAGGGGTCTGGAGCTTTGCCGACCTGTCCTCCGAACGTCCAGTGGTAGAGCTGACCAGACGCGAACGCGAGGTTGCAATTCTCACCTGTCAGGGAAAAACCTCTAAGGAAATCGGATTATCTCTTGGCCTATCTTACCGCACCGTCGAAGCTCATCGTGCCCGGCTTTTGCAAAAGTTCGGCGCCCGAAAACTGCCGGAACTGGTTGCCAAATTCTCTGGTATGCCATTATAGGGCCAAATTGATTTGCGCCCCCGCCGTGTTATGGCAATCTGGTGGGAACAGGAGAAGTATATGGTAAGCTCACGTCCTCAAACCCGCATTCAGAAACGCAACCGCGCCGCAATTTTAGACGCGGCACTTGAAGTCTTCTCCCTTCACGGATTTCGCGGTGCTACCCTTGATCAGATTGCCAATGAAGCGGGGCTTTCAAAGCCAAACCTGCTTTACTATTTCCCATCCAAAGATGCGGTCCATGGCGCACTTTTATCTGCGTTGATGGACAATTGGCTTGAGCCGTTAGAGGACTTAAAACCAGATGGAGAACCCATTGGCGAAATCGTTGCATATGTTCTGCGAAAACTGGAAATGGCGCGGGTATTACCCCGCGAAAGCAGGCTTTTCGCAAATGAAATTGTGCAAGGCGCGCCACGTATTCTTGACCAAATCGAAGGCCCGCTCCGCCAACTGGTGGATGAAAAGGCGCACGTTATTTCTGGTTGGGCGAATGAAGGGCGCATCGCCCCGCTCGACCCACACCACCTGATCTTTTCTATCTGGGCGACCACGCAACATTACGCAGATTTTGACGCGCAGGTTCGTGGTATTCTAACCCCAGAGGGGGATGGTCACTTTGAGCAAGCCGCCACATTTCTAGAACAAATGTACCGTGCGGCTCTGCACCCAAAATAGAGAGTGCGCTTTCCAAGGTTAATATCTGCTAACCAAGCTTACAGATTTCTTTAGAAGTTAACGTTTCTAAAACCCTCATTCCCTACCCTGATCCACGGTGGGGGCTTCGTCTTTTACGGAGCAACAAAATGGATATCATGGCACCGTCGCCAATCAGTGCTTTGGCCACTATATCGGCCCATAGCTCGGTGTCCGGTGCGCCGGACGTCAATCGAGTGGAAACGCGTCCCGGCGCCGAACGGGCAAATACTGACGCACATTCTGCAAATGGGCAGGGGCAGCCGGACAATGCTGCGGACTATCGGGCGATGAAACGCAGCTCGGGATTTGATGCCGAGGGGCGTAACACCAATATCGATCCCTATACTCAAACCGGCCCAACCCCCAGTTTTCAAATTACACTGCTAGAGGTGGAACAGGATCTAAAGACTATCCTGGCACGGATTGAGGCCAATCGCGCCAAGGATAGCAATGCAGATGCTATCCGCCCTGCGGACCCGGCGCATGTTGCGGCCAAAACTGACCGGCCAGAGGACGCCCAACTCGCTGATATCAGCCAAGCGCCAGCGCCTTTGCCAGATAAACCGAAAAACTCAGAACAAAAGATACAGCCTCAGGGCTTGACGCCATTGTCACAAATAGAAGTTCAGCCCAATACACCACAGATCGCGCTGGCAGAAGCCGCAAAACCGGACGTGATCCCAGTCTGATCTTATGACGTGCTGCAAAAAGTGCACCATTCACGAGACAAATTAACGTCCTTTCCCCGTAGAACCCTGTCAAAATGCACTTTTGGCAGGGTTCACGCTTTTCTCCCCTTACGTCACACTCTATATGTAACCAATCAGATATGGCCCGGCATCAGACCGGGCGCGTAAAAAAGGCGAGGACCCATGTCCAAGAAAAACCACGAAACCGATGTGGCCTTTATTGAGGCTCTGGCCAAGCTCTTGCAGGAAAACGACCTGACCGAGTTGGAAGTCATGCGCGACTTTGGCGAAAACGACAGTCTGAATGTACGCGTTAGCCGTGCAAAAGAAGTTGTCCAAATGACGCAAATGGCTGCTCCTGCCATGGCAGCCCCCGCAGCAGCACCA
>DDMF01000117.1:62524-75221 GCA_002340515.1 Rhodobacteraceae bacterium UBA2553 | reverse complement strand
CTGCCGTTAGCGCAGCACCTGCTGCAAGCGAAGATCCAGCACGTCACCCAGGCGCCGTTCCTTCTCCAATGGTCGGTACCGCCTACTTGCAGGCAGAACCCGGCACCCCGGCATTTGTCAGCGTTGGTGACACCGTGACCGAAGGCCAGACCTTGTTGATCATTGAAGCCATGAAAACCATGAACCAGATCCCCGCGCCTCGCGCCGGCAAGATCAAACGGATCTTAATCGAGGATGGTGCCGCAGTTGAATTTGGCGCTCCTCTCATGATCATCGAATAAGGCGCGTATCATGGCCCATTTCGATAAAATCCTCATTGCAAACCGTGGCGAAATCGCCCTGCGCGTTATTCGTGCCGCACGCGAAATGGGCATCAAAACCGTCGCTGTGCATTCCACCGCAGACGTTGATGCCATGCATGTGCGAATGGCCGATGAAAGCGTTTGCATCGGCCCGCCATCCGGCACGGAAAGCTATCTGTCGATTCCCGCGATCATCGCCGCATGTGAAATCACCGGTGCACAGGCTGTGCATCCCGGCTATGGCTTTCTTTCCGAAAATGCCAATTTCGTACAGATCCTAGAAGATCACGAGATCACCTTTATCGGCCCCTCGGCGGAACATATCCGCATGATGGGTGATAAGATTACGGCAAAGGAAACTGCTATCAACTTGGGGATCCCTGTCGTTCCGGGCTCTGAAGGTGGCGTTCCAGACATCGCAGCAGCACGCAAAGCAGCGGCCGAGATGGGCTATCCTGTGATCATCAAAGCCACAGCAGGCGGCGGTGGCCGCGGTATGAAGGTGGCGGAAACCGAAGCCGACATTGAAATGGCATTTTCGACCGCGCGTTCCGAGGCCAAAAGCGCCTTTGGTAACGATGAAGTCTATATGGAAAAATACCTCCAAACCCCACGCCATATCGAAGTTCAGGTTTTTGGTGATGGTCAAGGCGGCGGTGTTCATCTTGCCGAACGAGATTGTTCGCTTCAGCGGCGCCACCAAAAAGTATTCGAAGAAGCCCCCGGCCCCTGCATCACCCCCGAACAGCGTGAAAAAATTGGCTCTATCTGCGCCAATGCGATTGTCGAAATGGGCTATCGTGGCGCAGGGACAATTGAGTTTTTATATGAAAATGGCGAGTTTTATTTCATCGAAATGAACACCCGTCTTCAGGTGGAACACCCGGTTACAGAAGCTATCTTTGGGGTCGACCTCGTGCGTGAACAGATCCGTGTTGCGGAAGGCATGAAGCTGTCTTTTGAGCAAGACGATCTTGAGGTGAACGGCCATGCGATTGAAATTCGCATCAACGCTGAACGCCTGCCGAATTTTGCGCCCTGCCCCGGCAAAGTCACTCAATACCATGTGCCGGGCGGCCTTGGTGTGCGGATGGATTCCGCACTCTATGATGGCTACTCAATACCACCGTATTACGACAGCCTGATCGGCAAATTGATTGTGCATGGTCGTGATCGCAACGAAGCGTTATCGCGCCTCCAGCGCGCCTTGGGGGAGCTGATTGTTGATGGGGTTGATACCACAGTTCCATTGTTTCATGCGCTTCTGCAAGAACCGGATGTTCTTTCTGGCGACTATAACATTCACTGGCTCGAGCGTTGGCTTGAAGAAAATATGGGGTAAGGGCTTTGGCCCTTCCCCCTCCACCCCTCACGGCAGAATTGTTGCTCCGCGCCTACGCTATGGGGATCTTTCCCATGGCGCAAAGCCGTGACGACCCCGAGATTTTCTGGGTTGACCCAACAGACCGCGGGATCCTTCCACTAGACAAATTTCACATCTCGCGCTCTTTGGCCCGATGCCTGCGCAACAGGCGCTATCACATAACACTCAATCGTGATTTCACGGGCGTTGTTGCTGGCTGCGCCGATCGGGAAGAGACCTGGATCAACGAAGAGATCTTCGGTCTCTATGCCCAATTACACCGCAAAGGTTACGCTCACTCACTGGAAGTTTGGGACGACAACACCCTAATTGGCGGTGTCTACGGCGTAGCCCTTGGAGGGGCTTTTTTCGGTGAAAGCATGTTTTCGCGCCGACCGGATGCGTCAAAAATTGCCTTGGCTTTTCTCACCAAACATCTGTCAAATTGTGGATTTACGCTGTTTGACACTCAATTCATCACAGAACATCTGGCCAGCTTAGGCGCCGAGGAAATCCCGCGCGCGCTGTATCAGTATCGTTTAAAAGAAGCACTGCTTTACACCGCAGATATAGAAGAGCAGCCGCTGCCTAATGTTCATTCCGTGATGCAGCGCAACACCCAAACATCATAGCGCTGGTGGTCCAGTCCGTTCAATGCAGGTGATGAGGCAACCATCCACCCCTCAAACGTGGTTTGTTCATCATTCCCATCACGGATCACAAGCCACGCATAAGCGTCACCAGAGGGATTGTCCGTGGGGTAACGGCATTCGCCCAATGTGATCTGTAGCTTTCCCAGCGCAATTGTTTCCCCGGCCTGCAGCTTCAGATCTTCATGGATGCCAGACACTTTGTCCAATCCACGCAGCATGGCACCCGGAGCCTTGGCCGTTTGCGCAAAGGACGTCACTGGCGATAGAGCAGCAACAGACAAAACCAAAGCGCGCCAGATCACTTCTGGTCCTCACCGTTGGACACGAACTTCATCAAGAGCTGTACCAAACTAACTGACCCTTGCGTGTCTTCAATCTCAGCACCAGGCTCAAGGTTCAGCGGTGAGCCACCGGGCAACAGCTCGACATAAGAGCCGCCCAACAAACCCTCGGAAGAAATAATAACAGAGGTATCGTCCGGCAAAACAACATCCGATTGCACTGAAAACACTGCTTCAGCCCGGAAACTCTCCGGATTTAACGTAATTGCAGAGACTTGCCCCACTTTCACGCCAGCAAGACGAACATCGGTGCCCACCGAAATTCCATCAGCTGTACGAAATGATGCCGAATAACTGTTCAGATTGCCGGACCCGGACAGCCCAACAATTTGGCTGGCAAAAAACATAAATCCGGCAGCGGCAGCAAGAACAATACCGCCCGTGATTACTTCGGTCGTGTGTGACTGGCTCATGGTGCCCCCGTCCCTTGCCTACGCAACACGTAGATTATTCAGGTTGCCACGCTTCGTAATCGCGTCGCTCAGCTGGCTTTGCATTGCGCAAGGATCCCGCTGGAGCATAGGCCAATTCGGTGCCAGTCATATTGTCCTGATGCGGCTTTTCCCAAGTTTTATGAGACAGCGGCGCATTTGTCGGGCAATTGTCAAAAGTACGGTGCAACCAACCATGCCACTCGGGGCTGACGCGACTTGCTTCGGGTTCACCCTTAAAGATCACCCAGCGGCGACTGTCGTCGCGATTGTGGTAAAACGTATTACCCTGTGCATCCTCGCCGACTTTGACGCCCTTGCGCCAAGTGAACAGCCGCGTGCCAATTGTTTCACCGTGATACCAGGTCAGAAGGGACAGGATAAACCGCATGTCAAACTCCGCTTTGTCTGATCTTCATATGGCCCAACCACACGCGAAGGTCCAGAGCTTTGCGTGTAATTGGCATCGCTTTACGCGGTTTTGCCCATGTTGTGACCACATTGGGACAAATCATTCCGCCAAATGAAAAGACCACCGACATGCGGTGGCCTTTATTTTGATATTGGTGTTGCCCTATCCTGCCGATGCACCTTCTTTTTCGCTATCGGCATAGATGATCAATGGCTTACTAACGCGCGTCACCGCCTCTTCGTTCACCACAACTTCATCCACATTTTCCAGCGCAGGAAGGTCAAACATAGTGTCGAGCAGGATGTCTTCCATAATCGAACGCAACCCGCGCGCACCGGTTTTACGCTCGATTGCCCGTTTGGCAATTGCAGCCAGTGCATCATCCGTAAAGGTCAATTGGGCGTCTTCGATTTCGAACAAGCGCTGATACTGTTTGACCAACGCATTTTTCGGCGCGGTCAAAATGGTGATCAGCGCGTCGGCATCCAGGTCTTCAAGCGTTGCAATCACAGGAAGACGGCCGACAAATTCTGGAATCAACCCAAATTTCAACAGATCTTCTGGTTCCAGCTCTTGGAAGATTTCTCCAACACCTCGGTCATCATCATTTTTGACTTCAGCACCAAAGCCAATCGCTGACCCTTTACCGCGTTGTGCGATAATCCGGTCCAGCCCCGCAAAGGCCCCACCACAGATAAAGAGGATATTTGTCGTATCCACTTGCAGAAATTCTTGCTGAGGGTGCTTGCGCCCGCCCTGCGGAGGCACCGAGGCGACAGTGCCCTCCATAATCTTAAGCAAAGCCTGTTGAACACCTTCGCCCGACACATCGCGTGTGATCGAAGGGTTGTCAGATTTACGGGTAATTTTGTCGACTTCATCAATATACACGATGCCACGCTGAGCGCGTTCCACATTATATTCCGACGCCTGCAGCAGCTTGAGAATGATGTTTTCAACATCCTCGCCCACATAACCCGCTTCGGTCAGTGTCGTGGCATCCGCCATTGTAAACGGAACATCCAAAATGCGCGCAAGCGTTTGCGCCAAAAGGGTTTTACCACAACCTGTTGGGCCGATCAGCATAATGTTGGATTTTGCCAATTCAATCTCATCACCAGATTTCGCGGCATGATTCAGACGTTTGTAATGGTTGTGCACCGCAACAGAAAGAACCCGTTTAGCATGGCTCTGGCCAATGACATAATCATCCAACACACCGCAAATCTCTTGGGGTGTTGGCACGCCATCTGCCGCCTTAAGCCCAGCAGATTTCGTTTCTTCGCGGATGATGTCCATGCACAATTCGACGCATTCGTCGCAGATAAACACGGTTGGCCCCGCAATCAGCTTGCGCACCTCGTGTTGGCTCTTTCCGCAGAAAGAACAATAGAGGGTGTTTTTGCTGTCGCTGGAGGAATTGTTCGCCATTTTGTCTTCCCTAAGGCCAAAGCCCGAAACCTGAAATGCTCGTATGAGCTATGAGAGTGCCCGTCTGCGCTAGCTTAGGACAGCGGCCAGCCGGGTACAATGCGATTTTCCACTTGAATTTTTGATCAATTTCGGTGGAGTTGCGTCCCATCTTGTTTTTGCGAAGGCCCAGGCGATCCCGAGCCCTCGAAATTATTATTCTTCGTCGTCAGATTTCGGGCGGTTTTCGACAATCTCGTCGATGTGACCCCAATCTTTTGCCTCTTGGGGCGACATGAAGTTGTCGCGCTCCAGCGCCTTCTCAACAGCCTTGAGTGTATTGCCCGTGTGTTTGACATAAATCGCGTGCAGCGTGTCTTTGACCTTTTGGGTCTCTGCTGCGTGGATCATGATGTCAGTCGCCTGCCCTTGAAAGCCGCCGGACGGCTGATGAACCATGATGCGTGAATGCGGCAATGAATAACGCATCCCCGGTTCCCCCGCCACAGAGAGGACAGACCCCATCGACGCGGCCTGACCTATCACCAAAGTCGACACCTTAGGTTTGATATATTGCATCGTGTCGTAAATCGACAGGCCAGACGTCACCACGCCGCCGGGCGAGTTGATATACATCGAAATTTCTTTTTTTGGGTTTTCCGCCTCGAGGTGCAATAGCTGCGCCACAATCAGGGTGGACATGCCGTCGTGGATCGGACCGTTTACAAAGATGATCCGCTCTTTCAACAGGCGCGAGAAGATATCATAGGCCCGTTCGCCGCGCGAGGTCTGCTCCACAACCATGGGAACAAGGGTGTTGGTAAATTGATCAATAGGGTCGTGCATTCTGCCTGCTTTCATATACTCGCGTGAAGGCCCGTTCTGGACCCCCCTAGCAAGAGAGTAGTGCCGCTCACGGGGGGCTGCAAGGGGGGGATGTTTGCTAAGGTCCGGGCCATGCCCTCAGGCTTGCCGGAAAAGGGTTAACAATTCCCTTCCGGTGCGGGACCAACTGCAACAAAACCCGCGAAACGTACGGCAAATCCCCAACGTAAAAACGGCGCCCACTTCAGGGACGCCGCTTGTTTTAGCATGTGAGCAAATTCAGCTCGGAGACATTCCACGCAGTCGTTCTGATCGGCGACGCAGAAGCTCTACCGTGGTCAGCAGGGCAATTGACACCACAACCAGAATGGTCGCAACCGCTAGAATAGTAGGTGAGATCTGTTCACGCAGGCCAAGGAACATCTGCCAAGGCAGCGTTTTTTGTCCAGCAGAGCCGACAAACAGCACCACGACAACTTCGTCAAAGGATGTGATGAAGGCAAACAAAGCGCCCGAAATCACGCCAGGCAGGATCAGAGGCATTTGCACGCGGAAAAAGGTGGTCACTGGATCCGCGCCCATATTGGCCGCCGCCCGCGTCAGCGAGCGATCAAAGCCCACCAGCGTTGCCGTCACCGTGATGATCACAAATGGAATACCCAAGGCAGCATGCGCCAGGACAACCCCCCAGTAACTGCCTTGCAGGCCGATACGTGAAAAGAAGAAATACATGCCAGCCGCGGAAATGATCAGCGGAACAATCATGGGCGAGATCAAGATTGCCATAATCGCACGTCGTGCAGGCACGTGATCCTGGCTAAGCCCAATCGCCGCCAAGGTGCCCAATGACACCGACAGGATCGTGGCCACCGGCGCAATGCGCACCGAATTCCACAAGGCAGCCTGCCAACCGGAATCTGTAAAGAAGTCCCGATAATGCTTTAACGAAAACCCTTCCGGATCAAGACGCAGCATTTCCGGCGTGAAGGTGAAGAAATCCTGAGCGTTAAAGCTCAGCGGGATCACCACCACAATCGGTGCAATCAGGAAAAAGAAGATCAGGCCGCAGATCACCCGGAACGTATAGTACCAGACGCGTTGACCAGTGGAGGCATAAGGAGGAAGTCCGCTCATAATCTTTATCCCAGCTTCACGTTGTCGATGCCCACGATCCGATCATATGCCCAGTAAAGGACCAGAACGACCGCGAGAAGAATGGCGCCAAGTGCCGCCGCGAGACCCCAGTTCAGCGAGGTCGAGATATGGAAGGCAATCTGGTTCGAAATGAATGTGCCTTTTGTCCCGCCCACCAAAGCTGGTGTGATGTAGTAACCAATGGCCAGAATGAACACGAGGATCGACCCCGCACCGATGCCCGGAATGGTTTGCGGGAAATAGACCCGCCAGAAAGCGGTCCAGTCGGTTGCTCCCAGTGATTTCGCCGCACGGAGATAGGTGACAGGAATGGTCTGCATCACCGAATACATTGGCAGGATCATGAACGGCAACAGAATGTGGGTCATCGCCACAATGGTCCCGAATTGGTTGTTGATAATCACCAAACGCGCATCATCAGAAACGAGACCGATCCACACAAGGATATCGTTGATCACCCCCTGTTGTTGCAGCAAAATTTTCCAAGCCGAGGTTCGCACCAAGAGAGAGGTCCAGAACGGAAGAAGCACCAAGATCATCAAAAGATTCGCTTGTCGTGCCGGTAGGTTGGCCAGGATCCAAGCAACTGGATAAGCCAACAAGATACAGCTGATGGTGATCATCATCGACATCCAAAGTGTGCGCTTCAGAAGATTCATGTAAATCTGCTCTTCTTCCGGGCGCGACTCAGCACCATCCGGGCCCACCCGCATGTCGATCGCATTGAGGAAGTAGCCCGCAGTGATCGGAGAAGAATAGGTCTGGATCGTGCGCCACACATCTGGGTCACCCCAGCCATCGTTGATATCAATGAGCTCGTCTTTCCAGACAATCCCTGCTTCAAGGTCAAACTTCGTAGCCTTGCGGCCTGTTTTACGAAACAGCGACGAGATGCCCGGGTTTTCATAGTTCAGGCGCCCACCAACCTTGGTATGGATCTTGGCTGCTGCCGCTGATTTCAAATCAGTCGCCATAGCGGCAAAGACCGCTTCTTCAGGCAGCTCACCCGAATTGGCATCCCAGCTTTCCAGAGCCACGACCGTGTTCGGCAATGTCTTGGACACAATATCATTCTGCACGGAACGATACAGCATATCGCCCACAGGCAAGATAAAGCTGATCAGAATAAAAAGCAGCAGCGGTGCGATCAACATCAGGGCGCGCATCTTCTGACGCCTGAGTGCCCGCGCCAAACTGCGCTTAAGAGGGGTCCCATCTGCGGCCAGAACCGGGCCGGTATCCGTCATATCGCTCATATCATCCCTGTCGGCTTGCGCCTTTTTTGTTTTGTTTGCAGCTGTCTAAAGTGACTAACGAATGTGTTGATAAAAAAAGCCGGTAATAAAATATTGGGGTGGAAGGGGCCCCAAAAGGCCCCCTCCGATGTGGCAATTATTTAGCCAGCCATGCTTCGAACTTCGCGTTCAGATCGTCACGGTTGTCAGCCCACCATTCGTAGTCATAGACGTGAATGTTGCCCGAGTTGTCGGGGTCGGTCGGCATATGTGGCGCCATGTCGATACCAAGCTCAGCATGCTTACCAACCAGTGGTGCGGAGGACGCACGTGCTGGGCCGTAAGAAATGTAAGCCGCTTGATCAGCCAGACGCTGGGTGTCGGTTGCGAACTTCAAGAAGTCCAGCGCACGCGCTTTGCGGTCAGCTGGCAGGTTCGCAGGCATGATCCAACCATCAAGGTCAAATGACTGCATGTCCCACAGCATACCGATCGGCTGGTTCTGCTCGGCAATGGCCGAGAACAGACGACCATTGAAGGTCGAGCCGAAGACAACTTCGCCATCTGCCAACAGTTGCGGTGTTTCTGCACCCGCAGTCCACCACACAACATCACTTTTGATGGTGTCGAGCTTCGCAAATGCGCGCGCTACACCTTCGTCAGTTCCGAGCGTGTCATAGATCTCGTCCTTGGCAACGCCATCGCAGTAAAGAGCCCATTCAACGTTGTCGATTGGACGTTTTTGCAGCGAACGCTTGCCTGGGAATTTGGTGGTGTCGAAGATGTCACAAACAGACGTTGGCATTTCAGCACCAACCATATCGGTACGATAGCCAAATGTGGTCGAGTAAACGATCTGTGGCACAAAGCAATCAGACACGATCAGATCACCAAAGTCGTCAGTGGCCGAGGTGCCATCAGGGGCAGCAGCCAAAACAGCATTGTGATCCAGCTCTTCGGCCAGACCTTCGTCACACAGGCGCATCGAGTCAGACGCAACCGCATCCACCAGATCCCAAGTCACGTTTTTCGCTTCGTCCATGGCGCGCAGTTTGGCCACAGCTTCTGCTGAACTTTCGTCCCAGATCACGGTCAGACCGGGGTTCATCGCCAAATAGGGCTCAACATAAGCTTTGTTTTGGCTGGCTTGATAAGCACCACCCCAAGATACCAATGTCAGCTCATTGGCCATGTCCTCAGCTGCAACAGCGCCAGCGGCAACTGTCAGAGCGGTGGTGGCCGCAAGAGTTTTCATTACTTTCATACTATTCTCCCTGTTATTATCCCGTAGATTTATGTGGGGTCCGCAGACGGGCGGCATGTGTGACCCCAGACTGTGTGCCAATGCAGCTATCTGGGGCCTTGCCAGCCCCGAAGCTGCAAAGACAAATTCTTATGCGTCAAGCGCGCGACAATCGCTCGGCAGCCAGCCGATTTCGATTTGTTGTCCCGGCACCAGACGATCCACATCCGGCGCGTTGCGGGTTTTGATGACAAACTCATCATTGCCAGCCACACGCAAACGAGTGCGGAAAATGTCGCCCATATAGATAAACTCAAGCACTTCGGCTTTGAGCGTATGGGCGCCTTCCTGAAGACGATCTTTGTTATATTCAACGCGCTCAGGACGGATCGACACTTTGGTGCGTTCGCCCACTTTTGAGACGTTAATCGGGGTGGCATCCAAAATTTCGCCGTCATCCAGACGCACAATGCAAGTGTCGCCCTTAATCTCGGTCACCACGCCCTCAAGCGTGTTGTTTTCACCGATGAACTGCGCGACAAAACTGTTTTGCGGCTTTTCATACAAATCCGCAGGGGGCGCGAGCTGTTGAATGCGGCCATCATCAAACACGGCGACGTTGTCAGACATGGTCAACGCCTCGGTTTGGTCATGGGTCACGTAAACAGTCGTAATGCCCAGCGAATGCGCCAAGTGAGTAATTTCAAACTGCATCTTTTCCCGTAGCTGTTTGTCGAGCGCGCCAAGCGGCTCATCCATCAGCACCAGCTCAGGTTCAAACACCAGCGCTCGGGCCAAAGCAACACGCTGTTGCTGACCACCAGAAAGCTGCGATGGGCGGCGACCACCAAAGGCCCCCATTTCCACCATATCCAGCGCGCGTTTTACTTTCGCTTCACGCTCCGATTTGCCCATTTTACGGACTTCCAGAGGGAATGAAAGATTCTCGGCGATCGTCATATGCGGGAACAATGCATAGTTTTGGAACACCATGCCAATGCCGCGTTTATGTGGTGGGATATTGTTGATGGGCTTACCACCGAGAAGAATATCACCATGTGTGGCGGTTTCAAACCCGGCAAGCATCATCAGGCATGTTGTTTTGCCAGAGCCCGATGGCCCAAGCATGGTCAGAAACTCACCACGGGCAACCGAAAGGTTGAGGTCTTTTACAACCAGATTTTCCCCGTCATAGCTTTTCTGAACACGATCAAAGACGACGAAACCGTCGTTCGCAGCAGTATCGGTCAAGTGACCCCCCTGTGCCCGTTTCGGGCGTTCTGTTGCAGCGCCCACGCTTGCATCGTGAGCATCATTATTTATCCGCTTCCGGTTCACACTCTGGGACGTTGCCCTGATTGCTTGTCGGTAGGTAAGCTAAAGCCAACACGATCACCGAACAGATTGCAACAGGAAAGCGACATTTTTTGTTCATTAACGACAAGGCGTTGGAGGGAATTGGATCCAAAGTGGAAAAACTGCAACCCCTTGTCGCGTCAAGATCTTACTGGTGTTCTCACGACATTTTCCATCGAATCTTCGATAATTATGACGAATTTCATCACAAAACGGCTGAGAAGCGATATGTCGTGAGAACATTGCGAAACGACCGTTTCTTACGCGGCGACGATATTATGCTTCGGACCATACCCGAAACCGGTGATGTTCTCGGCGCCTGTTTCACCCACAACAAGAATGTCGTGCTCACGATATCCACCCGCCCCGGCCAAACCTTCTGGCAGAAACAGCATTGGTTCAATCGACACGACCATGCCCGGTTCAAGCGCCGTATCAATGTCCTCGCGCAGCTCAAGCCCGGCTTCACGACCATAGTAATGCGACAGAACCCCAAACGAGTGTCCATAGCCAAAGGACCGGTACTGAAGCAGGTTCTCTGATTCGAAGAACTTGTTGATTTCGGCGGTAATTCCCGAACAGGTCGCACCCGGTTTGATCAGGCTAAGCCCCAGTTCATGGGCATCCACATTGGCCTGCCAGATGCGCAGGCTTTCCTTGTCTGGCTCGCCAAGAAACAGCGTGCGTTCCAGCGCCGTGTAATAGCCTGAGATCATCGGAAACGCGTTCAACGACAGGATGTCACCTGCTTCCAGTTTACGGGTTGTCACTGGGTTGTGTGCGCCATCGGTGTTGATGCCCGATTGAAACCAGACCCAGCTGTCACGCAGCTCCGAATCAGGATGTGCGCGGGCAATTTCCGCTTCCATCGCGTCGCGACCGGCCATGGCCACGTCGATTTCGCGGATGCCAACGCGAATCGCATCGCGAATCGCTGCACCGCCAATATCCGCGACCCGCGCGCCCTCTTTGATCAATACGATTTCTTCGGCAGACTTGATCATCCGGGCGTTCATTGTATCACCCGCCACATCGACAAACTCAGCTCCGGTCAGGAATTCGCCCGCTAAAGCACGTTGCGCCAGCGTCAGGTGGTCGCCCTCGATCCCGATCCGCGTAGCCCCGCCAGCCACATCTTTCACCGCACGCCAGTAGTTGTTACGCTCCCAATCGGTGTAAATCACATTGTCGCCAAAGCTGCGGCGCCACGGCTGGCCCGCGTCAATATTGGCACTAATTGTGGTGCAGCGATCGGCGGTCACAACACAGGCATAGGGTCGCCCAAACGCACAATACAAAAAGCCCGAATAATAGGCGATATTGTGCATCGAGGTGAACAGGCACGCCTCCAACCCTTTGGCCGCCATGATGGCGCGCAATTGGGTCAATCGACGTTCATATTCGGCATTTGAGAACGGCAGCGGGGCTTTCTCACCATTTTCACAAACAAAAAACTGAGGACGTTGCATAGTCTTTTCCTTTTCGTGACCGGGGAAAGGGAAACTCTGCGCCCGGTCAATCAATGCCCCGGCGTTCAGGGCAGTTGATCTCCGGCCCGGTCCGCTGCGGGATGCGCAGTATGACAGATCATCAGATCCCCAAATGCGCAGCAGCCTCCGGTGCAGCGACGCCATCGCTGCGGATGGGTAAACCTGACAGATTCGGGGCGAATCTGTCAATTGGGATTCTAATCGCTCTTTGGCGTCACAAATCCTCGCGATTGATGATCAACACACCGTTCACCACACGGTCGCCAGGATGGGTGATGACCATTTCATCCCCGGTTAGCCCGCTGAGAACTTCAGCATAGTCAGCGCTGCGATGGCCAATCTCAATCCCGGTCAGCACAGCCACATCGCCTGTCACCACATAGGTTGCCCATTTTCCACCCTCACGGAACAAGGCAGAGACCGGCACACGAAGCACATCCTCCCCCTGCCATTCGACAATCCGCAAATAGGCGCGAAACCC
>DDMF01000117.1:53927-62493 GCA_002340515.1 Rhodobacteraceae bacterium UBA2553 | reverse complement strand
GGCTGGCACGAGCCGCTTTCGGGCTGTCAAAATCGAGCAAGACTTTCACCCGCTGCTCCTCAATGCCCAGCGCGGAGAGCTTGGTGAAGCCTGCTGGCTCCACCACACTTAGGCGCGCGTCCAAAATACCCTCGCCGCCCCAGCGTTCAACATAAGCCTTGGCACCGGGTGTCAAGCGCACCGCGTCCGAAGACAGAAGGTCCGCAACAATCTCAAGATCATTGGTCTCACCAATGGACAGGATCGGTGCGCCCGCTTGTATCATACCAGCACTTTCTTGGGTGACGCTTAACACCGTGCCGGAAACCGGTGCGACCAGCTCGACGCAACAGGCCGCACCGTCCCCTGCACCAGCGGTATTGGGTTCAATCAGCGTAGCGCGCTGCGCAGTCAACTCTCCTTCGCGAATATCCAAGGTCGCATGGGCGGCGTCCAACTTTGCCGCAGCCAGATCCACATTCAACTCTGCCGTATCCAATTGCGCCTGCGGCGCCGTGCCGCGCGCGTGCAAGTCAACAAGGCGGCTTAGGCTCACCTGTGCATGTCCAAGATCTGCTTCGGCCATGGCAATCTGGGATTGCGCCAAAAGCACTGCTGCTTTGGCCTGCGCCACCGCCGCTTCAGCCTGCGCGCGGGCGCGATCATCCAGAAAGGCCGGGGCGCCGGGTGCAATCCGCGCCACCACAGTCTCACCCGCTATCACAGCATCCCCCACCGTCACAGGCGAGCGTGACACTTGCCCCATAACAGGCGCGGAAAGGTCATAAACATCGCGGATCCGCGTCTGCCCCTCAACGTTGATTGTGACCTCAAGCGGCCCGCGTGTGACACTAGCCAAATCCACCGGCACCGGTTCTGGCCGCCCCGCCACAAAAACCAAATCCGCCAATCCGCCCAGCGCCACCGCGCCGATCATCACTTTGCGCATCATTCCTGCCTTTTGCTGTTTGGCCATATTATCATTCCCTCGTTTTCATCACAGCCACCAGATCCATCCGTCCGATGCGCCGCCACACCACAAGCGCTGACAAAGCGGAGGCAAGAGCCACCACCCAAGCCGCACGAACGTAAGTCGCGCGGCTGATTGCCAGCGGAATGGCATATAGATCACTGTCAAAGCCGGTGACCATAGCCGCGGCCAGCCCCTGCCCCATTAATAGACCTACGGGGATTGCCACGATGGTCAGCACCGCAAGCTCTCCTAATAGGATGTAACTGACCTCACCTCGTGTGAAACCTAAGATGCGCAGGCTGGCCAATTCACGGGCGCGTTCTGACAATTGAATACGCGCCGCATTGTAAACCACGCCGATCGCGATCAACGCTGCCATCAGCGAGTTGATGGTGGTCATCATCCCTGCATTTTGCGCAATTGTGTCGTTAAAGCTTTGCCGAATGGCAGCCATTTCAACTAGGCCCGCCACAGCAGGGGTTGCTTTCACGGCTGCAAACAAAGCCTCAACCTGATCCGGATCAATCAAGGCATTGGCAAGGCTGACCCGAGGAGCTAACCCGGTCAAACGGCTGAGCGTCTCTGGCGTGACATAAGCCCCCATACCAAAGCTTTGTGCGGCGTACCCCACAACGGGGATCCGCTCTTCTCTTCCACCAAGAGACGGGAAAATCACCCGCACTGATTCCCCGAGATCCAGATCCAATTGCCGCGCCAAACGACGGGTCAGCACAATGCCCCCTTCTGGTGTGACAAGGTCACCGGCTTCAGTCAAAAGATGGGTCAATTCCGATGCGGGGTCGCGTGCCTCAAGACTGGTGCGGCGGCTAAACTGGCCATGTTTCAGCCGCACGGGCATCGACCAAACACCTTCGGCCACCATAACGCCGGGCAGATGCCCGACATCTTCGATCACCGACCGGGGACGGTCCCCTGCAAAGCTGATCACAACATCCTGACGGTTCAATTGCACAAAGCTCTTGTCCAACAGTTCATCCATGGCATCGAACATGAAAAGGGCGGCCACCATCACCGCAGCAGATGTCGCAATGCCCAGCATTGTCAGCCCCGCACGAATGGGCCAGCGCGTAAGCGAGCGCCAGATCATCACCGACGTCTGCCGCATCCGCATCAAATGGATCAAACGATCCGTCAAGCCAGACTGATAGCGCGCAGGCGCCGGGGGGGCCATCGCCACGGCGGGCGACAATGCCACAGCTTTACGCACCGCCGTCACAGCCCCCAAAGCCGCCGCCGCCAATCCCGCCATCGCCGAGATGGCATAGACCGAAGGATAAGGCACATAGACCAGATAGGGAAAATGAAAAAACTGAGCGTAAAGCTCAGCCATACCGCGCCCGCCCCAAAGGCCAAAGCCCCAACCGATGGCCACACCCAGCGCGCCGATGCTCATCGCCAGTTTAATATAATGCCAGGCAATTTCACCTTTGTGATAGCCCAGCGCCTTTAAAAGCCCAATTTGCTCGCGCTCTAACGCAATCAATCGTCCAAGGACCATATTGACCAGAAAGGCCGAGATGATCAGGAAAATTGGCGGGACAACCTTCACCATCGTCGACAGCTGATCCAGCTCGCCTTGCAAAAACGCGTTGGAAATCTGGTCTTTACGAAAAAACGCCCCGGTGCCCCCATAGGGCGAAAGGATCAGATCAAGTTGGCGGATCACCTCGTCGCGGTTTGCATCGCGACCCAGACCCACGGTCAGTGTATTGAACGCCCCGGTCAAGTTATAGACTGCGGCAAGTGCCGCGCCCTCCATCCAGATCACCCCAAATCGGCGATCATCGGGCATGATGGACCCCGGACCGATGGTGTAGATGAACTCGGGGCTGAGTGCGGTACCAACGATCGTCAGCGCACGGCGTTGCCCGTTAATGATGCCATGAAACTGGTCGCCAATCTTAAACCCATGAGCGGTCGCAAAATTCTCATTCACCACCACCTGTCCTGTTTGCCCCGGATCTGGCCATTGCCCACTAGACAGCGTCGGTACATTCATTTTCGGCACCCCTGCGCTTGGCACCGAGATAAGCTGTCCCGTGGCTGGGGCCGTCATGCCTTCAATGTCCAAAATCACATATTTAGACACCAATGCCTCGGCCATTCCAACACCAGGGATGGCTTCCACCTGGCCCAGCACATCCGTTGGCGCGCGGGTCACACTGGCAAAGATATCCCCAAACCGGTTGCGTTCGTAAAACGTGTCGCGGGTTTCACGCAGGGATCGTTCAGCTCCGCCCATCATCACCATGATCGCCACCCCCACCGCCAGCACCAAAGCAATTGCAAGGCTTTGCGACCAAAGCCGTATCATATCGCGCAGGAGTTTGCGATCGAGGCTTTGCATCTTACCACTCGATCTCAGAAGGGTTGATGCGCGTGTCGTTCACCGTCACATCGGCAATATTGCCATCGGCAAAGCGAATAACCCGATGCGCCATCGCCTGAATGCCCGCGTTATGGGTGATGACAATCGTGGAGGTGCCCAGCTCAGCATTGATCTTTTCAAGCGCTTCAAGCACTTGCACCCCGGTTTTACTGTCAAGCGCCCCGGTGGGTTCGTCGCACAACAAAACCTCGGGCCGCTTGGCGATCGCGCGCGCAATGGCGACGCGTTGTTGCTCGCCACCTGACATCTCGGCCGGAAAATGATCCATCCGGTGCCCAAGCCCAACCCGCTCCAGTGCCTCTTCGGGGGGCATTGGTTCCGCTGCGATCTCCGTGACTAGGGCAACATTTTCGCGCGCAGTCAGCGACGGGACGAGGTTATAAAACTGAAACACAAACCCCACATGGTCGCGACGATATCGGGTAAGCCCACGGTCTGTCATCAAAGTAAGCTCTTGATCGCGGAACCACGCGCGGCCACCGCTGGCGTGATCAAGCCCGCCCAGAATATTCAAAAGCGTGGATTTTCCAGACCCTGACGCCCCAAGTAGCACCGTAAATTCGCCCGAAAACAACTCGACGTTCACACCGCGCAAGGCCTGAACCTCAACCGCGCCGGTTCGGTAGATTTTGGTGATCCCCTCGGTGTGAAACACCCGTGAAGGCGACGGATCCACAATTCCCAAGAGAGTACTTTGTGTTATTTCTTGTGCCATAGGCGCATCACACCCTTTTCTTGCACCAATAACAATGATGTGGCGCAAGCTGTTGGGCATTTCAAGGGCCACACCAAAGATGGCGCAGGGACCGCACGGTCCGCAATTCAGCCAAATTGTCAGAATTACCTGGTACCCGCGGCCGGACTCGAACCGGCACGGCCTCTCGGCCCAGAGATTTTAAGTCTCTTGTGTCTACCATTCCACCACGCGGGCCCCGACAAGTTACCCTGACGGGTCAGGTGGCGCGACAATAGCGATTTGATTGCGGGGGGCAAGAGCCTGATCGCGTTAAAATATCTTCTATAATTCTATGCCCGGTGGGGCCTGCAGCATGTGGCGTTCTGGCAGCCAAGGATTTAGCGCCAGCGCGGCGCGCAATGCCTTTTGCGCCTCATCCTTTCGTCCTAACGCCTGCAAAGCCAAAACCTTACCAGCAAGCGCGGCCACATGGCGCGGGCGCAAGGCCAGAGCTTGATCCAGATCGATCAACGACCGCTCATACTCCCCGGCAAGAAACAACGCAAAAGCGCGTTGATTGTAGCCTTCGGCATAACTGGGGCAATAGTCGATCAGATGGCTCAAAATGGCTTCGGCCCCTGCGTAATCAGAAATGCGGATACGCAAGGCCCCATCCTGCAATAACTCTTGCGCGGTGGCATCCGGCGCATCCCGCCACAAATGCCACATCTGATTCACAAAGACCCGCGCCTCACCTTCGCTGCGTGCCTTTTGCACGGCACTGAGCAACACATCCATTTCAGCTGAAATATCACGCGCGTCCGGGCAGGTATCAGCCTGAGCCGTCGAAGACAATTCCAGCAACAACAAAGGTATGAGCAGTAAGCGTTTCATAGCTTCAGTTTAGCACATCTATCCTGTCAGGCCAAAATCACAGCCATGTTAGAAACATGTGACCCAACTAAACGACAACATCAGGCACCGCCTGCCCCTCTTCTTTCACAGCCTGCATGGCCACATGGGTCGAGGATTGCGCCACATAGGGGAGCGTTGAAATCGCCTCACCCAACACCCGGCGAAAATCACGCATATTACGACACCGCACCTTAAGCAAATAATCAAAATGGGCCGCCAGCATATGGCATTCCTCAACCTCTGGAATGCGGATAGCAGCTTTGTTGAAGGCCTTCAGCGCAGCTTCGCGCGTATCGGTCAGCTTAATTTCGACAAAGGCCACATGATCACGCCCCAAACGCAGCGGATCCACCAGCGCACGATAGCCAAGAATCACGCCCTCTGCCTCCAACCGCCTTAACCGCGCCTGAGTGGGAGATTTGGACAAGCCAATGCGCCCCGCCAGATCAGTGATTGAAATCCGCCCATCCGACGCCAGCGTATCCAAGATCGCGTGGTCGAACCGATCCAGGTCAACTTCTCTATTTTCCTGCATTCTGCACTCTCTTTGGTCGAATTCACCACAAACACGTGATAATCAGTGATATTTCCCGCAAAGATGTCGCTAGCATATCTCAACTGACCATTCAAGTTAGCACCCCCAACAGATTCAGAGGCTGCCATGCTCGACAAACACACCTACCTGCCGCAATCCGCAATTTTGCCGGGCCTGATCAAACAGGCGGACCTGACGGATGCCGACCGCACCGCGATATCCGCACAGGGCGCCGATTTCGTGCGACAAATCCGGGCCATGGACAATCCGGGGCTGATGGAAGTGTTCCTCGCTGAATATGGCCTTTCAACCGATGAAGGCATCGCCCTGATGTGTCTGGCCGAAGCACTTTTGCGCGTGCCGGATTCCGTCACCATTGACGCGTTGATCGAAGACAAGATTGCACCCTCAGATTGGGAAAAGCACCTTGGTCGCTCCACCTCCTCTTTGGTCAATGCGTCGACATGGGCGCTTTTGATCACCGGCAAAGTCTTGGACGACAAGAACAAAGGGTTGGTCGGATCCTTGCGCGGCGCCGTGAAACGGTTGGGCGAGCCGGTCATCCGAACCGCCGTGGCCCGTGCCATGCGCGAAATGGGCAGCCAGTTTGTGCTAGGCCAAGACATCCATGACGCCATGAAACGCGGTAGCAAGATGGAGGAAAAAGGCTTTACCTATTCCTACGACATGCTGGGCGAAGCGGCCCTGACCGACGGCGATGCGCGCCGCTACCAAATGGCATATGCCAATGCGATTTCGGAAATTGCCGCAAATTGCAAATCTCAGGACACCCGTGAAAACCCGGGCATTTCCGTAAAACTCTCAGCCCTTTTCCCCCGCTATGAAGTCGCCAAACGCGACCGGGTGATGCGCGAATTGGTGCCGCGTGTGACCACGCTGGCCCGCCTCGCCAAAGAAGCGCAGATGGGATTTAACATTGACGCCGAAGAAGCCGACCGCCTGTCGCTGTCGTTTGAAGTGATCGAGGCCGTTCTGGCCGATGACGCCTTGACCGGTTGGGACGGCTTCGGCGTGGTGGTGCAGGCCTATGGTTTGCGCGCGGCACAGGCGCTCGACGCGCTGCATGACATGGCTGAGAAGCATGATCGAAAAATCATGGTTCGGCTGGTAAAAGGCGCCTATTGGGACACAGAAATCAAACGCGCGCAGGTGATGGGGCTTGAAGAATTCCCGCTTTTCACCTCGAAATCTGCAACCGATGTGAGCTATATCGCCAATGCGCGCAAGCTTTTTGCCCTGCGCGATCGGATCTATCCGCAGTTTGCCACCCACAACGCCCACACCGCCGCCGCCGTGCTGCATTTGGCTCACGCGACAGGCGCCACACCGCGCGAATATGAATTCCAACGCCTGCATGGGATGGGCGAAGGATTGCACACCATCGTGATGGCCGAAAACAAAACCCATTGCCGGATTTATGCCCCTGTGGGCGCGCACCGTGATTTGCTTGCCTATCTGGTGCGTCGCTTGCTTGAAAACGGTGCGAACTCTTCCTTTGTGAACCAGATTGTCGATGATTCCGTCCCGCCAGAAGTGGTCGCGACCTGCCCGTTCGACCATCTGTCCGTCCCGGCCCCGGCCATCCCAACCGGGCCAAACCTGTTTGGTAAACGGCTCAATTCCAAGGGTTACGACCTGACCCACGCGCCGCATCTGGACCTGATCGACGCCGCCCGCGCGCCGTTTGAAACCAAACAATTCACCGCAGCTCCGTTGATGGCTGCGACCCCCAAGGGGGGCGACGTGATCATGGTGAAAAACCCCGCCACTGGTGAGGAAATTGGCAAGATCACTTGGGCAAGTGAAGCCGATTGCGCCAACGCGCTCAGCGCAGCATCGGTGTGGAACGCCGATGGGAAAACCCGCGCGAGCGTGCTGAACAAAGCTGCGGATCTATACGAAGAAAACCTTGGCCTGTTCTACGCTTTGCTCGCCCGCGAGGCTGGTAAGTCCATGATGGATGCGATGAACGAGTTGCGCGAAGCCATTGATTTTCTGCGATATTACGCCGACTGGATCGATAACCTCACCAGCCCTGCACGCGGGATCTTTACCTGTATTTCGCCCTGGAACTTCCCACTGGCGATCTTTACTGGGCAAATCGCGGGGGCTTTGGCGGCCGGCAATGGCGTGTTGGCAAAACCAGCGGAACAGACCGGGCTAATCGCCTATGAAGCGGTCAAACTTTTGCACCACGCGGGTGTACCAACGGAGGTTTTACAGCTGTTGCCAGGTGACGGCGCAACCGTTGGTGCGGCGCTCACGTCTGATGCGCGCGTAAACGGGGTGGCCTTTACCGGCGGCACCGACACCGCGATGATCATTCGCCGGTCTATGGCCGACAATCTTGACCCCGGCGCGCCCTTTATTGCGGAAACTGGTGGCATGAATGCGATGATCGTGGACAGCACTGCGCTGCCTGAACAAGCGGTGCGCGACATCACGGCCTCGTCGTTTCAATCAGCCGGCCAGCGTTGCTCCGCCTTGCGTTGTCTTTACGTGCAAGAAGATGTGGCCGAAGCGGTGACAGAAATGCTGATCGGCGCCACGAAGGAAATGTCGATGGGCGTGCCGTGGCATCTGTCCACCGATATTGGCCCGGTGATTGATGACGAAGCGATGGCAGGCATTCGGGCGCATATCGACATTGCGCGCACAGAAGGCCGCGTCGTTTACGAAGGCAACGCGCCGAAAACGGGTCACTTCATCGCGCCAACCATTATTAAGATCAACGCGATCACCGATCTCGAACGGGAAATCTTTGGTCCTGTGCTGCATCTGATCACCTTTAAGGCAGGTGAGCTTGATAAGGTCATCGACGACGTAAACGCTACAGGCTACGGGCTGACCTTTGGTCTGCACACAAGGATTGATGCCCGCGTACAGCATGTGGCGGAACGGATCTCGGCGGGCAATATCTATGTGAACCGCAACCAGATTGGCGCAGTTGTCGGGTCTCAACCCTTTGGTGGCGAGGGCCTTTCGGGCACCGGCCCCAAAGCAGGCGGCCCAATGTATGTAGAGCGGTTCTGCATGCCAATCCCCGCAAGCGCCGCA
>DDMF01000117.1:36895-53905 GCA_002340515.1 Rhodobacteraceae bacterium UBA2553 | reverse complement strand
CACCTGCCAACCTGTCCGTGCAACTGCCCGGCCCAACTGGGGAGCTCAACCGTCTGTCAATGCATTTGCGCCCGGCCCTTTTGTGCCTGGGACCAGACAAAGCCACAGCGGAAGCACAAGCCAAAACCGTGCGCGGATTGGGCGGCGAAGCAATTGTTGCGGCGGATCTGAGCCCTGACGCTCTGGTGGAGTATGGCCCCATCGGCGGCGCGATTTGGGAAGGCCGCGCAGAAATGGCGCGTAAATATGTGCAAGCACTGGCCGCGCGCAGCGGCACGATTGTACCGCTGATCACCGGACCAATCACCTTGAATGACGTTTGGCATGAACGCCATCTTTGTGTGGATTTGACGGCCTCTGGTGGCAACGCAGAACTGTTGCAATTGTCGTCCAAACAGGCGCAGGCCAGCTAATACTCTCCGCCGGGTTACGTCGCAGCTGATAACGGCTTGACCCGGCGGGGGAAAATCCTTTTTGTCGGGTCATGATACCGATACGAGACCATAACCCTTCGCTGCGGGTGCCTTATGTAACCTACGCGCTGATTGGCATGAATCTCGCGGTTTTTCTGGCCATGTGGCCCCTTCGCGGCAACGAACAGGCGTTAGCCGAGGCATATTTCGCTTATGGCGCAGTGCCCGTTGAGGTCTGGCATGGCGGAGAGATCCACATCCTTGTCACGTCAATCTTTCTGCATGGCGGCTTCATGCATTTCGCCGGTAACATGCTGTTTTTATGGATCTTTGGGGATAACCTTGAGGATCTTCTGGGCCATATCCGGTTTGCACTGTTTTATCTGGCGACGGGCATCGGGGCGAGCGTGGTGCAGATTTTGGCGGAGCCCAGCAGCGGCGTGCCAATTGTCGGTGCGTCAGGCGCGATTGCTGGGATTATGGGGGGGTATTTGCTACTTTTTCCACGGGCGCAGGTTGATGTCCTGTTCATTATCGTGATTTTTTTCAAAGTGATCCCATTTCCCGCCTGGGCCATGTTGCTGATCTGGTTTGCCCTTCAACTTTGGGGGGGCGTTGCCAATTTTGGTGCGCAAGGCGGCGTCGCCTATTGGGCCCATATCGGCGGCTTTGTGGTTGGGTTTCTGGCGATGCTGCCTTACTGGCACCGATTGGGGGGCGCTGCCTATTGGCGGGTTACTGATGGCCATCCGGATCATCCAGTGGCGCATTACCGAATTCAAAAAAGCCGCATTCCAACAGTTCGGAGGAAGAAATGACAGGAGGTCAACATCACGGATCCTGCCATTGTGGCGCGGTAGCGTTTGAGGTGATTTTGTCTGCGGGGCTTACCACTGCTCGGCGCTGTAATTGCTCCTATTGTTCGCGCCGTGGCACCATCGCCGTCACCGCCCGAGTGGGCGATCTGGCGATCACAAAAGGGGCCGATCACGTTCGGACATATCAATGGAACACAAAGGTCGCAAAACATTGGTTCTGCCCAACCTGTGGGATCTCCACCCATCATCAACGCCGGTCAAACCCGAATGAATTTGGGGTGAATGCCGCCTGTCTGGACGGGGTGAAGGTGTGGGAGATGGGCCAGGTGGTCTGGACCGACAGACGCAACCATTCAAAAGACCGCTGACACCCTGTGCTGGGTATTCAGCCATCCATGTCAACGTTTTCAACTGTTGTGCTGAGTTGATTGGCCAAGCCAGGAATATTAGACCCAACCGTGAATGCTGTGGCCATGCCAAGCATTACGGTCACAGCGGTGAGTACGATCCAGTCGACGGTAACGGCACCATCTTCGTCGCGGAACTGGCCTCGCAATCGGGCTAAGAGAAGGGTCATCTGTTTCATATCCCCTTTTTCACGGGAAAATGGGGCCAAACTGTGACCTGTTAGGGTTAAATTTACGAAACGTCCCTTTGCTGCCCTCAGTAATCTTGGTGTCCAAAAGAAAACGGGCCCGCTAAGGCCCGTATTTAATTCATTATTTCGCAGCGGTCGCCAGACGTTTACCCGCGAATGACCTTAGCAAATTTATCAAAGATCTGCTCGTTGGCAACAATCAGCTCACCATCATCCAGAATGTTACCCGCCGGATCAATCGGTTGCACCAAGGCGCCCGCTTCTTTGGCAATTACCAAACCGGCAGCAATGTCCCATGAATTCAAGCGACGTTCCCAATAGCCATCGTAACGCCCTGCCGCTACATAAGCGAGGTCAAGCGCGGCAGACCCAAACCGGCGCACGCCAGCGGTCGCTGGCAGCAAGCGTGCCAGATCTTGCAGCGTTGCAGGCAGATCAGAACGGCCACCGAATGGCAGGCCGGTCGCAAAAATGCTCTCGATCATGCGGGAGCGGCCAGAGGCCCGCAAACGCGTTTGGTTCATCCAAGCGCCTGCGCCTTTTTCAGCGATGAACATCTCATCTTTTGCAGCGTCAAAAATAACCCCGGCCACCACTTCGCCTTTATGCTCCAGCGCAATTGAAATTGCCCAATGTGGCAGACCGTGCAGATAGTTGGTCGTACCATCCAGCGGGTCAACAATCCAACGGCGGGTCGGATCTTTGCCCTCTTCCGCACCACCTTCTTCACCAATCCAACCGTAGTTGGGGCGCGCTTCCATCAGCTCGTCTTTGATGATCTTTTCGGCGGCGATGTCGGCCTTGCTAACAAAATCCCCAGCACCTTTGGTAGAGACCTGAAGGTTTTCGACTTCGCGGAAATCTTTCACAAGACTGCGGCCTGCGGCACGCGCAGCTTTGATCATCACGTTGAGATTGGCACTGAATTGCATCGGGAGGCTCCTAAAAGCGTTTTGAGATGAACTTGAGGCGCGAGTTCATGTCGAAACGCCCACAACATTGCGAGGAACCGCCGCATTTCGCGCCTTCCAGAATGGAAGAAATCGAAACCCTTTAGCCTCAGAGCGCGCGTATAAGCCTAATAGACGCCTTTGCCAAGTTTTCTTATGCTTAAAGCCCCTAAGAATTCGCAACTCTGCTATGTTTCAGACGGGCAGCCCGCTTAGCGTTGCATTTTCACAGGTTCCGAACGGCACAAGCGGATCATATGGGCCATGAAAGCAACCATCGTATCCTCGTCGCGTGTGGCGGCGTACATCCGTTTGGACAGGCCGTTTTCAGTCAATCGCTTGGTCACATAATCCGGGTTGTGTTTGACGGATCGCAACACCCAATCAGGCATAACAGCGACCCCGCGTCCAGCGGCCACCAGCATCAATATCACCTCGGTCATCTCGACTTGCCTTACCACACGCGGTTCCACCCGTTCAGGGGTCAGCAAGGCTGTGAAAAGATCAATTTTTGACCGCTCAACCGGATAGGTCAGCACCATTTCTTCTTCAAAATCCTCAGCTTCTATGAAGGGTTTCGCCGCAAGGGGATGATTTGCCGCCGCCACAAAGCGTGGTTCATAATCAAACAGAGGAGAGAAGCTGATGCCGGGCATCTCGACCGGATCCGAGGTGATCACAAAATCAACCTCCTCTCGGCGCAGCGCCTCAAGCGCATCAAAAGCCAGACGCTGACGAATGTCCAAATCCACCTCGGGCCAGGCGTGGCGCAGCTTGTCGAGTACAGGAAACAACCAATCGAAACACGCATGACATTCAATGGCGATATGCAGCCGCCCTGACCGCCCTTCGTGCAAGGCGCGAAACTCTTCTTCCACCGCCGCAATCTCGGGCAACACATGTTCGGCAAGCCGGAGCAGCTTTACGCCAGCCGGTGAAAGCTTCATGGGTTTGGTCCGGCGGTGAAACAGCTCCATCCCCACCTGATCTTCCAACCCTTTGATTTGGTGGCTTAACGCGGATTGCGTGATGTGCAGCATATCCGCCGCCCGTGCCAGATTGCCCGCTTGGTGAATGGCGCGAATGGTGCGCAAATGCCGAAACTCAATATACATGCGTAGCTTTCATATTCTTTGTGAGAATTATGAAATTGTCTCACATCACAAAGTCGGACACAAGAGGACAACAGGTTCAACCGAACCGAATTGACGCAGAATTGAGGCCCACGATGACCACCCCGAATATCTCTTTTGAGTTTTTCCCACCCCAATCGCTCGAAGCAAGCTGGCGGTTGTGGGACACGGTACGCGACCTGGCCCCGCTGGACCCCGGCTTTGTGTCTGTGACCTACGGCGCGGGCGGCACCACCCGTGATCTGACCCATGATGCGGTGGGCCTGATCCACAAGCAATATGGGCTGAACGTGGCCGCACATTTGACCTGTGTGGACGCAACACGCGAAGAAACCCTCGCGATTGCGAAATCTTATGCCGATGTCGGCGTGAAAGAGATCGTAGCCCTGCGCGGCGATGCCCCCAAGGGAAGCGACGGGTTCAAGGCGCATAATGACGGCTTCGCAAATTCTGTAGAACTGATTGAAGCCCTCGCCAAAACCGGTGATTTCCACATCCGAGTGGGCGCCTATCCCGAACCACACCCCGAGGCAGACGACATGCAAGCCTGTGTCGACTGGCTAAAACGCAAGGTCGACGCTGGCGCAAATTCGGCAATCACGCAGTTTTTCTTTGAGGCCGACACATTCTTACGTTTCCGCGATGCATGTGTGGCTGCCGGCATCACTGTGCCGATCATTCCCGGCATTTTGCCGATCGAAAACTGGTCTGGCGTGCGCAAATTCGCCACAAGATGCGGCACAAGCGTGCCTGCCTGGTTGGATGATGCTTTTGATAAAGCCAAGCGCGATGGGCGCGAAGATCTTCTGTCCACCGCCCTTTGCACGGAGCTGTGCAGCGACCTGACCGACGAAGGGGTGCAGGACCTGCACTTCTATACGCTCAATAAACCCGCGCTGACCCGCGACATTTGTCATGCCCTTGGCGTGACGCCGAAAGTACAGCTGCAAAACGTGGCGTAACCAAGTTCACCAGGCACCTTTTGTTCCAAGGTGCTCCCTGTCGAAAGGCGTGGTCTTCGGATCACGTCTTTTGCATTTGTGGGCCAACACGCCGCAGCGTCACACTGGACCCGCAGTCGATGCACCCACAATCTATCCACACTTAAAGGAGCGCGGTATGACCACAGCAACATCGATGCAAGATCTGTTGACCGGCGAAGATCTGTTAAAGATCTCTGGGTTGGAGTTCATGCAGCAAACGCTTGCAGGCACCCTGCCCCGCCCGCCTATTTCGGTTGGCCTGAATTACACGCTGTATACCGTTGAAGATGGCAAAGTGACGTTTCGTGGTACGCCAGAGTTTGAGCATTGCAACCCAATGGGCACAGTGCATGGTGGCTGGTACGGCACCCTTCTGGACAGTTGCATGGCCTGTGCGGTGATGACCAAAGTACCAAAAGGCTCGGTCTATACGACCTTGGAATATAAGGTGAATATCATCCGGCCAATACCACCGGGAACCGAAGTGGAAGCCATTGGAATCACACAGCATTCCGGGCGCTCCACCGGTGTTGCGGCGGGGGAATTGCGCGGGGTAGCGGATGGTCGGCTTTATGCCACCGGGTCCACCACCTGCATTATTATGAAAATGACATAGTCGAAGAACACTCACGCGGTCAGTTGCTGCACCGTCACCAAATCGGCCTTGCCATAGCCATTGAACCGCGTGCCCATGGCGATAGAATAGGCGCCCATGCCGTCAAACAGCACGTAGTCGCCCTCAGCCAAACCCTCAGGCAAAGCCAACGGGTCGGGCAGCCGGTCAATGCTGTCACAGGTTGGCCCATAAATGACCCGCGGTGTGCCCTCACACGCCATGGGCGTGGTATCCGCCCTCAAACTGCGCACCCGTTCGACAATGCCAATTTGATGCGCCTCGGCCAAACCGCCATAAATCCCGTCGTTCAAAAACACCGTACCATCCTCGCGGATCGCTTTTACGCGGGTTGCAAGCGTGAAAGCCTCGGCGACCATCGCCCGGCCCGGCTCGCATACCAGCTTGGGAGTATCCTCGCCGAAACAGGAAATCTTTGCGTTGCGGATGGCATCAAAGATCGCTTCAAGATCCGGCGCAACGCCGCGATTTGAGGCAAACCCACCACCAACATTCAACCGCGCCAAACTCACATCTGCCGCATTGGCAACATCTGCGCAGACTTCAATGTAATGTACCCAAACCTCTGGGGTCGCGCATTGAGTACCAGGATGGAAAGTCATCGAGGTGATATATCCGGCCGCTTTCACAGCCTTTAAAAGCGCAACGGCGCCTTCTGGATCCGCGCCAAATTTCGCGCCAAAATGGTAAGCGGCGCCTTCTACGGGCAGGCACAATCGCACCGAGATCTCAACGCCTTCGGTCGGAACTTGCGCTCGCAGCTTTTCAAACTCTCGCATGGAATCAACGGAATAGGATACAACGCCCATCTCTACCGCCACCGCGATTTCTTCTGGGGTGCGCACCGGGTTGTTGTAATGAAGCGCCACATCCGGCGAAACCGAGCGCAATTCACGCATTTCCACCGGGCTGGCCACATCAAACGCCGACAGGCCCGACGCCACCAGGTTTTCCAAGACCACCTGCGTGTCGTTGGCCTTGACCGCATAGGTCACCAGCCCATCAAACCCATCAATAAATCTACGCGCCGTGGCTTGCAGCACAGCGGGCGCAAAATACATAACCGGCCCCGTTGGGCTTGCGGACCTGAGATGGGAGGTCACAGTGGTCCAGATTGAAGGTTGTCTGCTCATTTGATCCTCATGCGCGTGTTCTTTTGTTAGAATCCTAATCTTGATCGTCGATTTCCAGTGTCACTTCGGGCAAAATGCATGTAATTAACCGGCTAATTGTCTCTCCAAACGCACAAATGCACGATCCCAAGGGGGAAACTGATGGATGAAACCGACCGAGAACTGATTGCACAGCTCGAACAAAACGCCCGCCTGCCCGTCGCCACACTCGCCCGGCGGCTGGGCCTCGCGCGCTCCACAGTACAAGCCCGTATCGAACGGCTGGAAGAACGTGGCATTATCGCCGGTTACGCCCTGAAACTTGGGGATGAGGCACGCGGAGATGTGATCCGCGCCACGGTGCTCATCCAGATTGAACCCCGCTCGGCCCCCGCTGTGGTGTCTCGCCTGAAAACCCTGACCCAAGTGGAAACCGCGCATACGGCATCTGGGCGGTTCGACATGATTCTTCGTCTTGCCGCGGCTTCGACCGCACATCTTGACCAGGCTCTGGACGCGATTGGCGAAATTGATGGCGTCAAAGGTTCGGAAAGCCTGATCCACCTCTCGACGCGAATTGATCGGTTAGGTTAACATCTGATCATTAAAGCGATTTTCACCATAATTTGTCGAAAGTTTCATGCCAGTGACCACCTACCCCACCGCCCCAATTTCCGGACAGATTCCCGGCACGTCAGGCCTGCGAAAGAAAACCTCGGTATTTTCCGACCCCGGTTACCTCGAGACCTATACGCAGGCCGTGCTGAACGCCATTGACGCGCCCGGAAAAACACTCGTCTTAGGGGGCGACGGCCGGTTTTTTAATGACATCGCAAGCGCGGTTATCCTGCGCATGGCAGCGGCCAATGGTGTGGCCAAAGTGATCATAGGTCAGGGCGGGATTCTATCAACTCCTGCCGCCAGTCACCTGATCCGCCTGCGCAAAGCGGATGGGGGGATCATTCTGTCAGCCAGTCACAATCCGGGCGGCCCAAATGGGGATTTTGGGGTAAAGTACAATATAGCCAACGGCGGCCCCGCGCCCGAAGCTGTCACCGACGCGATCGTGGCACAGGCCCGCACCATTTCTGAATATCACATCCTCGATACCGTCGCCCCGCCGCTCTCGACTATTGGCGCGTTTTTGCTGGGGGACATGTCCATTGAAATAGTTGACCCTGTCACCGATTACGCCGCTTTGATGGAGGATCTCTTCGATTTCAGCGCCATCCGCACCCTGATTTCCAGCGGCTTTAGTTTACGGTTTGACGCAATGCATGCGGTCACCGGCCCCTATGCGGAAGAGATTCTTGTGAACCGCTTGGGGGCTGCCCCTGAGGCGATCCTGAACGGCGTACCACTAGAAGATTTTGGCGCCAAGATCGGCGGAGGGCACCCCGATCCCAATCCAGTCTGGGCCAAGCCGCTTTATGATCTGATGATGGGCGACGCGGCCCCCGACTTTGCGGCAGCCTCTGATGGCGATGGGGATCGCAATATGATCTTGGGACGCGGTATTTATGTCACCCCCTCAGATAGCCTTGCGGTCTTGGCGGCAAATGCGCATCTCGCACCGGGATATGCGAGTGGGGTCAGAGGGATTGCCCGATCTATGCCGACCTCAGGTGCCTCTGATCGGGTCGCCGAAAAACTGGGCATCGAAGCCTTTCAGACACCGACCGGGTGGAAATACTTCGGCACGCTATTGGATGCAGACCGCGCAACCCTCTGTGGCGAGGAAAGTGCGGGCACAGGTTCCAATCATATACGCGAAAAAGATGGCCTTTGGGCGGTGCTGTTATGGCTCAACATTCTAGCCGTACGACGCGAGAGCGTGGCGGACATCTTATCCGCACATTGGGCCGAATTTGGCCGCAACTATTACTCGCGCCACGATTATGAAGCCATCGACGGTGGTTTGGCCGAGGGGATCATCACGGATCTGCGCGCGCGCTTAGGCACCCTTCCGGGTACGATGGCCGCTGGAACCTTGGTGACCAGCGCCGAGGAATTCGCCTATACCGATCCGGTGGATGGCAGCCATACCACAAAACAAGGCTTGATCATCAGTTTTGAGGGAGGCGCGCGCGCCATGCTGCGCCTGTCTGGCACCGGAACAGAGGGCGCAACCATTCGCGTTTACCTCGAGAGCTACGCGGGGCCTGAGGGGGATCATTCACTGGACGCCCAAATCGCGCTTGGGGATGTGATTGCCGCAACAGAAGAGATCACAGGCCTTCGCGCACGCACAGGGCGGGACCGCCCCGATGTGATCAGCTAGATGTGATCAACTAAGTGGGGGCAAGCCCCAGTTTTTCGCCTCCGGCGGGGATATTTTTTGGAAAGAGGAAAAGCGAAGACAGGCCGTGGCCCTTCCCCTTTGCGATCCATGCGGTTAAACCCCAGTGAACACGTGATTTGACGGGACAGAACCATGGCCATGGACAAGACTTTTGACGCAGCATCTGCTGAGGCGCGTATTTACAAAACCTGGGAAGAGGCTGGCGCCTTTAAAGCGGGCGCAAATGCAAAACCCGGGGCAGACAGTTTTACCATCATGATCCCGCCGCCAAATGTGACCGGCGCGCTTCATGTGGGCCATGCGTTCAACAACACACTTCAGGATATTTTGGTGCGCTGGCACCGGATGCGCGGGTTCAACACGCTGTGGCAACCGGGGCAGGACCATGCGGGTATTGCCACGCAATTGCAGGTCGAAAAAATGCTGTCCACTCAGGGCAACGAAGGTCGGCGTGAATTGGGCCGCGAGAGGTTTCTTGAGAAGGTCTGGGAATGGAAAGGTGAATATGGCTCAACCATTATCAACCAGCTGAAACGCTTGGGATCGACCTGCGATTGGTCGCGCAACGCGTTTACCATGGCAGGCGCGCCGGGTGATCCGCGGGTGGGGCATGAAAATTCGGCCAACTTCCATGACGCCGTGTTGAAAGTCTTTGTCGACATGTATGACAAGGGTTTGATTTACCGCGGCAAGCGGCTGGTCAATTGGGATCCGCATTTTGAGACCGCAATTTCCGATCTTGAGGTCGAAAACATCGAGACCCCCGGCCATATGTGGCACTTCAAATACCCGCTGGCCGGTGGCGCGACCTATACTTACGTCGAGAAAGACGAAGATGGGAATGTGACGCTGACAGAAGAGCGTGACTATATTTCCATCGCCACAACCCGCCCCGAAACCATGCTGGGCGACGGCGCAGTGGCGGTGCACCCCGATGACGAACGCTATGCGCCAATTGTTGGCAAGCTTTGCGAAATTCCGGTTGGGCCAAAAGAGCATCGCCGCCTGATCCCCATCATCACCGATGAATATCCCGAAATGGATTTCGGATCCGGTGCGGTAAAAATCACCGGCGCGCATGACTTTAACGATTATCAGGTTGCCAAGCGTGGCGGCATCCCGATGTATTCGCTGATGGACACGCGCGGTGCGATGCGTGCTGACGGCCGTCCTTATGATGAAGAAGCGGCCATCGCGCAGCGCATTGCCAATGGCGAAGAGGATTTCGACGAGGCCAAAATTGCCGCGATGAACCTTGTGCCGGAGGAGTATCGCGGGCTGGACCGTTTTGAGGCCCGTACCAAGGTGATCGCAGACATCACCGCCGAGGGTCTAGCCGTGATGACCACTGTGACAAAGACCGTGAAAGATGACGAAGGCAACGAGACTGAGGTTTCTGAGACCGTGCCTTACGTTGAAGCGAAACCGATCATGCAGCCCTTTGGCGACCGCTCCAAGGTTGTCATTGAGCCCATGCTGACAGACCAGTGGTTCGTGGACGCCAAAGAAATCGCTGGCCCCGCGCTGGACGCAGTGCGCAACGGTGATGTGAAAATCCTGCCCGAAAGCGGCGAGAAGACCTTCTATCACTGGCTGGAGAACATCGAGCCGTGGTGTATCTCTCGCCAACTCTGGTGGGGGCATCAGGTGCCGGTTTGGTATGGGTTTGACCTTTCCGGCGATGGATACCACGACGACGAGAACGATGGCGCACTTGATTTGGTCGAAATGCTGCGGCTGTTGTGGGAGCAGGATTTTTTACCGGGGCATGAAAAAAGCCACGCCGCTGCCAGTTTCGAC
Source organism: Rhodobacteraceae bacterium UBA2553 (assembly GCA_002340515.1). GTDB lineage: Bacteria > Pseudomonadota > Alphaproteobacteria > Rhodobacterales > Rhodobacteraceae > Aliiroseovarius. Next base: position 43,162 of record DDMF01000117.1, on the reverse strand, counting down.
GATGTGACCAAGCAATTCAGAGACGTCCTTGACGGATTACCTACCCCGCTGAACGGCGCTCGTGTGGTTGAAGTGGCAGATCGCGCCGCCGGTACCCATATGCTTGCCGAAAGCCTTGCGTCCTACGAAATGGATCAGGATCCGACCAAACTGGTTTACCCTGTTTGGCGCGACCCCGACGTGCTCGACACATGGTTCTCTTCTGGCCTCTGGCCCTTCGGCACGCTGGGATGGCCAAACAACACGCAGGAACTAAACGATTATTTTCCCGGTAGCGTGCTGATCACCGGTCAGGATATCCTCTTCTTTTGGGTCGCTCGGATGATGATGATGTCTCAGGCGGTTGAGCAGAAAAACCCGTTCCACACGGTGTACCTGCATGGTCTTGTGCGTGATGAGAAGGGCAAGAAGATGTCCAAAACCACAGGCAATGTGATTGACCCGTTGGAAATCATTGACGAATTTGGCGCAGACGCGCTGCGCATGACCAACACGGCGATGGCATCCATCGGTGGGGTGCTGAAGCTTTCAACCGAACGCATTGCTGGGTATCGTAACTTCGGCACCAAAATCTGGAATGCCGCCCGTTTTGCTGAGATGAACGAATGTAAACCATCTGCGGATTTTGACCCATCGGCCACCACGCAAACGGTGAACCGTTGGATCATTTCCGAGACCGCCAAGGCGCGGATCATGGTGGATGAAGCACTTGATGCTTACCGTTTCAACGACGCTGCCCTTGGGCTTTATGCCTATACGTGGGGCAAGGTGTGCGACTGGTATGTTGAGTTTTCAAAACCACTTTTGAACTCCGATAACGAAGCTGTGGTGGCTGAGACGCGCGCGACAATGGCATGGGTCATCGATCAATGCCTGATCATGCTGCACCCGATCATGCCGTTCATCACCGAAGAGCTGTGGGGCCAAATTGCCGACCGCAACACCATGCTGATCCACGCGGAATGGCCCACTTACGGGGCTGAGTTGGTGAATGAGGATGCCGCGCACGAGATGAACTGGGTGATCTCACTGATCGAGAACATCCGTTCGGCGCGCGCGCAAATGCATGTGCCTGCTGGTTTGAAAATCCCAGTGATCATGCAAGAGCTCGACGACAAAGGTCGCAAGGCGCTTGGCGACAATCAAGGGCTGGTCACACGTATGGCGCGCATCGACAGCATCACCGAAATGGCGGATCTACCCAAGGGCTGTATCACCGTGCCCGTGGACGGCGGCACCTTTGCGCTGCCTCTGGCCGACATCATTGATGTGAACGAAGAAATTGCACGGCTAGAGAAATCTCTGGGCAAGCTCGCCAAAGAGCTGGGCGGTCTACGTGGTCGGTTGAAAAACCCAAAATTTGCGGAAAGCGCGCCTGCGGAGGTGGTTGAAGAAACCCGCCAGAACCTTGCGGCCCGAGAAGAGGAAGAGGCGAAGATTTTGGGTGCTTTGGATCGTTTGAAAGAGATTTAATCTTTTGAAAAGACGCTATAAAGGCCGGGCGGAATGCTCGGCCTTTTTCGTTTTATCCTAGTGGATCACACGTTCCACGGCGCGCATCATGCCCATGGATTTGTCATAGACAAGCTCTAATACCCTGCGGGCGGGTGGAGATTTGGCAAGCGTGACGGCGGCCTGTGGGGCGGCGCGAAGACTTGCGGCGGCGACTGCACTGGTTAGAAATAAACGTCTGCTCATTTGGGGCATATTGGCCTCCTGAATTATGCTACGGCAACGCAAAGTTGCGAACCATTCTCATGTAACATCAAATCGCCCATTTTCAAGTCAACCGGCTTGTACCCATCGCAGCACCCTGCTCTAACATCTTTATGACAAAGACATATGCTCGCCTGACCCCGCTCGCTGAAACGCTTCCTGCCGCTGTTCCTTTTGTGGGACCGGAGACACAAGAACGTACGCGAGGGAGGGCTTTTACGGCGCGCCTTGGGGCAAATGAAAATGTCTTTGGCCCCTCGCCCAAAGCCATCGCTGCCATGCAAAATGCCGCCGGCGAGGCGTGGATGTATGGGGATCCGGAAAACTATGATTTGCGCCGCGCACTGAGCGCGCATCACACGATCCCGACCGAGAGCATTTTGGTGGGTGAAGGCATCGACGGCATTTTAGGCTATCTCGCCCGCCTGCTCATCGCACCGGGCGATAAGGTGGTCACCTCGCAAGGGGCCTATCCGACGTTCAACTATCATGTTGCGGGATATGGCGGCGAGCTTGTGACGGTTCCTTATAAAGACGACCACGAAGACCCAGCGGCTTTGATTGCGAAAGCCAAAAAGGTCGGCGCGAAGCTCGTCTATATCGCCAACCCAGACAATCCGATGGGCACATGGCATGATGCCGCCCGAATTCAGGCGATGATTGACGCTGTGCCCGAGGGATGCCTTTTGGTTTTGGATGAGGCTTATATCGAATTTGCCCCCGAAGGCACAGCCCCCGTGCTGGATCCCAAAGATCCTCGTGTCATTCGTATGCGCACATTCTCAAAAGCTTACAGTCTTGCGGGCGCACGGGTGGGCTATGCGATTTCACATCCAGAGCTGATCACGGCCTTTAACAAAATCCGCAACCATTTTGGCATGTGTCGGATCTCACAAGCAGGTGCTTTGGCGGCACTACAGGATGCAGACTATCTTGCGGAAACGCAAAATAACATCGCAACGGCGCGAACGCGGATCGACGAAATTGCCCGCGAGAACGGCCTGAGCACCCTGCCCTCTGCTACAAATTTTGTCGCAATTGATTGCGGTCAAGACGGGGAGTTTGCCCGCAAGCTTCTGGCCGCTCTGGTAAAACGAAATCTCTTTGTGCGCATGCCATTTACCGCCCCACAGGATCGCTGCATCCGTATTTCCGCGGGACGTCCACAAGATCTTGATGTCTTCGCAAAAGCGCTGCCCGAAGCCCTGAAAGAACTCCGTGGATAACGCGTTTCTCACGCTTCAGACATCACCTTTGCCATCGCCTCAAGGGCACCTTTGCCATGAGGGATATCTAACGCGAGCAGCCCCGCCTCGATCGCAGACAAGGCGCCCATCACCATATGCGCATTCACATGCCCCATGTGGCCCAATCTGAAAAATCCTGTGCTTTCAGGGTCTTCTTCCGATCCCATTCCCAAGCCGATACCCAAAGTGACACCCATATTGGCCTCGCACCATTCGCGCAACCGAAGCCCGTTTGGCGCGCCAAGCCCTACAGAGGTCACGGCACAAGATCGGTTGGCACGCTCAGTCACATTCAGCGCCATTGGCCCAGCAAGTGCCCATGCGTCAAAACCCGCCCAAATTGCGCGGGCAAGATGTTCATGCCGCGCCCAAACCGCTTCAATTCCGCCTTCATCCGCGATCATCGCAAGGGCCGCGCGCAATCCGTAAAGATGATGCGTTGGCGGCGTCCCCCCAAAATACTGCCACAGCTGGTCGGGATTTTTACGCGGTTCCCAATCCCAGTAATTGGACACACGGGGCAGAGACTGGCGCGCAGCAACCGCCTTGTCGTTGAAAAACACAAACCCCAGACCCGGCGGCACCATCATGCCCTTTTGGCTGGCCCCAACCATTACATCGACGCCCCACCTGTCCATTTCAAACCGCTCGGCACCGAATGACGCGATGCAATCGGCCATCAACAGTGCGGGGTGATCTGCCTGATCCATCGCCGCCCGTATCGCTGCAATATCGTTTTTCACCGAGCTGGACGTATCCACATGGGTAGCGAGGACAGCCTTAATCTCATGATTGTGATCCGCACGAAGGACCTCTGCCACATGTGCCGCATCCACCGGCGCTGCATTGCCAAAATCAATAACCTGCGGGGTTACCCCAAGAGAGCAGGCCATTTCAGCCCATCCATGACCAAACCGTCCGGTACAAAGAGACAGAACCTTATCACCGGGGGCAAGCACATTTGACAGCGCCGCCTCCCATGCGCCGTGCCCATTGGCGATATAAATCGCCGCGTGATATCTGGTGCGCGCCACATTTTTTAGCCCGGACATGATCCCCGGCATCATATCCACCAACTCACCCGCATAGATATTTGGCGCGGCGGTATGCATTGCCTGCAACACTCGATCGGGCATGACAGAGGGACCAGGAATGGCCAAATAGCCGCGTCCATGGGCTAGCGTCATCGGGAACCTCATTAATGTTTCATCTCTTGAAGCAAGGGGTAAGGCGCGACCAGATATGCGTCAATGCTGGCGTCATTCAATTTTGTGAAGCCGCGCCAAACGGATATTTATGGAAAGAGGAAAAGGGCGTTGCTTGTCTGCCCCGGCCTTTGACGATACACCGGAAGAAACCCTGCAATCACAACTGCGGAGCACGCATGTTTTCGACCCTCTACGCCAAGATCAAGGCCAAAGAACGTGCGTGGAAACACGGGTTTGGTATGGATATCTCAACGCCAGCAGGGCGCCGTTCCGCGCGCAAGCACAACAACTTAGTGGATCACGCATTTTTGCGCCGCGTACTGCCCAATCGCTATCAATTATCGGATGAGGCGTGGCGCTCAAACCAACCTGATCCGGTGCATTTTCCCGCCTTGGCCAAGATCGGCATTAAATCGGTGATCAACCTGCGCGGGGCAGATGTGTATTCCTATTACCTTTTTGAAAAAGAGGCCTGCGCGGACTATAGCATGGCGCTTTACGATCTGCCGCTTGAGGCACGCGAGCTGTTGCCCGCAGAACAGTATTTGGCGTTGTTTGATCTCATGGACCATTTGGAAAAACCAATGTTGATCCATTGCAAATCAGGCGCCGATCGTACCGGATTGGCGGCGGCCTTTTACATGATTGATTATCAGGGCGCCCCGGTTGAAGAGGCCGCCAAGCAATTGTCGATCAAATACGCTCATCAGCATTGGTCAAAGGCGGGGATTTTGGACCATATGATTGCGGCCTATGCGGATCACATCCAGGCGGATCCTGTGTCGATCCGTGACTGGATCCGTGACTATTATGACCCAGAGGCGCTGACCGCTTCGTTTAACGACAAGCGCAATGGGCGGAGCGAGACATGAGTGAAGTCAAGCAACTTGCTGCGAAGAATGACCCAATGATCCGTTGGTTATGGCGGGGATACTTACGCTTTTATCGCTTACCGCTTTTTGCGGCAATGCTGCTGATGCTTGCCGAGGGGCTGGCGCTTGGCGGGCTGAGCTACATGATCAAGCCGATGTTTGATCAGGCATTCCTGTCGGGTGAAACATCATCCATCACTTGGGTCGCAGCCGGTGTGGCGGGGATGTTTGTCATTCGCGCAATTGCCGCTTTTGGTCATAAAGTCTTGATGGTTTATGTGGGGCAACGGGTCGCTGCCGGGCTGCAATCCGACATGGTGGCCCATATGCTCACCCTCGACAGCGGGTATTTTCGCGACAATTCACCTGGCACCTTGATGGAACGCGTGCGCGGTGATGCGCAGGCCATTGCCACAATCTGGGAAGTTGTGCTGGCGGCGGTTGCGCGCGATGTTGTCTCGCTCTTGGCGCTTCTTGGCGTGGCTTTGTCCATCGATTGGCTTTGGGTCGTGATTGCGATGGCCGCCGCACCTGTCTTAATTGTCCCGATGGAGATCTTGCAAAAAAAGGTCCGTCGCACGACGACCGACAGCCGCGCCTCTGCGGCCCAGATTTCTACCCGTTTGGATGAAATCTTCCACGGTATCAATCAAGTCAAACTCGCAGGCACCGAGGTGCGCGAACGCTCGCGGGTAAACACGGTAATTGACCAATTCGCCAAAGCGCATCTGAAAAGCCAAGGCAACCAAGCCGCAATTGTCGCAATGGTCGACATTATCGCCGCCGTTGGGTTCTTCGGCGTGCTCGTCTATGGCGGTTTGCAAATTGTGGCTGGCGAGAAAACCGTTGGTGAGTTTATGTCGTTTTTCACCGCAATGGCATTGGTCTTCGACCCGCTCCGAAATCTTGGTAAGGTATCCGGTGCTTGGCAGGCGGCCTTGGCCAGTCTTGAACGCATACGCGAGGTCTTTGCAACCCGCCCCACCATCCTCTCTCCTTCGTCGCCAAGACTTCTGTCTGGCCCCGCACGCCAGGCCGATATTATCCTCAATGATGTGCAGTTTTCTTATGGCGACTCACCGGTTTTAAAAGGCGCAAGTTTCACCGCAAAAGCGGGGCAGACCACCGCCCTTGTCGGTGCATCCGGTGCTGGGAAAAGCACTGTGTTCAACCTGCTCACGCGCTTGTCTGACGCGGGCAAGGGCAGCATCACCGTCGGCGGCT
>DDMF01000117.1:0-36827 GCA_002340515.1 Rhodobacteraceae bacterium UBA2553 | reverse complement strand
CCTGCCGTTGGATCAACTGCGCGCGCTTTATTCCGTGGTCAGCCAAGAGGCCCTGCTGTTTGATGAAACACTGCGCGACAACATCTTAATGGGGCGCGAAAAGGTTTCGGAGGCGAGCCTAAACCACGCACTGAAAACCGCCCATGTGGCCGACTTTCTGCCACAACTGGAACAGGGGATCGACACCCCTGCAGGTCCGCGTGGATCGAATCTGTCAGGAGGCCAGAAACAACGGGTTGCCATTGCGCGAGCTGTGTTACGTGACGCGCCCGTTCTGTTGTTGGACGAGGCAACATCGGCCCTTGACGCAAAGTCCGAAAAGCTCGTGCAGGATGCGCTGGATCAACTCTCCGAAGGGCGCACCACGCTGGTCATTGCCCACCGCCTTTCCACCATCCAAGCCGCCGATAAGATCGTCGTGATGGATCACGGCAAAGTGGTCGACCAAGGCACCCACGACGAGTTGCTTGAACGCGGCGGCATCTATGCCCAACTCCACGCGTTACAGTTCAAAGACAGTGGGCCGACCGCAGAAGAGACCGCAGCAGGTAATTCCCGCGCCATAGTCTCGCACCCCGGCACCGGGAAACTTGACCTGAGAAGATTCAGTCTGAAACGTCTGTTCGGCTTTGGCCGTAATGAGGTACACAAATGACCCGCACCACTAACAGAACGGTTTTGCGCCTGACCGGTGCGGATCGCACCGAGTTCCTTCAGGGCCTTATCACCAATGATATCAAAGGCCTGTCGGATGGGATGATTTATGCGGCAATGTTGACGCCACAAGGGAAATACCTTGCTGACTTCTTTCTGGTTGCAGAAGGAGATGCCATTCTTCTGGATGTCCACAGCAGCTTGGCACCTGGCCTTACGCAACGCCTGAACATGTATAAATTACGCGCCGATGTGCAAATTTCAGCCACGGATATCGAACCAGCACGCGGCCTGTCTGAGGCGCCCGAAGGGGCATTTCCCGACCCACGCCACCCCAAAATGGGCTGGCGTGCCTATGATGGCCGCCCGTCAGAGGAAGAGGATTTTGATGCAGTGCGCGTGGCGCATGTGATCCCGGAAACAGGGATTGAGCTGACCCCGGACAGCTATATTCTTGAGGTTGGGTTTGAACGGCTGCACGGCGTTGATTTTCGAAAGGGGTGCTATGTTGGGCAAGAAGTCACCGCACGCATGAAGCATAAAACTGAGCTGCGCAAAGGCTTGGTGCAGGTATCAATCACAGGAACAGCACCCGTGGGCAGCGAAATCACGGCGGATGGCAAATCCGTGGGCAATTTGTTCACACAGTCCGGCGGCCAAGCCATTGCCTATCTGCGCTTTGATCGCGCAAAGGGCGAGATGACGGCGGGCGACGCCAAGGTGACGTGGTCTGCGTAAAGCGACGGGGGTTACAAATTCCCACCAAATTGCGGACGCTCCGGCGCATAGGCCCAATGTCCCGTAGGAATCCCATCCAACGTCCAGTCGCCAATGCGGTACCGGATCAGCCGTAAGGTTGGATGACCCATCGCGGCGGTCATGCGGCGCACCTGACGGTTTCGCCCCTCGCTGATCGTGATCTCCAGCCAAGTGTCAGGAATAGATTTGCGCACGCGAATAGGTGGGGTGCGCGGCCAGAGCATTTGCGGCTCAGGCATGCGCGCGACCTTGGCCGGACGGGTGCGACCATCTTTCAGATCCACCCCCTTTGCCAGAGCTTTCAACGCAGCCTCTTCTGGCTCACCTTCGACCTGCGCCCAATATGTTTTTTCAAGCTTGAATTTTGGATTGGCGACTTTTGCCTGCAACCCGCCATTGTCTGTCAGCACCAACAACCCTTCGCTGTCGCGATCCAAACGCCCGGCGGCATAGACCTTGGGAATGTCGATGTAATTCGACAATGTCTCGCGGTTGCTTGCCTCAAGGCTTTTGTCGGTAAATTGCGACAGCACGTTAAAGGGTTTGTTGAAAAGAATGGTGGTCATCTGATCCTCAAATGAAAAGGGCAGCGCCATCGCCCTGCCCCTTTGTACCTAGAATTTTCAGAAACTTAAGCCCGTTCTGAGTATTCCATCGACTCGGTGTTGACCACAATTGCTTCGTCCTGACCGACAAAAGGCGGCACCATAACTTTCACGCCATTGTCCAAAATTGCAGGTTTAAAGCTGTTGGCGGCGGTCTGACCTTTCACAACGGGCTCGGTTTCCACGACGACACAGGTCACTTTTTGCGGTACTGTTGCGTTCAAAGCTTCGTCGTCATAGAACTCAACCACAATGGTCATACCGTCCTGCAGGAACGGGCGACGATCACCCAAAAGCTCCGCAGGAAGTTCGATCTGCTCATAGGTTTCAGTGTCCATAAACACCAGCATACCATCGCTTTCGTACAGAAATTGTTGGTCTTTTTGCTCCAGACGTACACGCTCCACTTTGTCTGCTGACCGGAAACGTTCGTTCAGTTTGGACCCGTTGCGCAGGTTGCGCAGTTCGACCTGTGCAAAGGCGCCGCCCTTGCCGGGCTTGACGTGGTCGACTTTGACGGCGGCCCATAGGCCGTTGTTATGTTCCAGCACATTGCCGGGGCGGATTTCGTTGCCATTGATCTTGGCCATGGTGTTGGACCCTTTAAAAGGTTGATTTTTATCTGGATGCACCTATATCTTGCGGGTCTTCCCCATGCAAGACAACGCCACGCTCGCTTTACCCTGCAATTCGCATTGTAACAGCCATGCAACATCGACATGGCAGCCATGCGCTGAGGGGGATATCGAATCGCGGCGAAAACGCCATATTGGCCGAACGCCATGTGAGCGCAAGCAAGAAACATAAAGGACAACCATGTTGGATTCCGTAGACGGTACTGCATTCAATCACGAACAAGGCAATCGCGCACGCAAGCTTTTTGCCGCCGTTGTGCTGGCTGCCCTTGATGATGCAATTGCAGATGATAAAAAATACGGCAATGGGCCGGACCAAATCGCCCGCTGGGCACGCTCGCGTGACGGACGTGAGGTCTTAAGCTGTGCAGGCATCGACCCCAACGAACGTGTGGTTAAAGGTTTGATGGAATTTGTCGACAAAGGTATCCGTACCTCGGTGGCGCTCAGCCGCGAAGAAAGCGAACGTCGCAATGCAGCCCAAGCCGAAGCGGCTTAACACCGCTTTGACAGTTGAAATGAAAAGAGCGCGTCCTAAGTGGCGCGTTTTTCTTTGCACCAACCATACGTGTCGCGCAGACGCATATTCCTGTCGTGCAGGGGCTGTGCAGCACCGATGAAATTTCATAAGCAGAGAACATGAGCAAATCGATCATGATCCAGGGCGCCGGCTCTAACGTCGGGAAGTCCATGCTTGTCGCAGGCATCGCACGAGCATGTGTTATACGCGGCCTATCCGTGGCGCCATTCAAACCGCAGAACATGTCCAACAACGCCGCAGTGACGACGGACGGTGGCGAAATTGGCCGCGCACAGGCCCTTCAGGCACGCGCCTGTGGCCTTGACCCAATTGTGGACATGAACCCGGTTCTGTTAAAACCCGAGACGGACACCGGCGCTCAGGTGATTGTCCAAGGGCAACGCCTGACCACCCTGCGCGCGCGCGACTATGGCAAGATGAAATCGACACTTATGCCGCGCGTTTTAGAGAGCTTTGAGCGCCTCAAACAGGGCCGCGATCTGGTCATTGTTGAAGGGGCCGGAAGCCCAGCAGAGATCAATCTGCGCGCAGGAGATATTGCAAATATGGGGTTTGCCGAGGCCGCAAACGTCCCGGTGGTACTGGCGGGCGACATTGACCGCGGCGGTGTGATTGCACAGCTTGTCGGCACCCATGCCGTTTTGCCGGAAGGTGACAGGAATCTGATTAAAGCGTTTTTGGTCAATAAGTTCCGGGGGGATATTGCACTATTTTCTGATGGCGCAACAGAGATTGCGACCCGCACGGGTTGGTCGGATCTTGGCACGCTTACGTGGTTTACCGATGCCTGGAAATTGCCTGCCGAAGACGTTTTGGACATTGCCACGCGCAAGGGTGGCGGATTTAAAATCGTGGTGCCAAAGTTGGGGCGCATTGCCAATTTTGATGATCTTGATCCATTGGTGAACGAACCTGACGTGACTGTTGAGATCATTGAACCAGGGCGCCCCCTGCCCCTTGACGCAGACCTCGTTTTAATCCCCGGATCCAAGTCTACTATCTCGGATCTTGCAGAGTTCCGCCGCCATGGGTGGGACATCGATCTGCATGCGCATATCCGCCGCGGCGGCCATGTTCTGGGCATTTGTGGCGGCTATCAAATGCTAGGGCGCGAAATCTGCGATGATGACGGGATCGAGGGGAAACCCGGTCGTGTACCAGGCCTCGGCCATTTAGATGTAGTGACCAAACTTGAACCGAAAAAAACCCTCAGCCTCACCGAAGCAACAGATCGCAACAGCGGTGAAACCGTTCAAGGTTACGAAATCCATCTCGGACGCACAGAGGGCCCTGACACCGCGCGGGCTTGGTTGTCGATCGGTGATCGGACAGAAGGCGCAAGCAATGCAAGCGGGCGTGTGCGTGGCTGTTACTTACACGGGTTGTTTTGCGCAGATGGCTTTCGACGCCAATATCTGGCGGGGCTTGGGGCCCACGTATCTGACGCCAGTTACGAGGGACAGGTTGACGCCACGCTGGACGCATTGGCTCAGCATATCGAAGCTCATCTCGACCTAGATACGCTGCTTTCCATCGCAAAATAGAGTATTATTCCAAGCTCTTAAGCGTCAGGGCACGCTCGATCTCGCGACGCACCAAGCGTCGAACATTTCGCGTAATCTTTTCACCGACCGCCCCTTGAAGCTCTTCACGCACAAGGCGCACCACCAAATCACGGAGCATATCTTCGTCGATCAAAGTATCGTCTTCGCCGAGCCTCAAATCCTCTTCGTCAGCGTCAGTATCGGCCGCGGCCCCATCAACGGCGCGGGCAGCGTCGACAAAATCGGAAACATCGGCCTCTACCTTTTCCCAAGTATCATCATCGGCCTTTGGCGCACGCTCCGCACGCTGGCGCAGAAAAATTCCCGGTCCCAGATCTTCAACAGTATCGCCCAGATCTGGCTCAAATTCGACACTGCTATCGCTCACGGCAGCTTCCAACTCAGCAACACGATCTTCAAGATGGGTCTCCTCTTCCCCCCCCTCGAAAGAAGCTGAAATGTCAGCAGGCCAAGCCGTAGACGCCGTATTTGGGGTCTCCGGCTCCTGCTCGCTTGCGTTAAGTTGCAAGGGCTCTTCCAGATCTGACGCAGCCTCAGGTTTTGCGTGGCTGGGCGCTTGATCATGGTGAACCTTCGCATCAGGCTCCACGTGTTCGGATGATGCCAAATGCTCAGAAACATCATCTTTCAGGTCCTGCCAAGGATCCGCGTCGGTTGCATCTTGATGTTCGGATTGGGGATCCTGCACCGGCTCAACTGACGCCACCGTTCCCGAAAGCTCCTCTTCGTTTTCCAACAACTCCGAAGTCTCAAGCGGAACCGGCTCAGAACGCGGTTCATCCTTCGCTTCTCGGGTCTCATGCACGCGAAAATCCGGTGTGAGGACAAGCTTGTCCGCCGCTCTCACGGTCCCAAACGCAGGCTTTGGTGACAGGTCTTGATCCCGTTGCGTTTCCACCGCTTTCGCCGCCGGCTGAGGCAAGACATTTTCGGAAACGAGACGACGGATCGAGGACAGAACATCCTCGATCTCTGCATTTGTAACGGGGTCCGACATGCCTGAATACCTGCTCATAAACTGTTCTTTTTCCCGTATTTAACGGGATTTACATGAGCAGTTTACAGGCCGCACCTGATTCTCACAACACGGCGATCAATTCTTGCCGAGAAGCTCAATAATAGCGTCCAGCTTTTGCCCTTGGGGGCTGACCTGACGCACGGGGGCATTGCGCACAGCGTTGTAATAAGCCTCTGCATCATAGGTTACGACGCCCAGCTTCAGATGCTCAGCCGTCAAAAGCCCCATCGCTGACAGAAGCGAATATGCAGCATAATACCGATCAGCCTGCGCAGAGATCCGAGCGGCTTCGGCGTTCAGCAACTCTTGCTCCGCATTCAAAACATCCAAGGTCGTGCGCGAACCAAGCGTGGCTTCTTCACGCGCACCGCGCAATGCTACGCGGCTGGCCCGAATCTGTCGATCTGTTGCTTCCAGCTGTGCGGCGGCAATCGCCATCTGCGACCAAGCATTGGCCACATTCTGATCCACGTTCAAACGCGACAAGTATAAGCCCGAGCGCGCCTGCTCTGCCTGAGCAACCGCTTTTCGATATTGCGCAGAGCGTAATCCACCGGAATAAATTTCGCCGCGCACGGTGATCCCGATGCTATTGTTGAAGTTGCCTGGCGTGCTGTCACCAACCGTATCGCCATAGGTTGTCTGCGCCTGCCCGACCACTGAAGGCATCATGGCCGTCTTGGCAACTTTGATCCCAATTTCAGCGGCTGCAACTTGGTGCTGCGCAGCCTGAATGTCCGGGTGGCGCTGACGGGCGACAGATTTTGCCGCCTCCAATGACTTGGCTGTTGCCGGCAAACGCGGCGGTGTCGAAAGGCCTTTTGGCAAGTGGCCAACAGACGCGCGATATTCTTCGCGTGCGATTTCCAATTGCCCACGGGCAGAAACTTCGCCAGAGCGCGCGGATGCAAGACGCGCACGCGCAATTGCCACGTCGGTTTGGGTCACTTCGCCAACCTCGAACCGATCATTTGCGGCCCGCAATTCTTGGGTCAAAACACGTACCGAATTGCCTTGAAGGGCCGCATTTTCAATCGCTGAACGCACATTCAAATACGCCCGGACAGATCGCAGAAGCACATTCTGCTCGACGCCAACAAGTGTATCCCGTGCGGCCAAAACCAGCTCTTTTGAGGCCTGAACCCCCATTTTACCGCGACCAAAATTGTAAAGCAGCATGCTGGCGGTCAAGGATGCGGTTGTCTGACGCCCGTCGGGGATCGGTCCCCGCCCATCGGTGTCAGCCCAACCATGGCTCAAGGAATATTCGATTGTCGGACGCAGAGCAGACAGGGAAATAGCCACATCCTCATCCGCCGCGCGCAAAATTGCCTGATTTTGCTGCAATAGGCCACTGGATTTATAGGCCGATGCCATCGCATCTGACAGGCTCTCAGCCCAGGCCATCGGGGTCGTCGACATCAGGGCCACAGCGGCAACGCTGATCAGCTTTGATTTAATACCCATTTTTCCATCCAATCCTATTGCATTCGACAATATATGCCTGCGCGCGTGCGGGCGGCCTCAACAGTATTACAATACAAACGTCCGCGATGTTTCGAACCCAGACATGACCGGAGCGCCCGCATGAAAAGAATGACGCCAAGCCATTTGGCCATCAATCTTATACCCTACACGTACGGTGCCTAGTTTTCCGTCGGCGAAAATGGCCGCAATGCGCCCACCGTCTTTTAATTGGTCCACCACAGCGCCAGTGATCTGTTCAACGGCGCCCTCAACCACAATCACATCATAAGGACCGTTTTTGGCATTCCCTTCAGCAGGTTCGCCGTGAATGACCGCGACATTATCAGCACCAAAGGCCGACAATGCAGCCTGCGCTTCACCAGCCATTGCCTCATCACTTTCGACCGCAACCACAAAATCCGCAAGCCGCGCCAAAACGGCTGAACTGTACCCAAGACCACACCCCAGATCGAGCACCATCTCATCGGGTTGCACGTCAACCGCGTCCAACATCTTGGCCAAGGTGCGGGGTTCCAGCACAACACGTCCGGCGCCCAGGTCAATATTTTCGCCCATATAGGCGGCTTCGCGCTTGGCGTCCGGTACGAAATCTTCGCGCGGAACAGACAGCATCGCATCGATAATTGGGAATTTGGTCACATCGGAAGGGCGCACTTGTGTGTCCACCATCATCGTGCGGCGCGCTGCAAAATCGGTCATAGTTGAGCCTATCGTGTCAGAAACATTTGTCTTGTTTTGCCATAGATAGCCGCTTGCGGCAATCCCACAAGGGGTTAGGTGCGGCATGATAGCAACTATTTACTAAACATTTCGCACAGGCACAAATCGCAAAACTTTTGCACCAAAACTTTCTGTTTTCTCACCCGATCTCCTCTGGACAACCCCCTAGGAATGGCGCTAGAGAAACCCAACACCACGGATGGCGAGTTGGCGGAGTGGTGACGCAGCGGATTGCAAATCCGTGTACACCGGTTCGATTCCGGTACTCGCCTCCAAACAAAATCATACACTTAGAAGAATAGAACAAACTCCCGGCGGGAGTTTAGTCTCTTTTTAGTCTCATAAATCGGTTGGTTCATAGGTGATTTTCTATGTTCATCTATGAGCATTTCAAAAGGTGCAGACCGCTGGAAAAGGTCTGTCACTGACCTTTTCGGGGGATGAGGTTCAGTTCCAGATTTGGAATACCCCAGTGTTTGTTGAACCCACCGCCTTTAATCAGCGCTGCGTATGCTTTTTCCTTTTGGGCGGTACTGGAAGCAAAGCTGTTAGATCGTGACACGGGGCTGGTGCGTTCACATTCTAGCGCAAAGAAGCGATAGACCTTTTTGCCATCATGTTCAGATTCAACGCCGTAGAGTGCATCAGGGATAATGTAGGTGTTACGCCCATCGAGATTGATTGGCACGGCCAAGGGATTCTTGGCGTGTTGGGTTGTTTCAGGGGCGCGGGATAGAACCTCATCTACCGATACGAATCTTTGCCCATCTGTGGCTTGCGCTGACAGCTCCACCTCAAGAACCGCTTCAATGATCATCATCGTGTGCAGGAACTGTGGGCTGTAAGCTTCTTTCTGGCGACGGGAGAAGGTGACCGCACGGTATGGCAGAGTATTCAGCGCTTCTAAATACCCTGCCCCTTTGGTGCTCAGTTCATAGAGCATGGGCGTGGCGCGGGCATCAAAGAGCGGTGCTTGGATCAGGGGACGATTGATCAGGCCCGTTTCGTGGAACAGATCCCCCAGCCGTTCTTTGAAGCGCTTTTCAGATCTTGGTGCGAGGATGCGCATCAGGTGATCTTGGCGCAGATATCGATAGCGATAAAGCCAACGTAATATCTCTTGATCGCGGGGCGTAAGGCTAAGCCGCTTGCCACGCGGTGTGCGTTTAAATCGGTTCCGCCGCCCAAGCTTGTCCGCCTCTAAGTCCATGGCATCGGTGCGCCATCATCCTGCGGCCATTCTGATTGATCTTCGTCTTGCACGTCTTCGGCATCGCCTTTTGGATCTTCTCGCAGCTTTGAGTGATGCACCGCATATTTTGCACGCATGTCATCTTGCAGGGTGGCCCGATCCTCACTGCTCATACGCGGGCAGCTTTCCATTTGTCCCGGCGCAATGCTGATTGATATTGCCCGCTTGGTTTGCCCTTTGATGAAAGCTGCGAAGTTGAGCTTGGCTTGCTCAGTAATGAATGTCGCATCACTGCGCAGATCATTGGCCAGCGCACGGGCGTCTTTGGCGGACACGCCACCTGCAAATTTGATGGCTGTATTGGCGGATATCGCTTCCTGTAATCTGGGTTCGAGCTGGCCCATAAACTGATGCGCCAACACCATGCCGACATTGTACTTACGGGCTTGGGACAGGATGATCCCGACGTTCTTGTCAAAGTAATCGCTGGCTTCATCCACATACACAAAGGTTGGTGTGCGCTCTTCCTTTGGCAGGACAGCGCGTTCCTGTGCGGCCTGCGCAATGAGGGCAATGAAGAAGCGGCCAAAGATTTCAGTTCCCTGTTCTTTGAGCAGATCTTTGGCGGTGTTGATCAAGATCACTTTACCTGCATTCATCTCAGCAAAGAGATCCAGCTTGCTTTTGGGATGGCTGAACATCCGCTCCATCGTTTGGTTTTCTAAAATCCCATAAAGACGGCGTACCACTTGGCGCTTGGTGGCAACAAACTCTTTGCCGTTGAACTCCGTTTCAAAAAACGCCCGCGCTGACCCTTCAAGCTGATTGATGTAGGGTTGGTATTTGTCGCCGCCACCATCTTCTAAAAGCTCACGCAGCGTATGAATGGTCGCCCCCGGAATATGCAGCAACAAACGGGTGATATAGCGGAAGATCACATTTTGCTTTTGCGTCATGCCCGCATCCAGCAAAGACCCCAGCACAAAATCATACAGCTCTAAAATAGAATTGGTCAGCCGTTCGCGATCCAAGGGCGCATATTGATTTAGCCGTTCTAACCCCGCATCAAAGAGGTTAAGTGCAACCGGCCATTCAAGATCTGTTGGATCAATCAGCACCAAACGATCTGCTAGAGGTTGCCCCGGCGCAAAGATATCAAGCCCCGCGATGGTGTTGATCAGATCACTTTGGCTGTCCATGACCACGATGGATGCACCGCCGCTTGCCACCGCCTCAAGATCCCGCAGGATCAGGCTTTGCAGCGTTTGGGTTTTGCCATGACCGCTGCCCGCCACGATGTGCATATGCTCAAATCGGGTGGCTGTGGGCAAAGACACCGGCACCGGATGATTGAGCAGCTTCTGCAACGGCGTGCCGCCAAGATAGACCCGCGCGCATTCAGACGCCTCAACCGATCTGTTTTTGGTAGGCAGTTTAAGCTGCCGTTCCCGGCTAGCTTTGCCGGGCAATCCCCCTGAGGCAATGAGTGTGCTCTTGTGCAGATGGTCGCGCAGGTTGTGACAGATCTTAAGCGGTTCCAGATCAGGCGCGTATGTCGTCTGGATTATCCGTTCTACCAGCGCAGGCATATCATCAATCATGTCAGATAGATTGGCAGAAAAGGCGAGATCTGAACCTTGCATGTCAGTCGGTTCAATCAGGTTTGGGCAGGCTTTGACCAAAGGCGCAATCAGTGACGCCAGATAACGCACAGTCAGGATCGAGGCGTTGTCATGATCCGCGCAGTAAGCCCCGATTTGGCGTGCCTTGTCTTCCCACGCCCACAGCTCAGATTGCGGCGATGAGGGATCAGGAAGAGGCGGAATACTCTGCCACCCTTCATAACCGCACATGTCTGCCATGAAGGTGATCAGATGATCGCGGAACGGCGAGGCAGCACCCTCCCAACCATTAAGCTTAAGGGCTGCATCCACCACCCGCACAGCCCAACCGCAGAGATCATCGTCCGTTTTAATCCCCACCGCAATCTGTTGCGCGCGAACCTGCTTGCCCAGCTCAAAAGCCGCTTCATGTTCTTTAGAGAACCTTGCATCGGCAATTCCCTGGCGAAGATCTCGCGAGATCCCCTCACGAACACCCCAGCCTTTGTAAGCGGAAGCAAAACCGCCACCGACAAAACGGCCCAGATCAACGGCGAGTTTAAAGCGCTTATCCACCACTTACCCCCTAGGTTCGGGTGGTCAGGATCGCCTGTTTCAAAAGCTCACGATCTAATGGTTCAATGTCGATGACTTCCCGGTCATCCCAGTATTTGGCGCTCTCCAAAACTTGGCGCAGATAGCTGGCCATATTGGTGATCGCAGCTTCTTTTTCGATCAGCGCCACAACGCTATCGCATTTGAACATTCTGCCGAAGGCCAGCAGATCATTGACGTTAATCTGTTCGCGTTCATGGCGGTAATAGATCACCGTCATCACCATGGTGACAATCATGGCAACGGACACAGCCAAATTGGCTGCGCCCAAGAACCAAACCGCCACAAAGCTCAAGATCCCCAACACAATTGCTTGGCGAAACCCCTTGCGCAGATCGGCAATAAAGTCGCCCGTCACCAACGGCACACGAGAAAGATTGTACTTATCCAAAAGCTTCTGCTCAGCCTCATCCAGCTCCAAACTGGCATTAAGCTTAAACACCACCCCGCTCCCAATCCGTAAAGGCACCAAACTCATCACAGACCCAGAGGACTGCTCTCTCTTCAAAGCAAGTTTCATAAGACAATTCCCAACAAAAATATCACGGCATCCGTGATTCACGACTCAATCAATGCGTTTATCTGCTGCTCACACTACCCCATAAGGAAACATGCCTGAACACCACCTATAGGTTACCTCAGGGATACCGTATCCCCATGGATATCCCCCTCTGGACACTCTCATATTCAGATTTTTTGATGACATTTTCCACAGTCAGCACTATTCTAGGTGGAAATTTTGAGTGTTTTCCTTTGCATATTTTGGAGAAATATTATGCTGTTTGTTACCAACCGATTTCCCAAACAAAGCATTCGTACCCGTAATGGGCGTAAGTTCAATTTCGACTTGAAGAATAACGCTCCAAGTAATTCTGTTTTCTTTTGTGAAAAAGGAAGCAATGAGGATCATACAGAAATTGGCAGTCTGGAATTTTTAAAGCGTTTGAAAGAATGTCAGAGCAAGCAAATTTTGTTATTTGTGCACGGCTTTAACAACTTACCGACTCAAGTATTTGAAATGGCTTCTGATTTACAAGAATTATGTGACAAGAAGGAAAGAAATGAGGTTTTAGTCGTTCCTTTAATTTGGCCCTGCGACAACGACTTAGGGATTGTTGATGATTATTGGGACGATCAGAAATCAGCAGACCAAAGCGGCTACTCATTTGCCCGCGTGTTAGAGAAATTCCTAGCTTGGAGAAATGCGGACGCCAATGAACCAGAATCTACTCCGTGCCTGAAACGTATAAATCTATTAGCTCATTCCATGGGCAACAGGGTTCTCAGGCAAACTCTAGGAAGTTGGAACCAATACGACCTAGCTTCAGGTGTACCACTAATCTTTCGCAATACATTTATGGTTGCAGCAGATGTAGTCAATGAAACATTGCATGAAGGTCAAACTGGTGAATTAATTGCTCACGCTTCACGCAATGTTGTAGTCTACTACGCATCAGACGATCTGGCGCTAAGAGCCAGCAAGGCTGCAAATCTGAAAAACAAGATTGCTTCCCGTCGGTTAGGGCATACGGGACCTGAGAACATTAAGCTGACACTACGCAATGTATTCCAAGTTGATTGTGACGATATCAATACTCAGTATGATATGCCTAAAGGGCACAACTACTTCCGTCATGGGAACGATAGCAGTCAATCAGGCTTGGTTTTCGATCACATTTTCCAATGTATGAAAAATGGGCGGGTGTTCCCCGACAATCCTGAGCAAAGGTCGGTCATTCTAAAATAGACGCCACACTTAGCTCGTTCGGGAGTATCTGAAATCCTCCTCTGCATTATTAGTCAGAGTAAAGGGGCAATGTAACCTTTGGCATTCGTTCTCGAACGACAAGCACCGCAGGACTTGTTCTCGTCTCATCACCCCAAACAATTGGCTGGTTACTTCCCGGTGTTCGTAAAAATACAGCTGCGCCATCAAACGCTGAAACACTTACAGCCCACAACTCGCAACTCAACGACCTTTTCGGATAGCTTCCATTTTCTCGATACTTACATTTTTGATCATCATAGTAGGCACTTGAACTTAACAGATGCCCAAAATCATGGACATGTGATGGTGACCTACTTCTAACAAAATTCAAATATCCGAACCGGTCATATGACATAACAACACGATCAAACGATTGAAGTTTATCTAAGGAGCTTTTCCCATGAGAGATACGTCCATCTGAATCGTCATCAACATCAATATCTCGCGGTGAAATAATGCGATATCCAATCTGAATCATATCTGGACATGATTCAAATGTTTCTTGGAATCGATCAGAATCATAGCTTGTTCCTAAGTGAATGTCTTCAAAATCATCTAGATACTGATAATTAACACGTGAAGAAAACACTATTGGGAAGAGCACAGGGATTTGTCCTCGATATTTTGACAACCCTTTGTCCTCTCGTCGGTTATGTTCATCTTCATCATCCAAGCAAAATATGGTATCTAGATTTGGCGCTGAATAGACGCCACTAACAATCACTCCTCCCTGCTTACGAAACCCTACTAAGCTTGGTTCGCCTGCCACTTCAGAAAAACCAAAAGGGACCAGAGCAACAATCGTTTCATCGTTGGACAAATAATTCCACGCTTCTTTCATGCTTGGGCGCACTATACGGGAAGTATCGCTTTCTTCATTGTAAACAACAAAGTCACTTGTAATTTCTGGGTAAGAATCTTGCAGTAACTCATCCATATGGAGAAGCTCATAAGAATACTCAATTCTGTCAAAACGAAATGCGTCATAGAAAAAACTCCGCTTTTGGGTATCTGCTTCATAGTGAGCATTGCTTTTAATCCAAAAATTCTCTGTTTGCGGTAAAAGTTCCCATCGGTCTCCAATAGCCTTTGCAGGAAGGAGTGTTAGGCAAAAAATACAAACATATTTTGTTAGCTGCATTTGTATCCTCCCTTGCGGGCTGTGATAATAACATCAAGTTCATACCCTCCTTCTGGGATGTCACCGCTGCTTGTAATAGCTCGAATTGAAACAAATCCTGAAGGTTTTCCTCTAAGCTGTTCCCTGATTACGCACGTTACTTCTTCCACTAAGCCATTTCGCGGAATTGGCACTCGGTAAGTTGAGCCAATTTCAAGATATAACTGAGAGGCACCCGAATTGAATGCCTCGCGAAACCTTCCAGTCAAATTAGGATCAACCTCGATTGAAATTCGTTGATCTGACGTCGCATAAAAACGATCAGCTACTTGCCGACGTGTTTCGAACTCTTGCAAACCATCGGCATCTCGAACAGGTCGCCCATTTTCCCAACGCGCCTCTCGTGTAAAGAATAGCTCAAAAGTATACAGCGCATCGACTTGCTCAGTCACGGTTCCCGCTAGAGCAGATATCGCTGGAGGGTTCGACCAAACTTCTAAAAAATCTCGGCTTTTGTAGGAAGCCAGTACCTTATCAACGCTCAAGTTATCTCGACCAGATATGGATAACAATATTTCACGCAGGAAAACATCCTGAAATTTCTTTTCCGAAAACAATACCTCCATATCTTCCGATCGGATTTTCCTTTGAAAGCTCTCAACTATGGGCTTACCTGTATGTTCTTGTTCAATCTGGCGAGCAAGTGAGATTCGGTTATCTGACAAAGCTAAAAGTACTTGTTGCCGAAACCAATCCTCATGCTCAGCCTCCTCTAGTTGAATTTTAATTCTTTCCGTTAGCCAAGGCTCACCTCTAGCCTCCCAAAAAAGTATTGCCACAAAAGATATCAAAGCCCAACCAAAAGCAAGAAACACGCCAACTGACTTAAATATGTCAGCCGCCGATTTAACTTTGGCACTCACGCTATCTTTCCCAAGAGCTTTTGGGTTTTCATTTGTTTTTGTTTCAGTAGAGCTGTCTTCAGGCATTATAAAAAGAGCTTCCTAGAAATGAGTAAAGCTGTGTAGCACATCCATCTTAAATTGAATACACTCGCGCATTACCGTATTCCCAATTTAAGCTTCTGTGCAAGGAGTTGTTACAACTGTGCTGTTCATCCAAAAATATAAGTCAATCCTATGTAAAGAGAAGGACCGCCATTACTGGCGATCCTCCCGCTCTCAAACAAGAGAGGCTGAGTGTTGATCTCTGGCGTCGATGCGTTGTTGAAGCCAGTCCTGCACTTCACTTTCCACCCACCCCACGCGGTTGCCGCCCAGCTTTACCCGCAATGGGAATTTGCCTGCCGCTTCCAGACGCGCGATGTGCTGCGGTGAGTACAAAACCCTCTCCGTCACCTGCCGTTTGCTCAACATTTTCATCACAATACTCCTCATGTTGAGGAGCATCGCGATGCCCCGGGGAAAGCCCTAGGGTGGCAAATTCATATCAAACACCACCAATGGATGTAACCTATGCTTTAGCGGAAGAGCTTCAACATGAGACAGACGATCACCTGAAGCACGATCCGCCCTGCCGTTACCACCAACCAAACCAGCCCACCAAGTATAATGCCCAAGCTTACGATCATGACAATCCCCCCGCTTGCAAAAGCCGACCAATGTAGACGTCAACAATCTCAATTCTGTTGTGGCCAAGTTCTTTTGAGATCCGCGCCCGCGCCTGACGGTCCAATTCATATTGCTCATCCGACATCAAAGATCGCCCCGGCCCCCCGTTGATGGGACATTTCATGCCGGTGAGTTTTTCATATCGGGTCTGTGCATATTTATGACGAAGACCATGCGCACGGGTGATACCTGCCTTTTGAACCTGCCGCTCATAGACCCGCATATGTTGCACATAGTTGCGATCTTCAGGGATCAAACTGCCATGTTTCGCGACTTGTGCGACCGCTGACAATACAATGCGCTGATGTTGCGACGTGATCGGCACGGTGCGTGGACGTCCACCTTTGGTCCAGCTCCCTTTGAGCTTGATGCAGTCCTTTCGAATGGTTTCCTTCGGGATGATTTTCATCGCCTCTTCCCGGCGCAGCCCAAAGGCGGCTTGCAGCATCACCGCCGCCTGCACATGTCGATCTGTTAGAGCATCCAATTGATCGGAGTGCAGATTGAACGCAATGTTGTTGCGTTCGGTTCTCTCATCATTCAACTCATAACAGGCGTTATCTTTGTGCAGGATCGACACCTTGTTCACCTTCTGCGCCCACCACCGCAGCCAGCTCATTCTATTCCGCATTGTCGCTTTGCTCAGCCCGCTATCACGCCAATGATCCACCAATGCATTGATATGTTTAGGCTTCACGGATCGCGCTGTTTTCAACGTGTAACCAAGTTGTTTTAGTTCCGCCGCAATGGCCGTTAATCCCCGCTGACGGTTCTTTTGCGTGCCAAAAGAGCCATCACGGTTACGCTTGGTGAGACGCACCAAATCCATTGAGAGATTATCCATCCCCTTTTCTTTCTATTGTTTTCAGTTTGCTAAGTGTTGTTGGTCAACCGGCAGCCCTCAGGCTGGACGGTCCGCAATGCGGGAATTGACCCAGACGGGCGAGCGCCCTTGGCGCTCCTGTCTGTTGCCCCAATGGGCAGAAATACGCCCGGAGGCGGGATTTCAGAGGTTGTGCCACAATGATGATGTGACGAGGTCTGACATCTTGTCAGAGTGTGTCGCTAACGCCGCCATCAGGGCGGCTTAAGATGATCAGTGATCATGAAGTTTCTCCTTGTGAAATGGTGATGATGTCTCAGGAAAGGAGCGATAAATCAGTCCTTTCCGTGAAGAGGTTCATTCTAAACAAAGGCAATTTATCCAGCCACGAAATGATCAAAAATGATGTGGGTATATGGCGTCACTTGCCCATCACTTGTCACTTTCATTCAGAGATGGCGGTGACTGTGGTCAAGCGCGCGCCGTCACTACTTTAATGTAGTGACGGCTCTGCCACTCGTGGCGTTGCCGTTTATGGTCTGCGACCATCGGGGATACCCCACGGAGCGAACGCTCCTCCCCAAGTGCGGTTCCCGCACTCACAACACAGTTGTGCAGCCTCAGGGGCGCTGCCCCTCGCGCGGCCAAGGGGTAGAAGCGCAAGCGCCCGTGCCAAAGATTATTGTCCCCTGCCACCTGAATTTTCATTCAGGCGACATTCCTCGCGAGGCAAAATAATCTCCGCCCCGCCCATGTCCTTGTTTCCCCCGCGTTCGCCACGTGGCAAGGTTCCAAAGGGGTTTGGAACCCGCGCACGATGATCGTGCAGGAAAAGACTACAGATCTCGATACTGTTTCGGGGTTGAGCTGTCATTTTTGCCCTGCCCGCTGCCCGTGTTCTTAACAGCCTGATATGTCCCAATGCCAATATCGGCAAAGCCCTTGAGCATGAGACCGTAACCCGAAATCGCCACAGGAAACGCCCAGAGCAATCCAATGATTGTGAACCCCAGCACGATCCCAAACATCATGACAAGACAACCGATCCCGATTGTGAAAAACCCACTTATGATACGCATAATGAACTCCTGAAATGCGTGCAGAACTTACCGTTCTGTTTGATGAAGAAGAAAGCGCCCCGTCGTTCAGGGCGCTCTTGTCGTTGTCAATTTACGGAGTGTGAACCTTGAGTGTGCCGTCCGCCATACCAACCGTGCAGCTCTCTGCTGTCAGGCGTGGATAGCGCCCCTGAGAGGATCGCATGACCGATTCACGGATCTTACCCGCGCATCCTGTTGTGGCGATGGGCTGATAGCCTTTGTTGGCCATACAGCGCCCATATGTGTGTGAGCGGGTCGTCTTGTTCTGATCGGTCGCAATCACATTACCGCCCGTCCAATATCCCCCACGCGAATAGCATCCTTTGCTATTGCAATGACGCACACCCGGCACCCAACGACGCGGCACCACCTCATATTTATTGCTCACCGGGGCCTGTCGTTTAGCTTGACGTTCACAGGCCGCAACATCGCGATTGCGCTGTTGTGGTGTGACCCCAGTTTTATATTGCAGTTCGGTTGTGACGCAGCCAGACATGAGCAAAAGCCCCATGATCCACCCTATTTTGCGCATCGGATTACTCCTGTAAGATCGAACAGAATTGCCCAAACTGTTCACCCATGGGCAAATAGTTGATTTTACGATTGAACCGCGTGACTCTCTTCATGTAGGATTCCGATAGGCGTTGCTGCATTGACGCCCATATCTTTGAAAACCAAAGATATTTTTCTTCACTGAACAGAATGGGCAATTTTGTTCGGTTGAAAATCGCAGATCAATCAACATGAAAGTTCTGGTCTCTTGGGCGCTTTACATCAGCCGTTGGGAAGGTGTTCTGTGATACCTGCCCCGTCGTTATTCACTTCATCAGGTCACCGAAAATACCTATCTGCATCTGAACGGAAACGGTTCTTGAAAGTCGCAGAAAACCGAAGGCGCGAAGAACGGCTGTTATGCCTGACACTCCTCTGGACTGGAGGGCGTTTGTCGGAAGTTTTGGCACTTCAACCTGCAAATATCTCCCCCGATGAAGGTGTAGTTGTGTTCCGTACACTGAAGAAAAGAAGTCAGCAGATTTATCGACAGGTGCCGGTGCCAAAATCATTGCTTATTGAGCTTGCCAATGGCCCCAGATTTCCGTGGGCGCGCACGCAAGCATGGACCGTCGTAAAATCCGTGATGCGTGAGGCCAACATATCCGGCCCGCAAGCCACCCCACGCGGGTTGCGCCACAGCTTCGCCGTTCATGCCGTCACCAGCGGTGTCCCCTTGCATCTCATCCAACGCTGGCTGGGCCATTCGCGGATGGAAACAACCGCGATCTACTCACAGGCGCTTGGACCTGAGGAACGAAGTATTGCAAAACGCATGTGGGATTAGAACTTCGCTCTCTCCCAAGCATTGGCAATATCCGACCCAGTTGCACACCCCTAGCACTATATGGCTCACACTTCACACGAGCCTAACGCTTGAAGGCATTGCCGCTCAGATCTGGAATCTCTGAGCGGGCAAAATGGAGCTCAGATACCATCAAGCAAAGATAAACTGATCCTGACTGATATCACTGGCACTTACGCCTGCAAGCTCAATGGTGTTGCTGCCATCATATGTGATGAGAGCGCCCGCTGTGGTTTGCGTGATCGACAGGTCCGCATAGTTGATGCCTTGAGAGGTGAAGCGAATGTGATCTTCTGCGACCTGAAAATCAGAGATCCGGTCACTTCCATCACCCTGTCCAAAGACAAACGTATCTGAGCCATTCCCGCCGCTCAGCAAGTCATTGCCAACACCACCGATAATAACGTCATTTCCAGAATATCCGAAAATCGTATCATTGCCGCCATTTCCGCTGATTGTATTGGCGTAGGATGTGCCTTGAAGGTGGTCATCGCCATGATTTGAGCCTGACACCCCCTCAAAGCTACTGATGGTGTCGCCTTGGGCATCCCCATTTGTAGCAATGTTGGACGCCAAATGAACTTGGACAGCTTCTTGACTGTGATAGTAGCTCAAATAATCCGTGCCTGCACCGCCGGATAGGACATCTGACCCCGTGCCGCCTGTAACGACATCATTGCCGTCGCCCCCTTCGATGGTGTCGTTGCCTTCACCACCGTTAAGGGTGTCATGTCCCTCACCACCAAACAACTCATCGTCACGGGAATGAGACTCGTAAACCGAAATCTCAGTTTCGCCATTGGTGCCCTGCGTTGACACAGCAACATCGTTAAGGGTGTCTGCGTTAAAGTCCCCTGTTGTCCAGTCCTGACCGATCAAATAGCTAAAATCACTTTCGGCTGAAACCGTTACGGGGGCCAGGAATTTACCATCATCGGCCAAGATGACTCGGATGGTTTTATTGTCGCCATTTCCAGAAATCACCGCAATATCCGCACCACCGTCGCCGTTAAAATCCCCTATCTTCCATTCGGCATCAGCATCAAACGTAAAGTTAAAACCACTTGCCCAGTTGGACGGGTCCGAAAACCCATTCTCTGTTGCTTCATAGACCCTTAGAACCGTACGCCCTTCGTGGCCTTCGTAAGCGGCTATGATATCGTCTTGTCCGTCGCCATTGATATCGCCAGCCATCCATTTCTGGCTGCTCCAATGACCCCAATTGACTTTGTGTCCTGTTGGGGCATCAAACCCGGTTCCGTTGGAATAATAGACGCGCAGGATGGTGCCGCCTTCAGCAGAATTGGCATAGGTTGCCGCAACATCTTCAAGGCCATCATTGTTGAAGTCCCCGGTCATCCATTGGGCGCTATCATAATGCCCCCATTGTCCCACGCTCCATGCTGACGGCGCATCAAAGCCGCTACCGTTGGACGTATAAACCCTTAGCGTCGAGCTGCCATCAGAACTGTTTTTGTAAACAGAAATAACGTCATCCCGACCATCTCCGTTGAAATCCCCGATGTCCCACTCAGCTGATGTATAGAATCCCCAGCCTCCGCTGGCCCAAGCCGTTGGTGTGGCAAAAGAGGAGCCATCTGATGCGTAAAATCTGAGCGTCGTCCCATCGCCCACCGCGTAGGAGGCAAGTATGTCATCCGCTCCATTCCCATCAAAATCTCCGGCCATCCATTCCTGACTGTCCCAAAAGCCCCAAGATCCAGATGAAATCCAAACCTCCGATGTCAGAACGATATCAGAGCCTGTTTCGTCAAATGAGGCGCTGAGGTCTCCGACAATCAGATCGTTTCCTGCTCCGCCATGGATGGTATCGCCACCAGCGCCGCCATAAAGTTTGTCGTTCCCGCCGTTTCCTTTTATCGCGTTATCATGCGCAGAGCCGATAAGTGTGTCAGCTGCTGTGTTTGATCCTGAAACGCCCTCAAAGCCACTGACCACATCGCCCTGAGCTTCGCCTCCCGAGGAGATATTTTTGGAAAGGTTAATATTTACGCCTTGGGAGCTATGGTAGTAGCTAAGAAAGTCCCATCCGCTGCCACCCACAAGGGTATCAGCACCAATACCGCCCACAATCAGGTCATTGCCTGAACCGCCATTGATGTCATCATCGCCGGAATAGCCATAAATCGTATCCTTCCCACCATTGCCACGAATGATATTGGCATAAGAGGTCCCATACAGTTCATCAGCGGCATGATTTGATCCTGAAACACCTTCAAAACCATCAATCTTATCACCTTGCGCGTCTCCCCCAGAGGCGGTGTTATGGGCGAGGTAAATTACCACGCCATGGGCGCTGTGATAGTAGCTCAGATAGTCCGTGCCACTGCCACCAGACAGAACATCAGCACCTGTTCCGCCGATCACAAGGTCATTCCCCGCGCCAGCCGATACTGTGTCATCGCCAGCATCAGCATAGATCGTATCCCGGTCATCTCCGCCAAAAAGAGTATCGTTCCCGGCCCCAGCCTCAACGTAATCAGCTTGGTCCCCACCGGAAATATAGTCGTTCCCGTTTCCACCGTGGAGATGATCAGCGCCGTCCATACCATGTAGCGTGTCATTGCCGCCATGACCGGTGAGCGTATCGTCGCCTAAGCCACCATACAAATAGTAGTTGACACTGGACAGGCCGCCTTTGACACGGTCATTTCCATCAGCACCAATGAAACGCTCAAAACCATACGCACTCAAGCCAGTCGTGGCAAAATATGAACCATTTGCAACGGTGAGCGTGTCGTGGCCTGCTCCGCCGACATCTCTGGCTTTTCCAACGGCATCCCAAAACTTGTCTCCATTGGCAAAGTAAATGGTATCGTCGCCTGTTCCACCTGATAGCAAATCCCGGCCTGCCCCCCCGTTAAGCGTGTCATTGCCATTCCCACCGTACAAAGCGTCGTCGCCAGCACCACCAGACAACACATCATTTCCGCCTCGTCCAAACAGGATATCATTGCCTACGTGACCGTTGACTGTGTCAGACCCTTCTTTTGCATCAATAAGATCGAACTTGTCTGTACCGTCATGTGATCGGCCAGCGCTATCCCCAACGATGAAATTGTTAGCAGTCAGGCCGTCAGCAAATACATACTGCTCGATATCCAAGCCTTCGTCTGCAACCTCAAGTGATCCTGCCGCGCCGCCCTTGTTCCAATAAAAACGCAGTGAGGTGCCATTTGCACCGCCGCCGTTATCGGCATCCGACCTTTTTGTAATATTCACCTCAGACGCGTTAAGTTGCGAGAACG
Source organism: Rhodobacteraceae bacterium UBA2553 (assembly GCA_002340515.1). GTDB lineage: Bacteria > Pseudomonadota > Alphaproteobacteria > Rhodobacterales > Rhodobacteraceae > Aliiroseovarius. The sequence continues at coordinate 14,366 of DDMF01000117.1, read as the reverse complement.
TAACCGCATCATGCCCATCCGCATTGTGCTCTGCTCCGCGTGAAATCCAGGAACTTCCTGCCAGCGAGCTGATCACATAACGATCATCCCCCCAGCCACCGTAGAGCCGATTGGCACCGCTGCCGCCATCAAGGGTATCATTCCCTTCGAGGCCATATAATGTGTCATTGCCAGTGCCGCCCAAAATGATATCGTTCTGGCCAGAGGCCTCCACGTAGTCATTCCCAGCACCACCATCAATGATCAGTTCGTTGGTAGCAAACCGAGTATTAATCACATTGTTGCGCGTGTCACCGAATACGCCATGATAGGTTCCGTCAGAAATTGTCGTGTTTGAGGATGCAAATTTGGAAAGCTCAAGAAACTTCCACACCATCCCACTTTCCCAAGCGATATTGTGGCCAGCAGACGTTGCTACCTTTTTCCACCCGTCCGCCCCGTAAGCCAGCGCAACATCGCCAACACCACCTGTGACAGTCTGGCCATTGCGCACATAGGAGGCGGTGCCGAGCAGAGAGCTGTTAAAAATCGTGACGTCATTTGTCGTGTCCGCAAAATGCGTGCCATCATCATAGGTTAGGTTAATTTGCTCAAACCCAAGCTCAGACAGCGTTTTTAACTCACCCGCATCAGTCACACCGTTGGAGTTGCTGTCCTGCCAAACACGTAGTTCAGACCAGATGCTATCGCGATGATCCAGAATTCCATCATTGTTCCCACCGCGCGTCAATTTGTCAAAAGAGGCAAGCGCTTGCAGATCCGTCGCGCCCTCTTCGTTCACCCATTCTGTCAGCACAAGTTCGGCAGTTTGGTCGATCTTGCCGTCACCCGCCCCACGCGTACCATCGGCATTCAGGTCAAGCACCAAAAATGCATCGTCTTTGTGAACCCAAGCCGTTTGCTCGAGAAAGCCGTCACCATCCACATCAAAGCTGACATTGCCATCAACCGTGATCTCGATCCCATCACCATCCATATCGAGAATAATCGGCATCAGGTTCCCAGACCCAACCCCGTCATTATGGGCGTCTTCTAGACCGCTTCCACCACTATCGGCATCCGTCCCACTAGACCCCGGATTATCCGCATCAGGGTCATAGGTTGGATAGGTGCCGCCGCCAGTATCATTGTCATTATCCGAGTCTTCGTGCCCATTTCCATCACTATCATTGTCACCACCCGTTCCGAGACCAGGGGTTGTATCATTGGGCGTTGGGTCCCAACCCGAACCGTCGTTGTCACTACCGCCATCATTACCAGAAGAAGAAGTGTTGCCCCCCAAACCATTTAAAATTTCAACCTCAGGAGTTGAGGTTTCATTTAAAAAATCGCCCAATGTTTCAGGGTTCAAACCCTTGCCAGTTTGTTGCGCGTAAGCTAGTAGGTCGTTTACCAATTTAGCAGTTTGTATGTCTGTGAGATTAGCCTCTTCTGCATAGCCTTCCAGCTCATCAATCGCTATTGCAGCCATTTCCCCACTACGTGCACTGGCCAAAGCCGCACCAAAACCGTGCGGGCCTTTGACCGCAGCCACTACCGCCTCTAAGAAAACTTTTTCCTTGGCGAGCTCGGCTTGAAGCGAAGTATTCGTCGGGTCTTCCCGGGCACGCTCAACAATCGAATTGTATTCGGCGGCACGCTCTCTGACAGCATCATTGCCCATTACCCCTTCTTTTCCAAATGTTGAATCGATTACGACTTTTGCAGTGCCATCAGACGAAAATACAACGCTTGTTCCCATTATTATTTTCCTTAAAAATCTTTGATGCCGGCTAGTCTTGCCATTCTAAAAGCTTCGATGAGAGCTACAGATCTCAATATATAGATACATAAAGCTCTCTCATCATCGTTTTCGGAATTACATTCCGAAATTGAACCCAATTCGTCAAACCTCTCAATTGCCACATTGTACCTTCTGGCGGACAATCCACTTTCATCTATTTCGTTTGGAAGGGATTCCAAAATTGCTTCCACTTTTTTATCAACCATCTCCACAAAAGACAAAATGCATGCAGATATATCATCTGAGCGTTCACATGAGGCGGCAGGCACATCGAAGCAGGTGTGTCGCATTCGAGATCTGTATCGCAAATCTAATTCTTGTATCGTCGACATACACTGAGCTGGATTGATGGGGATTTCGTCTGCTAGTACCTTACTTGAGAAAAGTGAAGTGATTGCACAAACACTTACAATCATGGAAATCTTTGCAATAGCCCCTAAGACTAGGGCACTGTGCTTTGCTTTCATACTTTCGGCAGAACCAATATTTTCACCAATATCTTGATTGCTATCTGTTATGCCATTCATTGTAACTACTCTCCTTTTGGTTCGCAGAGTATCCTGCTCAGGATACTTCAAAAGCTAATGCAGAAGCCAGCATACGCACGTCGCGCGACACGTTGATGTTGTGAATGGTGGTCAGCAACACATCCGTCCCGATATGATACTCCGCAACCGAGCAATAGGCGAAGCCAACCGGGACGTCATTTTTCTCGGCCAACATCACCGCATGGCGTTTCTCATCCGCAATCGCCTGCTCCGCAATCTTGCGCACTTTGTCAGCGCTAAACGGAATATAGCCAAACCGGCTTTCCGCATGGGCCTCGCGGGCAAGATCAACGATTTTCGGGATGTCAGCACGATCAGACACCACATGAAAGCAAAGCGGTTTGCTTGGCGGGCTTTCAAGTTCAGGAGTGTTCAAAACGCTGGAATTGGAATGCACGGGTCACCTAATAAAAACTTCGCGCATAGATAGAGTTTCTTTTTGGTAAATTGTCAATAAGAGCTTGATGCTCGGCACCCCAACGACGTGTGAAGTTCGGTTGAAATGCGGCCTTATGATTAAATCACCTCAATTGAAGACTTGGACGTGTTGCTCTCTTCCAATCACGACCGCAAATGCATTTCGCGCCGCCTGCAAGCTCTTTAGAGTTCTTCCGTTTTGAAAACCCAAAGTGGACAAAGTTATTAATTCTTAAAGTAAAAAAGTTGATTACCTCCGCCTCATACGAAATTTCGGTTGCAAACATATAAATTAAAACTGAACGACCTCCCACGCATTGGCGATATCCTCAAAACACCATTCTTGATTACCGCCAGTCGTTCTAGATTTTCGGAAAATGCATTCCCTCAGCCCACTATTCACTTTAAACTGTTGGAGCCAAGATTGAGATCGTGGTTTGTCCCGCCCATTCAGTTTGATGCTGCGGATATGCAGACCATTCGCCCACTCTGTGCGTGGGTCGGATATTGTGCTGCGATCTTCGATATAAGCCCGCAGCTTCCGCGTGATCACTTCTTTCTGATCAGTTTGAAGCTCAGATTTAAATTCTGAAATGACCTCTTTAGCAGCTTGCTTTGCCGTTTCGGTCAGCATGTGTTGAAGCTCGTGCTCCATAAGTACAATGGCCGGTTGCCCGTTCATGTATCGTCCCCCTAAATTGTGTTGAAATAAAAAAGGCACCCGCAAAGGGTGCCAAAACAAAAAAGCCGCCCTATGGCGACATTGATAAAAAGTAGGCCACAGATGGCCCATTCTGTCAAAACCAATCACTCGATCTGCACAATCAGCAAGCACACATCTTCGCTCAAATGTTTACATGGCGTTTACATGGAAGCGTTTCGTTTTTGGGAGCGTGCTATAAGTGTTTGAAATATATGGCTCCGGTGACAGGACTCGAACCTGTGACAAGCTGATTAACAGACGCAATATATAGATATTAGAAAAACACCAAAAAGAACAAAAAGCGTTGTATTTGCTAGGTTAATCATAATTTTTCAATAATCAGAAATGTTTGAAATATTCTATATATTGTGTCATTCTTTTACATGGGGTTTACATGAAAACAACGAAATCACGATGAGTGGCAAAGCTATTTCTAACCGATACGCTGATCAAAGCAGCAACCTGCCCAGAAGGAAAATCACAAGAAATCATCCATGACACTGCGCGTGGCATTGACGGCAAATTGCGCAACGGCTCCATTCAAGGTCTTGGATTTAGGATTACCGCTCAGGGTGCAAAGTCATTCATCCACACATTCAGATTCAATGGTAAATCAAAGCGGCATGTTATTGGTTCGCCCGCCAACATGAACGTTGCCTCAGCGCGCATGATCGTTCAGCAGCGCAATCTCGAAATTGATGAGGGAAATGATCCCAGCTTAGTTAAAGCAATTGATTATCGAGCCAAGCACGGTGAAACCCTCGGAGAGGTCATTGGTGCCTATTTTGCGCAGCACCTTGCATCCCGCAGCGCCTCACATCGCGCTGAGTTCGGAAGATTGATCGCACCATGGACACGGGAACAGCCCGCCAATCCCAAGCGTGGCGGCAAAAGAAAGAAACGGGTGACAATCGGTGAAGCCCTTCGTGAAATTGTTGCCACCGATATCACGCCGCAACATATTGGCCCCTACCTACAATCCATTCAGTCCAACAGCGTTGCCAACAGTGCGTTGCGCCAACTGCGCGCCCTTTTCAACTGGTCGATCCGAATGCAAATCGTTGACATGCGCAATCCATGTGACCCGTTCTCAATGCGCAAGATTATCAAGCACCGCCGAGATTATACACCTGACCAAATCAGAGTGATTGCCAAACATATTTTCAATCCCCCTATGCAGGAGGTGATCAATCTTGAAGGGTTAGAGGGCAATACAAAACGCATTGCTGCCCTCAAAGCAGGTCGCGCCAAAACCGAATATGATCAGTTGGTGGAATACTGCAATTTTATGGGCATTCTTATCCTGACCATGGCACGCCCAAGTGATGTGAAAAATGCTCAATTTGAGCACTTCTCCTTGGGGGATCTGATTTGGAAAAAGCACAACACCAAAGGTCAGAAGCTGTCCCGCAGCACCTACGAATATGCGTTTCGCTCAATCCCCATTCATCCAAAGGTTGCGGAGCTGGTTCAGTTGCAGCGTACTCGCTGGCCAGAAAGTGATCTCCTATTTCCAAACCACTCTGATCAATCCAAACCACGCGACAATTTTCATCGCGCTCTACAGCGTTTCAAAGCTCTGGAAGGCGTGCCTGACTACTTCCAGCTCTATGACCTCAAGCGCATGGCCATTTCCTTGATGATGGCCGGACAAGGTGTCCAGCGTGAGGCTGTGTCACACCTCGCAGATCATCGTGGCAATATCGAAACCACCCTTATTTACGATTTGGGCATGGTTGATCCGCTTCGACCAGTGACTGACAAATTGGGAGTTCTTTTGGGATTAAGCAAAAACCGTTAACTAGGTAATTAATCTTATCAACAAGAGACCTACTTTATTTACTATCAAGCTCTTTTCTAAACACGTGGAAAAACCAAGCCCATAATCTTGAATAAAATTATGCGTCCTGATTCTGGAGCACATTGAAGAAATCCCCTGAACTGCTCCGCAATGCTTCTAGGCTAGCACCGATACCATTTCTAGAAATGCGATCATAAGCATGATTAACCTGCACAGTAATACCTGGTTGCCTATTGGCAAAGTAGACGAGCAAGAGTTGCGTTATCACATTCTTATCATAAAACTTTTGGTTTCTTGCCCCACGATGAGAGGGGGGATAATTACGCTCATCGCTAAGCCAACCACTAACCGTATTTTTTTTCTCGCCAAGTTGATCCGCTATTTCAGCTATGCTTAGCCGAGCCTCATCAGAAAGACTGTCAACGAATTCAATCAATTTGTCTCGGTTATCAAACATGGGCTACCCCTGAAGAAGTCTTCGGAGTCTCATATAATGACCTGCTGACTTGGTCAATAGATTACTCTACCACCCCGTGAATACGTAGCCATCTCATGTAGTGAATAGTTGAAGTATTGATGAACCTAGTGCATAATGACGTCAGAAATACGTCAAATTGACGGCAACATCTGGAGTGTTTAATATGACAAGTGTAGCGAAAGAGACTTCGTCTGATGCATCCGTAGAGCGCCTTACATTGCGTTTATCCTCAGATGCAGCAAATGAGGTTAAGGCAAAGGCTGCTGAAAAGGGAGTGTCCGTAAACGAACTAATCCGGCAAGCAATTGGAACTGAAATTTATCTCCTAGATCAAATTTCTGCCGGTGCACGGATAGTTGTGGAGCGCCCACAAAAACCACCTATGGAGTTGCATTTGCGATGACTGATGACAAGGAAATAGGAAATGAGGCCGCCGATATCGGCGGTCTCATTTATCCAAAAAATTTACAGACCAGAGAGTCTCCGGAAGCATTGGGACTTGAATACCCAACAGAAAAACCTGTTGAGCAAAACAATTCCGATGAATTCAATCTGGTTAAACCAACCGAGACCCTTGCATACAAAAAAGAGAGGACTGCTTCCACTATTGCGATTGGTCTTCTGGTACTCTTCTTTTTGCAAGGAATTGCAATCACTATTTTTCTTTTGCTAAAAGGTGGTGGAGAAATTGAGGGTTTGCTGCAAATGGTTTTGTCCCCCACTACAACCTTGCTGGCTGCTGCAACCGGCTACTACTTTGCAAAAAAGTAGGTGCTGCTCGAACTATAAAACTGCTGCATTCTGTCACACCATTTTAGTTTTTAGTCCTCCAATAACCCACACAAGCTACTGTCATAGCGCTGCACGGCCTGCCCCATCTCCTCCCAATAGGAGTGCCGGTTATAAACTGCCGCCACGCCAGAGATTGTCCCGCTAACATGATTGAGCAGCTTTTCTGTGACGTGGATCGGCGTTCCAATCTTAGCGTGTATGGTAGCAAAAGTGCGCCGCAGATCATGCAGCGTGTAGGGAGCAACCCCATCTAGCCCTTCATCAAATCGAGCTTTGTGCCACGCCCAAGTGGTGAAAGGTTTTTCAGGATCGGTGGCCGCTGGGAACAGCAAGTCGCCAGTATCCGGCAAACCTGAAATCGCTTTCTGCGCCAAAGGGGACAAGGGGATACGGTGTTCTCGCTTGTTCTTGGTAAAACCTTCAGGGAACGTAGCTTCATCCCCGCTGATCCAAGACCTGCGCAGAAGTCCGATTTCAGTGCGTCTCTGCCCGGTAAGAATCAAGAGCTGTACAATCGGCCCAAATGGGAAAGGGGTTTCCAAAGCCCTCTGATATACCTGACTAAGCTCATACTCACTTAGGACACGATCTCGTGCTTTTGCCGTCTGCTTCATTGGCGGCACGACTGAACGCTCAACGAGACCATGCCGCACACACCAGTTCATCATTGTGCGGATGGCAACATAGGCATGGGACTGTTCTGACGGTGTACCTGACAAACTGGACACCACCTCCATAATTTGCTTACGCGTGACGTCCTGAACATCCTCTTTGAAATTGAAATGCCGGTTTAGCAATCGGGTATAGTCAGCCACTGTACGTGGCTTATTGCGTTTCTCACAGTCGCTGAGGAAACGCTTCTTGGCCTCTTCGAATAGTACAGCCTGACGAGAAGGCACATCTTCTTCATCTTCCACCTTAACGAAGAAGCGCTTGGCCTGCGTACGGGCCTCAGACAGGGAGAGATTGGGGTAACGCCCCAAGGTTTTGAGACGGCGTTTTTCACCATACATGATCACGAAAGACTTGCTCTTTGTTGAGCACCGCAAACCAAATCCTGGCATGACTTCATCCCAGTGGGTCACTTGCCCCTTCTCTGGAAGAGACAGCTTCTTGATCGCCATGTCAGTCAGTCGCAGCTTCATTTCAGTCTCTTTTCAGTCTCATAGATCGCAGGCATAAGGAGGTGTTGCTATGTTCAGCAATAATCACAAAACCCCTTATATTCAAGGACAAAGAAGAAAATAGGTTCCGTCATACTCACCTATGAAACCCATATTTCACGGATTGCAAATCCGTGTACACCGGTTCGATTCCGGTACTCGCCTCCATTTAAAAACAATCACTTAGAGTATCCCTTCCCATGCTTGGGGCCCACCGTTTACAGGGGCGTTTACATTTTTGTGCTTTGAGACAGTGTTTTTGCCCTATTGAGCTTGCGCAAAACGGCATCGCTTTCGTCGGGACTAACCAGCGCATAATGTTCGATAACTTGCGCGGCGTAGCGCACAGACCACCCCATCAGGACTGCTATTTGGCGCAAAGACAGATCTGCGTTCAGCAATCTTGTCGCAGCCGTACCGCGCGTATCGGACAGAGTTTTTTCCCGACCATCAATCCACGGGGGAATTTGCGCTTCGCGCCGCCACTTCGTGATCTGGTTTGATGCCCAGCGAGCCGTCAAAGGCCGACCCAATTCAGAAACAAGCAGCATTTCCTGATGTTCTGGCGTTTCGGCGATCAATTTCTCAAGTGCTGCGGTTGCTGGGATGAAAGCGATTTGCCCACGCTTACTGGTGCGAAAGCGAAGTCGTTTACCGTGGGGTGTGTCTTCGAACTGGTCCATCTTGACCTGAACCAAATCGGCCGCCCGCAAACCGGTTTCGCAACCTGCCCTTAAGATCCGTTGGACCCATTTGGGCGCATGCCTATTAAACTGAGCAAAATCGCCGCTCGTCCAGATGATTTCGGTACGGTTCGATTGATAGAGCTTCTTTAGCTTATGGCAGTGGTGCTCTTTGAGCTTCCCCTCTTCTACCGCCCAATTCAAAACACGAGTCGCATGTGTGCCCGCCATGTCGTGCTGCTTGGGCGAATGAAGCCATTTCTTTCGCCAATTATTCACTTCGCCCCTTGAAGCGCGCTCTTCGAGCATTGCAATTGGATCCGCCCCGAACTCCTCGCGAAAAAATTCCAGCCACTTTCGAATATCTGCTTTGGACCGCTCGGCTTTAGGCAAAGACGCACTAGAGAGAAAATCATCAACCAAATGGGTCGCCAGATATTCGGTAGGACTAATCGGCATGCCGCACTGTGAAAAGGCATGGAAAAATTCTGGCTCTTTGGGGTTTGGCTCTGTCCCTTCCCAAAACTTGGGACCACCTCGCCACGCGTAAAATGATATCGAACACCAGATACGACTTTGCGTCGGACACGGTGAACCCCTTTGGGTAGGTTACTTCTGGGCATGGCGCGCTCTCCGCTGTGCAACGAGGTTCGGTTGCGTAGTTGCCTCTCGCTCGGCGGCGCTTATGCCCTGAACAGCATCCAATCGCGCCCGAATGAGTTTCGGATCATACCAACCCCGTCGTCCAGGTACGGGGGCGATGCCCGTCCGGCGGCAGAAATCGTAGAATGACGCGCTTGGTTCATTGTACCCAAACAAAAGCGCCAGTTCCGGCGTCGGAATCAGTTGGATTTGGTTCAGGCTCATTTCTCAGCCCCCTCGCGAAGCGTCTCTTGTCGCGACATTGCTGCCCGCAGGCAGGACACAACTTGCGACCCCTGCGAGCGTAGGTTCCGCACCGCCTCTTCTTCTAGCCAGGCTTTCACGTCCGCTGGCAGGTTAAGTTTGAACTGGGTTGTTTTCATATTCACACCTCGACAAAAGGACATAAAATGTCCATATCATTAGGGACAAATACTGTCCATCATGCAATCATGAAAGATGAAGCCTTGCTCCAATTCAAACTCTTGCTCCCCGCCGCGCTCAAAAAACGGTTGGAAACGCATGCCACAATCAACCGACGCAGCCTGTCTCAGGAAATCGTTGTGGCACTGGAAGAAAAGTACCCAGCAGCAGAACCGGATGCGACGTCCGATCCTGCTGCCCGGATGTTGTTCTGGCTCGCCAAAAGAATCCGTCGTCGAAATCCCAAACCGGGTTCCGCCAGAGACAAACAAGCTACCCTATATGAGCGCATTGCTGGTGATATCGCCGAGCGCATGAAGGACATCGGAGACTAGCCTCAATAGGCCACCCACTCATATCCGTGGTTGCCTTCGTGATCTTCCCATTCGACACCGACCCCTCGTCGCCAATTCGATGACGAACAACTTCGGGATGGCAGAACCCATTGAGGGGCCGCCGCAGGCGTGGTACGCTGCCATCCAAAATCGCCCTGAGAACCATAGGTTCCCAGCCGCATGTTGTGGCTTTCCGAGCAATCGTCGTCGCGTCCACGTTCACGATGGCTATAATACCGCACGTCCCAAACGCGGATCGAGCGCACGAAATCGAACTCCAAGCCGCTGATGTCAATATCTGCGCCACCGTCTACGACCTGTGCCAAGATGACTTGGCCAACACCAATCCTGACTTGGTCATTCGCCTGCCAAACCTGAGGAGCTGTGCTTTGCAACGGAGCGCGCTCTGCCACCCCCATCGGGCAACGCCAGATTTGTAGCGGCGGCTCGATCGGCCAAGGCGTGATCCGCCTGATGAACACGGCACGGGCATGAGCACATTCTGCTGAAGCTGGCCACCCACCAGCAAGGCAAAGCAGAATGGCACAATCAACTTGGTAAGCCCTTGCAGCCTGCGGGGTCGTGCTGGAAATGAAAGCTAAGGCGACCCCGCCGAGCCAGTTGCGGATGATTATGAGCGACATTTCAATAAATACCTTTCGACAACATTACGATAGTATTGAAAATCTACGCTTAAGCTCCCCCGTCACACCATATGCGGGAAGACACTTATAACAGCTCGCGCGCGCTTTGTGGAATATACTCCGTAGAGCAACCCTCATGATTTGGCCGAAGACAGGCCATGAAATTGAGGGAACGAGTAGGGCTAAATATCCAGAATCTAAGAAATTCCAGAGGATTGAGCCAAGAACAGTTAGCTTTAGCTGCGGACATGGATCGCAGTTATGTCAGCGAGATCGAACTCGCCAAATTTTCAGCATCATTGGATGTTCTGGAGCGGATAGCGCGCGCCCTTGAGGTCGACGCAAAGGAATTGTTTAACGAGAGGGGCTAGTTTTGCCCGAATTTGAGAGTGTTCGCACAACGGCTGAAGCCATCGGCCGCGTTACGTGCATTAAAACAGGCGTTGAAATTGGCCTGCTCTATCAATGGGGCAACGGCGAAACGCAGGCTGCACTGTATGAAGACGGCCTGCCTCAATCTACAAGCTGCCCAGAGCAACAGGCAGAACCGGACCTTGGTGCAAATCGCAGCGAATAGCAGGAACGAGCCCGCAGCAGAAGTGTCGATTTTTCGCTGCGGGCGCGCGTAGCACAATTTCTGCTGCGCTTGGGTGCACTTGTATGCCGCCATGCAGCGACGAAAGCCGTCATTAACGGCGCAAGTGGTACTTTCGACCTACGGCATTCCAGTTATCGAGTTCCAGACGTTTAGATTGAGATTGTTGGATTGCCGTCCATGGTATGCATAAAGTCTTGCCATGGGCGTAAACTGAAATTCGCCCCTGTGAGACACAGGTCACACATTCTGTCACATCTGAAGGTGCGGATATCGCTGCGCAGTTGGTCCCAGCAAACAGCATACCAGATTGGTGGGTTCAGGACGAGGAAGTGCGGCTCAATTCGTCGTTCGGTTTCCTGTCCGCCCCCGTCTTTATACCTCAGCTCGGCAACCTTGTTCAGAAGAAATGCTTCCTTCAAGACTGCGCCGACTTGGGGTTTTGATGACATAAAACTCTCCACGGATTTCTGTGATGACGGTGGTCCCGTTCGAATCCGATGTCTGAGCTTGTTAATCTTCGCCTGATCGGGGTGAGAAAATGACGCCATAAGCTTGCGCTTAATCGACGTGGACTGACCCATTTGCATCGGCTGGTCAGTGTGATCACTCATCGAAATTCCGACAAGAAGGTCAATCGCTTCTCGATACGTAAAGGAAACGCGACCAACACCCCACTGGCTGTTGAGCCGTACACCACCGCCACGTCCTCGATCCGCCTCGACAGGGATACCCCGCTCGCGCAACAGATCGATATCTCGATTGATCGTGCGGATGCTTACGCCAAGTTCCAGCGCGGCGTCTCGAAGAACGAGCATTTCATCGGATTTCAACCAACTTTCGAGGCGATCAAGGCGTTCAAGACGGGTTTGTGTTTGCATGAATCAAATATGTCATAATTTGTCATGTTTGTGAATATCTTCGTGTTGTAGCGATTCTCAACAAAGGAAAATGTGATGACGCAGGAAACGATCGAACTGGCCCAAATTCGTTTGGCCGCTGGTAAGACAGAACAAGATTTGCTCCAAGCATCGGAGGCGTTTCAAAACGGCTTCTTGTCTCGGCAGGACGGGTTTGTGAGACGAGATCTGGTGCGCCGCAAAGACGGCACATACGTCGATATCATTAAGTGGACAAGTCAGGCTCAGGCCGACGTAGTTTTTCAGAAAGCGCAAAACTCCGAGCTGGCGGGAAATTATTTTTCGATGATGGCGTTTGACCCGGAGAACATGGAAGAAGGCGTCGAACATTGTCCTCTGATCAGTTCGTTTGGTGCTGTCTAGATAGTGTAAATCCACCGCGTGAGCGTTGAGAAAGCAGGGTGAAATCGAATGGAGCCGTTCAAAAATCTCATTTCCGAAGAGATCGTCACCCTTTGCGCATGGCATCTGGGCAAGCAGATACCAGCGTTTGACGCCCTCGCGTTCACCTCCTCAATCTTGCCGATGCTTTCGCAGTTAGAGTTAAAGCAGCGTGTCAAACTCATCTCTGAAAACATGCTCGCGGTGCTGCCTGAAGATGTTCAGCGGCGAAACGCCATTCTTGTCGGGATGCTTCATCCTGACAAGAATAACCATGCGTCCGCCTCAAGTTCGAAAGAAGGTTTGTGCGGCTGGGGTGTCTGGCCGTTAACAGACGTCATTGGTCAATCAGGTCTCGACGATTTTGACGACTCTATGCGCGCTCTGCGTGAAATCACGATGCGCGGGACGTCAGAATTCGATGTTCGTCCATTTATCGAAGCGGACCCAGACCGCGCGCTCTCTATCATCTTGGATTGGACTCACGATGAGAATGAACATGTCAGACGTCTGGCGTCAGAAGGATCACGACCAAGATTGCCTTGGGGAATGCGATTGAAGGCGCTCATGACAGATCCGTCAAGAACACGTCCGATCCTCGACGCCCTGAGAGACGATCCGTCTGAATATGTGCGCCGATCAGTCGCCAATCACCTAAACGACATCGCCAAGGATCACCCTGATTTCGTCGTAGACATCGCAGAAAACTGGATGAAAGGCGCAACAAAAGATCGGGAAAAACTGATCCGCCATGCATGCCGAAGTTTGATCAAGCAAGGGGACGAAAGAACCCTTGCAGTATTTGGTGTATTGCCACCAGCGATCAGGGACCCGGAAATCTTTATCGTCACAGACACGGTAATCTTAGGCGAAAAATTAGGTTTTGAGGTGACACTGTCTTCTCGGAAAACTGACCCACAGAAGTTGCTGATCGACTATGTTATCCATCACCGTAAAGCGAACGGATCGCTTTCTGCAAAAGTGTTCAAGTGGAGGCAGATGGTACTGGGCCCCGGCGAAACCACAAAGTTGCGACGCGAACATGCCATTCGTCCAATAACCACCCGGAAGTACTATGCTGGTCAGCACTTCCTTTCACTGCGCATTAATGGTCGCGATTTCGGGAAATCAGATTTCGACCTTCAATTGAACAAATAACAATGGCGCATCCACATAGTTGGTCGAGACAAAGAACGCTCACGATATGCAAATGCACTTCAACATGAGTTCACAACAGAAAGCTCCAATTGAGTAATGAATTGTGTATGCGAGCGATTCCGCGAATTCTACTACGTTGCTCAAAACGCATTGCTACACCTGCGAAGACCCTCTGCGTCAGCAATAGTCGCTATCGCACAAGTCGGGTTCGTCTCATTGAAGCCTGACAATGTCCGGTGCCTGCGTGGGGGGCTATGTTTTCATCACATCGAAAGGTCGTCATCAGCCAAAGATGGTCCGAACTCCTCCTTTGGCAACAGGTTGAAATGCGTTCCCGTCTTGGCCGCAGCCAGTATCCGATCACAACGAAAGACCCTTGGTCCCTTCCTGAGGTCGTCAGACGCAACGACATACCAAACGGGGTATTTTAACAAAAGGTAATGTGGTGCGATCTTTCGTTCGGACGTTTCGCCATCTTCTCTTTTGTACCGAATCTCCAGCACCTCTTGATCGATAAAGGCCTGATGCAGAGTCTGCACGACCCGTTTCGGAGGGGCGCTTGCGCTCGCCTGAACGTAAGTTGACGCGGTGACACCAATCAATATGCGGGATTTCAGGCGGTTCACCTTGTTACGCTTCTCAGGCGAAAAAGAGGCCACCAATTGCCGCCGGACGGACCCCAGGCTCGCCAGAAACATTGGTGAGTTCATCTGCTCTGCAACCGCAATACTTATGAGAAGATCGACCGCCTCAGAATAAGCTAAATTCATCCGGCCTACAGAGGTGGTCCTAGATTTTAGACCAGTTTGCAGCCTTGTTAAGATGGATCAGGGTTTCATTTAGGCTGCTAATCTCATTTGTTCTGTTTTGCTGTCATAGGCCTCATCGGGGGTCAATATG